>DJUJ01000056.1:0-17745 GCA_002438345.1 Paenibacillus sp. UBA6285
ATCAGATAGACAGTAAGTGGATATGGAGGACGAGATGGACAACATGAATGACGAGTTTTATATGTCGTTAGCGCTGGATATGGCAGAACGGGCCCAAGGACAGACAGGAATTAACCCTGTTGTTGGCTGCGTTGTTGTAAAGAATGGAGCTATGATTGGACTTGGAACTCATTTGCAGCGCGGAACAGGTCATGCTGAGGTGCATGCCTTGAATATGGCGGCCGGTCAGGCTCAGGGCAGCACTGCCTATGTCACACTGGAACCATGCAGCCATTATGGTAAGACTCCGCCTTGCAGCCAAAGGCTGATCGACGAGGGAGTAGCCAGAGTTGTAGTTGCTTGTGAAGACCCTAACCCTCAGGTGGCGGGTCGCGGGATTCATATGCTGCGTGAGCATGGCATTGAAGTCGAGGTAGGGCTGCTGCGTGACCGTGCACTACGGCTAAATGAGCGGTTTATCAAATATATTTTGACAAAACAGCCTTTCGTTACGTTGAAGAGTGCTAGTACGCTTGATGGCAACCTAGCTACCAAATCCGGTGACAGTAAATGGATTTCGAATGGAGATGCGCGGGAGATCGTACATACGCTGCGGCATCGGCATCAGGGAATTATGGTCGGTGTGAATACAGTGATTGCAGATAATCCTTCACTAACGACAAGAACGGAAGTGCCGGGTATTAATCCGGTACGGATTGTAATTGATTCTGGACTACGTATTCCTTTGGATTCGGCAGTTGTAAGTGACGGTCTAGCGCCTACTATTATCGTGACAACAGAAGCCTCAGACGCTACAAAAAAAGCAGCACTGCTAGAGGCAGGTGTCCAAATCGTTGTTAGCGGAGCAGGATCACGAGTGGATTTGAAGGCTGCTATGGTAACGCTCGGCGAGATGGAAATTGGATCGATTTTACTTGAAGGCGGAGGTACGCTAAATGGCGCGATGCTGGAGAGTGGGCTGGTTGATCGAGTGATTCTCTTCTTCGCTCCAAAGATTGTCGGCGGCGGTGCTGAAGCGAAAGGGACCTTCGTATTTCCTGGTGTAGAGCTGATGAAGGATGCGATTTCTCTGGAGGGATTGGAAGTAAAAGTGCTCGGTGATAATGTATGTATCAGCGGCACTCCGGTGCGCTAAAGCTTATGCTTCCGGAGCAAGTTTTGTTCGGAGAGATTGCGGAGAAGTGTTACTCACACAAAACTCCTAGGAGGGAAAGCATGTTCACTGGATTAGTTGAGGAAGTTGGCACTTTGAGAAGTGTCTCCACCGGTGGAGAAATGATGGTGCTGAACATTGCCGCTTCGGTCATCATGGATGACCTGAAAATTGGTGATAGCGTGTCGGTTAACGGTGTCTGTCTTACAGCGACAACTTTAGGCGAGAACTATTTTACAGTGGATGTCATGCCTCAGACCTATCGAAACAGTAACCTGAAGGAGCTACGTCCTGGCAGTCGGATGAATCTGGAGCGAGCAATGGCAGCCGGTGGTCGATTTGGAGGACATATTGTTCAGGGACATGTAGACGGAACAGGCGTCATCAAAGGCGTAAAGCGTGATCAGAATGCAGTAGTATATGAGATTGCGCCAGATCGCAAATCGCTGTTCAAATACATCATTCCTAAAGGGTCGGTCACGATCGATGGCATTAGCTTAACGGTAGTAAAGACGACGGCTTCATCGCTTGCTGTATCCATCATTCCGCATACGTTAGGGGAAACCGTGCTAACTTACAAGCGGGCAGGGGATAGTGTAAATATAGAGTGTGATGTCCTTGGCAAATATGTCGATCATNNGCTGCACAGGATGAAGAAAGTGATAGCAGTTCAGGGATTAGTCGTGATTTCTTGGCGGCGAACGGATTTGTTTAAATAAAGAGTAAGCTTACGAAGAAGGAAACAACGCTTCGTAAAGCTATTAGGAGGATAGAATCATGAGCGAACAATCGAAGAAGGAAAGTGTCTTGGACCCGATTGAAGAAGCTATATATGATTTAATGCGCGGCAAAGTCATCATCGTGGTGGACGATGAAGATCGTGAGAATGAAGGGGATTTTATAGCACTTGCCGAACGGGCAACACCAGAAGTCATAAATTTTATGATCACTGAGGGACGTGGTTTGGTCTGTCTGCCAATTACCGCAGAGCGAGCGGAAGAGCTTGAACTTCAGGCTATGGTCAGCCACAATACGGATAATCATGGGACTGCTTTTACTGTGTCCGTTGACCATAAAGATACAACTACTGGTATATCTGCAGGGGAAAGATCCTTGACTGTAAAGGCTATGATTGACCCGAAAGCTAAGCCATCTGACTTCCGTAGACCTGGCCATATGTTCCCGCTGATCGCGAAAAAAGGCGGCGTACTGCGCCGTTCCGGACATACCGAGGCTGCTGTTGATTTAGCCCGTATGTGTGGTGCTTATCCAGCCAGTGTAATCTGCGAAATTATCAAGGAAGATGGCACGATGGCCCGGCTGCCTGATCTGGTTGAGATTGCAAAGAAGCATGATCTTAAGTTGATCAGTATCAAGGATCTAATTCACTACCGGAACGAAAAGGAACAACTCGTTAATCGCGAGGTGTCCGTGCGTCTGCCTACCGATTTCGGTGAGTTTCAGACGATTGCTTATACGAATGAAGTGGATGATAAAGAACATGTAGCTTTGGTGAAGGGCGATATTTCTGGTGATGAACCAGTGTTAGTACGTGTACATTCCGAATGCTTGACGGGAGACGTATTCCACTCCCATCGCTGCGATTGCGGCCCGCAATTTGAAGCGGCTCTTCGGCAGATCGAAGCTACCGGTAGAGGCGTGTTACTCTATATGCGTCAAGAAGGTAGAGGAATTGGTCTTATTAATAAGCTCCGAGCCTACAAGCTTCAAGAGGAAGGACTCGATACTGTAGATGCGAATCTAAAGCTTGGTTTTCCAGCAGATTTGCGTGATTATGGGATCGGTGCACAGATTCTGAAGGATTTAGGTGTACGCCAAATTCGCCTCCTAACAAACAACCCTCGGAAGATCAAAGGGTTGGAAGGTTATGGATTGGAAGTTGTTGAACGCGTGCCGATACAAATGCCGGAGAATAAGGATAATACCAATTATCTCCATACAAAGCAGGCGAAGCTTGGGCATTTGTTGTCTTTTGATGACATCGAACAAAATGAGGATTCGAAAGTATAACCACACACAATAAAAAAACGAAGGGTAGATGATTGATATGCCGAAATATTTAGAAGGACATTTAGTTTCTGAGGGGTTAAAATACGGGGTCGTAGTAGGACGTTTTAATGAATTTATTACAAGCAAGCTTTTGACCGGTGCATTGGATGCATTTAAACGCCACGGTGTTGGCGATGAAGAGGTAGATGTAGCTTGGGTTCCAGGCGTGTTTGAAATTCCGTTGATCGCTCAAAAAATGGCTGAAAGCGGCAAATACGACGCGGTAGTTACTTTAGGAACAGTTATCCGTGGATCCACAACGCACTATGATTATGTATGTAATGAAGTCGCTAAAGGGGTAGCCGCGATCAATCTTAAAACCGGTGTGCCGACGATTTTTGGGGTAGTTACTACTGAAAATATTGAACAAGCCATTGAACGCTCAGGAACCAAAGCCGGAAATAAAGGCTGGGATGCTGCGACTGCTGCGATTGAAATGGCAAATCTTAACAAACTGTTTAAGTAAGACAGCTATTGACGAATCAGTCGAATTCGTGCTTATTTATAATATAAGAAGAAAGCATGGATTATAAGAGCCCTTTCTACTTGTGTAGCGTCCAATGGACGCTGCACTTTACTTTTTTTGGCGGGAGGATGCTTCGTGACTGTATTGTACAAGCTGGAAACGTTTGAAGGTCCGCTGGATCTGCTCTTGCATTTAATTGATAAGGCGGAAATCGACATCCAGGACATTCCGGTCGCCGAGATCACCGAACAGTATATGGAATACCTGCGAAGCATGCAGGAGCTTGAACTGGATATTACGAGTGAATTTCTCGTGATGGCCGCAACCCTATTATCTATAAAGAGCAAGCTATTGCTGCCCAAACCACCGGTCATTGAGATCGATGATTTTGAATATTACGAAGATGATGAATTTGATCCACGAGCTGAACTCGTTCAGCGACTGATTGAGTATCGTAAATTCAAGAGTATTGCTGTTCATTTAATGGATATGGAGAGCGAACGGAGCTTGATTTTTACGAAGGAGCCGGAGGATCTGGGTCCATTCGTGCCAGAAGAGATTGACCATACGCTAAAAGGACTACATACGTCCGACCTTATAGCTGCTTTCCGTAAAGCGCTAAGTAAGGCGGCAAGAAGGTCTTCTTACCAGCGGATCACCCGGGACGAAATATCGGTAAAAGATCGTATACGTGATGTATCGGATGCGCTGCAACGCAGAGGAAAGGGCGGAAAGCTCCACTTCTCAGCACTGCTTCACGATGAAATGGCGCGACACGAAATCGTAGTTACTTTTCTTGCGATTCTGGAACTAATGAAAATGAAGGCGATTTTTTGCTATCAAGAGAAATTGTTTGATGACATCGTAATGGAGTGGAGAGGAGGAGAACACTTCAATGGATTACAAAACGCTGAAATCGATTATTGAGGGCCTGTTGTTTCTATCAGGTGATGAAGGGATCTCCGTTCGGCAAGTCGCCGAGATTACGGAGCAGCGGCCAGAGCTTGCGGCTGGAGCATTAGAAGAACTGAAAGAGGATTATGTAACACAGGAGCGGGGATTGCAGGTAGTTCAAATTGCCGGGAATTATCGGCTGGCTACATTGCCTGATCATGCCCATTATTTTGAGCGCTTGGCTTACTCCCCATCCAGATCAACCTTGTCTCAGGCCGCATTAGAGACATTGGCGATCGTGGCATACCGTCAGCCGATTACACGGGTGGAGATCGAAGAGATTCGAGGCGTGAAATCCGAACGTGCAATTCATACGCTGAATAACAAGGACTTGATCCACGAGGTAGGTCGTGCGGAGGCCGTTGGGCGTCCAATCTTATACGGGACGACTAAATCATTCTTGGAGAGCTTTGGTCTCGCAAGTCTGAATGAGCTGCCTGAACCATCAAACTTCGAATCCACTGATAATTTGGAAGAGGAGACGCAGCTACTGTTCAACAAGCTGGATACTCAAATGACGTTCGAGGATATTGAGCAACCTTAGTTTTTTTGTTATTCCGCAATTATTTTTATTGATGGGACTGCCCTTAATCCATTCATATGGTTTAAGGGCAGTCCCTGTTTTTTTGAAAAACTACATTTGTTAACCAAACCCCGAATTTTTTCCAGCTTAAATTGCCATACTAAACCAAAGGTTCCCATTATTAAGGTTTCTTGGAGGTAAATACGTGACTTTATGGCTTGGAATTCCCCTCGGTTTGTTGGTACTGGCAATGATCCTGGTTCTGTCTTCATCTATCGATTTCCGCTTCCGATGCTATAAACATGGAAAAAATGACCTGCTCGAGTTAGATGTTATCACTCTTTTTGGACTGATCAAACTCCACTATGAACTGCCCCGATTGGTCTTTAAGGGATTGGAGCGAGGCGTGTTGGGGAAGTTTAAAGAGACAGGTACAGCGACAACAGGTGTCGATACGGTAAAAGAAGAGCAATTCGATAAAGAAAGATTCGAGCACTGGCGGGAAAATATACAGCTAGCAGCGAAATCCACACGTGGATTGAAGGAATGGTTCAGGGACACCTTATCTCATGTCAAAATATCAAAGTTCGACTGGTCCACTGATTTCTCGCTTGGTGATGCAGCAGATACGGCCATAGCATCAGGAGCCGTCTGGGGACTGAAATGGAGTATCGTTGGATTTATTTCGCAGTGGGTCAAATTGAAACACAATCCACGAGTGTTTGTTAAGCCTGTTTTTCAGGATGAGCATTGTTTTTCAATGGAGTTGGTGTGTAAGGGTAAATTGTCCGTCTCCTATGCCATATACGCATTATTGCAGCTTCTTCTACGTGTCTTGAGAGAGACAGGGGGGATCGGTCAGTGGAGAAAGTTACTAAAACAGATGCGACGAGAGCCTCGCGGGCAAAGTTTAGAATGAAAGTTACATACAAATGTGTGAATGTGGGGATGCTAAACGCTGTAGATGCAAGAGAAATCGTACTCAATCAAAGGAGGAAACAATATGAGCGACCATCCAATTCAGGGCTTAATGCAAACAGCGATGGAAAATATCAAGGGCATGGTAGATGTTAATACGATTGTCGGAGATCCAGTACAAACACCTGACGGTAGTATTATTCTGCCGATAAGTAAAGTTGCCTTTGGATTTGCTGCTGGGGGTAGTGATTATCAAGTAGAGGATTCTATAAGTGGATCAAGCTCCCAAGGCGGTGTCAAAATGCTTCCTTTTGGTGGCGGTAGCGGGGGAGGCGTCTCCATCCGACCGATTGCTTTTTTAGTGGTTGGTAAGGATGGGGTGAACATTGTGCCACTCGACAATCAAACTCATTTGTTCGAGAAAATCATTGATGCCACACCTGGGCTCATCGACAAAATCCAGACCATGTTCCAAAGCAGTAGTTCTTCAGGTCAAGCTGCGTCATCTGCTACACAAGCACCACAAGCACAAGCACCACAAGCATCACCAGCACCTGTTAAACCCGATCCAAGTACATCTCAAACATCAACACATTAGGTACACATAATCCAACAAATAGCCTCGGGGATATCGCCTTTCATCAGGCGGTGTCCCTTTTTTGACGTATCAGAAAGTATATTTGGGGCCCCCACAAAGTACCTGAGTACGCATCGAAGCAAAGCCTCACTTTGTGGGGATATTTTGTGTGGAACATCGCGAAGGAGAGGACATACCCTAAGGCTGGTCCGCATACACTTGTACAACATAAGCATGAAATTAAACACTTTACTTAAGAACCGATAAGAATCCGGAGGATAAATATGAAGACAAAAACCCGTAAATTTCCAATCGCCTTATTACTGTGCATTTTGCTGCTGCTTCTGACACCGCTAACTTCGATCCACGCGGAGAACAGCTCCATATCTACGCATGCAAGGGCAGCGGCGTTGATTGATGTGGAATCCGGGCGTATTTTGTATAGCAGTCGGGGAGATGAGCCTATGCTTATTGCCAGCCTGACTAAAATAATGACCGCCCTCGTCGCTATTGAGAATGGCGATTTAACATCCAAAGTCAAAGTCGGAAAGAATGCCTTCGCCAAAGAAGGTTCCTCTATTTATTTACAGCAGGGTGAAGAGATGACGCTGGAAAATATGTTGTATGGCCTAATGCTCCGCTCAGGAAATGATGCAGCAACAGCGATCGCTGAGCATAGCGGCGGATCTGAAGAAGGTTTTGTATACCTGATGAACGCTAAGGCAGAGGAGCTGGGGTTGAAGAATACTCATTTTGCTAATCCGCATGGATTAGATGCTGAAGGTCATTATTCAAGTGCTAACGACTTGGCTGTTCTGACGGCTTATGCTCTTCATAATCCTGTATTTAAGCAAATTGTGAAGACTCAGGAGAAAACTGCGGACAATCCAAATGAGAAATGGGATTACAAGTGGAGAAACAAGAATAAAATGCTGTACCTATATGAGGGCGCGGACGGTGTGAAGACAGGGTATACCAAAAAAGCTCTGCGCTGCCTTGTCAGCTCGGCTACCAGAAACGGTCAGCAGCTTGTCGCAGTGACCATAAATGATGGCGATGACTGGAATGATCATGCATCGCTGCTAAACTTCGGGTTTAACCACTATCCGCTAAAAACATTGATCGAACGTGGGGACCCAGTGAGCGGTTATAACTTCGTGACAGCCAAAAAATTTGCCTATCCTCTCGGTCAAGGCGAGCAGAATAGAGTGACCACCAAACTTGTCTTAAATCAGAAGACTGCGGCGTCAGCTCAAGATACAAGATCCAACTTTGGGCTTCAAGGGGTCCTAGTTCTAGATCTAGGGGGCAAAGAGATAGGCCGGGTTCCAGTGTATACACGAGAGTCCTTACCGCCTGAGGAATCCGCTTATACTAAAAAATATAGTACAACGCAAGCACACACTTATCCTGCGGATAATTGGTTTCAGGCATTAGGCAGTGCACTGAGGGCATTATTTAAATTGGGAGAAAGTTCAAAGTAAGTAGATAGGCTGAATAATGAAGCGGGAGGCGTATCCATGATTAACGGGATTTGGCTAGGGATGATCATCATCGGTTTTCTATTCGCCGCCGTTAACGGCAGAATGGACGAATTTACAGCCGCCGTATTCGACGGAGCCAAAAGTGGGGTTACAGTAAGTTTTGGTTTAATAAGTGTGCTTGTGTTCTGGCTTGGAATCATGCGGATCGCGGAAGATGCTGGTTTGCTTAAGAAAATAGCCAAGATACTTGGCCCTATTGTATCCTTTCTTTTTCCAGATGTGCCGAAAGGGCATCCTGCGATCGGATATATTCTCTCCAACATGAGCGCTAATCTGCTTGGACTCGGCAATGCGGCTACTCCTATGGGCATCAAGGCGATGCAGGAGCTGCAGAAGCTCAACCCGGATAAAGAAACGGCTACGCCAGCCATGTGTACCTTGCTTGCGCTTAACACAGCAAGCATTACGCTTATCCCTGCCACACTAATTGCGATCCGATTAAATTACAATTCGACAGATCCTGCGGGTATAGTAGGCACAACTCTTGCCGCAACGGCTGTTGCGACCCTTGCGGCGATTGCGGCTGATCGATTTTTCCGAAGGATGTCTTTGCTTCGCAAACCTCCAAAGCCGCCATCAGCAAAGTCTGGTTCTGCCCCATTGGTGAAGACATCGTTGACTAATTCTTCTTTGAAAGGGTGAGCATGACTTGTACCAGTTAATCAGTCTCATATCGGCATGGGCGATTCCGGTCATGATTACGTTCATCCCGCTCTATGCTTTTACGCGTAAAGTCCCAGTATATGAGTCATTTGTTGAAGGGGCAAAGGACGGATTTGGTACGGCAATCGCGATTATTCCTCATCTTGTGGGGATGCTTGTAGCGATCAGCGTCTTTCGCGCATCGGGTGCACTCGACTTCCTAATGGGATTCATAGCCCCTGCCTTGCAGGGGCTTGGTGTACCTCCAGAAGTACTGCCACTCGGCCTTCTACGGCCTCTTACAGGCACTGGATCGCTTGCCTATACCACGGATCTGATTCGCGTTCATGGCCCGGATTCTCTAATCGGCATGATTGCCTCCACTATACAGGGCAGCACGGATACAACACTCTATGTATTAACGGTTTATTTTGGAGCGGTAGGTGTACGTAACGGCCGTTATGCACTTAAGGTAGGTCTCATCTCCGATGTTATTGGCTTCGTCGCCGCGATCGCGGTCTGCCTGCTGCTTTTTGGGTAGGAGGCGTCACCCCCTCTCCTTCCTCGACATATGCTATTGCAGCAATGTGGAGGGAGGCAATCCGCTATGAACTATAAAGGTTTCATTCTGCATCAGTCTCGCTGTACTTCCATTAACGGCAAAGGTTTTGATTTCTGGGTTGGAGTGGATGGAGCCATTTATGCAGCGCCGCTGCTGACCGATCCGGAGTATATTCACATTTGCTTGGAAGGTGATTTCAGCAGGGAAGATGGTATTCCTCCATTATCTGGAAGGAAAGGACAGCTATTTGCTACGGGTAAACTCATTCTAGAACTGGTTGAGCGTTACCAAATCTCCCCTTTAATCATCGAACCCCACAATAATTACTGCCCAGGAACATTTTTTCCATGGAATGAACTTGTGATTTATCCCTCTGATGGTTATCATTAATCTGAGGTGACTAGTCGAAAATGGAAAGATTACAGAAAATTTTGGCGCAGGCCGGTGTGGCGTCCAGACGTAAGTGTGAAGAAATGATTTTGGCCGGTAAAGTGGAAGTCAACGGGGAACTTGTAACTACGCTTGGCACGAAGGTGGACCCCGCAACAGATATTATTAAAGTCTCCGGTAGATTGATCCGGGGCGAGAACAAAATCTACATTATGTTCAACAAACCTAAAGGAGTGATTACAAGTGCTTCCGATCCAAAGGGTCGTAAGGTTGTAACAGACTACCTTAAAGGAATTACAGAACGGGTTTACCCTGTAGGCCGTCTGGATTACGATACTGAAGGATTGCTGCTCTTAACAAATGATGGAGATTTTGCTAACTTGCTTACCCATCCTAAGCATCATGTACCTAAGACGTATCATGCTACGGTCAAGGGTATACCGCACGGTACTGCACTGGACAAGCTAAAGGCCGGGATCAAGCTGGAAGATGGCATGACAGCGCCTGCGGAAGTTGAGTACAAAGATATTGATGAAGTGAATAAAGAAGCGGTAATCAGCATTACGATTCACGAAGGACGTAACCGTCAGGTACGACGCATGTTTGATGCGATTTCACACCCCGTCATCCGTCTGAAGCGGATTTCATTCGGGGATATTATGCTGCAAAATCTTAAACGTGGATCCTACCGTCATTTGACCAAAGATGAAATTAACCATCTACAACAAATAGCTAAAGCAGGATTGCTCAAAGAAAGAACTCCACGTAAAGAGTCATAAAGACACAGAATATTCACAATTAAACCCCCTAATGCTGTGACGAAATTCGCTATAATGTTCATAGGATGTTCACACCTTACAACATAAGTATGAGTTGCGTCACAGAAGGGGGCTTTACATGTGGGTAAAGCGAGAAAACCAATTCAAATCGTAATTCTGTTTCTAATCGTTCTAGTGGGTGGTTATGCAATCGGCTCCTCTGTATTTGGAGGAAGCGGAAAACCAGAAGAAGGTAGTAAAGCGCCTTCCATTGATTTGCTAGGTCTAGATGGCGTCGGGCATACGTTAGACGAGTATAAGGGCAAGGCTATTGTGCTGAATTTCTGGGGCTCATGGTGCACACCTTGTGTAAAAGAAATGCCGGCTCTCCAAGCTCAATGGGAGAAATGGAAGGACAAGGATGTAGTTGTTATTGGAATCAATGTAGGTGAAGATCAGATGACTGTCGAGAATTTCGTGAAACAAGTCGACATTGATTTTCCGATTTTGATGGACACGGGACGAGACGCCGTGCGAAGTTATGGTATTTCTCCGCTGCCAACTACCTTCTTTATTAATGCAAAGGGTAAAATTGACAACATTCATATTGGCCAGCTTGATTTAGATTCACTAGATGATCAAATTGGGAAGCTGGTGGATTGATGAGTGAACGCGAGGCTTTTATAACCAATACCAAATGTGAATGCGGCCACCAGAACCCTGTAGGGACTGTTCTATGTGAAGCATGCGGGAAGCCGCTTGGCAAAGAATCGGACTGGGGCGATAATCTGGAAATGCGTTATGATGGTGTAGCCCGCCGTTCTCAGCGCGTTAATCCGAGCATTATTGATCGAGTTTGGAACTTTTTTTCTTCCGTCAAAATAGCGATCTATCTGATCGTATTGACACTGTTAGGCTCTATGCTGGGGACAATTTTCCCTCAGGAGAGTACTTTCCTTAATATTGATGCATCGAGTTATTACAAGCAGGAGTATGGAACAGCTGGAGACATTTACTATAAACTTGGACTTTCACATACATACGAATCCTGGTGGTTTGTGACTCTACTCGTAATGATTGGCGCTTCACTTGTCATTTGTAGTTTAGACCGAGTACTTCCCCTATATAAAGCATTAACTAGGCAGAAGATTCGAAAACATCGTCAGTTCTTAACCCGGCAAAAGGCCGTGCTAGTCACTGAAGTGCAAGAAGAACCAGAAGCTTGGGTTGCTCGGGTGGTGCAGCCTATGCGTAAAAAAGGCTACCGAGTCAAGACAGAAGGAGGAGCTCTGCTAGCAGAGAAACACCGCTTTAGCCGCTGGGGGCCTTACGTAATACATATTGGTTTGATTATTTTTCTACTTGCTGTACTGGCAAGAGGATTGCCGGGACTCAACATGGATCAGCATCTTGCCTTCCCGCAAGGTGAGATTACACAGATTCCGGATACTACCTACTATTTAAAAAATGAGAAATTCACCGTAGAGTTTTATACAGATGATGAGATGCCTGAGGAGTTTCGTGGTAAAAAAATCCTTCCGAAATTATTCCAAACTAAAGCAGTGCTATATAAATGTACCGCGGATTGCGGAGATCCTACTAAGGAGCCGCAGCTTACCGAGGTGACAACGCATGATATCCAAGTACACTCACCTTTGGATTATAAAGGATTGAAAGCGTATCAGTTTGATTATGATTTAACGCCTGTGCTGCGTTCAGTACAGCCTGCACTTAAGAATTCCACGACCGGGGAGACGTACGGTAAATTCAAACTGGACATGAAGAATCCGCAGCGTACAATTACAGCGGGGCCTTATACATTGACTTTAAAAGAGAAGTATATGGATTTTGGACTAAATGAGGATGGGCATCCGATATCCAAGTCGCCTTATCCAAATGCACCTGCATTTTTGTTCTTGATTCAAGGTCCAGATTTGCCAGCGGAAGGTCAGCAGTATTTCTATTTTCCTAAGCAGGTAGATAAGACTCAGTTTCAGCAGGTAGCGATTAACGATAAGCTTGGTGGCAGCAGCAGATTTCTTGAGCTTGAAGTGGACAACATGAGCGATGTTGATTTTTCGNNCGACTACATACTTGAATATACGTATTGATCGTGCAATGCCTTTTGTATGGTTAGGTGCAGCAATCGTGATGCTGGGTTTAGTCCTTGGATTTTACTGGCAGCATAGACGCATCTGGCTTACCGTTACTAACGGAGAGCTAATACTCGGAGGACATACGAACAAGAACTGGTTCGGTTTTCGCCGTGAGATCGTTTCTATTTTAGAAAAAGTAGATATGGTAGTCGATGAAAAATCATTAGATAATGGAGGAGGCCTTACATGAGCTTGCTCGATATCAGCAGCGCTGTCTTTATTGCCGCATTCTTATTATACAGCGGTTCGTTTATGTTATTCACTATCGCTATCATGGGTCGCAAGTGGTCGGGCCGCAAGCCAGAGGAACATACTGCTCGTTGGGGTAAAATAGCTTTTATTGTTTCTTCTATAGGTCTTATCTTTCATCTCATCTATTTCTTTACGCGCTGGTCTGGTTCAGGACATATTCCAGTCAGCAACATGTATGAGTTCATGACTTTCTTATCCATGATGGTTATGGTAGCCTTTACAGTGATGTTTGCCATCTATCGCAAGGTTATTCTCGGTCTTTTTGCAGTTCCAATTAGTATTATTGTGATGGCATACGCCGCTGTATTTCCACAAGAGATTCAGCCGTTGATTCCATCCCTTCAATCGAACTATCTTAAGATTCACGTAACATTGGCTGCACTAGGTGAATCCTTCTTCGCAGTAGGATTTGCGGCAGGGCTGATGTATCTGCTGCGGACCGTGAATTTTTCCAGTAAAGAGAAGGTGGATCGTAAGCAACAGAAGCTGATTGAATTTACTCTCTTTTCAATCATTGTTATAATTGGTTTTCTAGGTTCAGTTTTTGCTTTCCGCGGAGCAGGTTATGAGACTGTTTTTGTCCGTCCCAACGTTACGATTGACAGCGCAGGGCAGGAAAATAGTACAATAGAGAAAGTGAGTTATCGAATGCCGCCGATTGTGGCCCCTCACAATAGCGAAATTGAAAGCTTCCAGTCGTTTCTTGGCATGAAAGAACCTCTCTTTGAAGCTCCTTCTTGGATGAATGGTGTGAATGCTGGACGGAAGTTTAATACTGTAATCTGGTCGATTCTTTCCGGATTACTCCTTTACGGAGTTCTTCGCTTGATCGTACGCAAGCCATTGGGCGCAGCGATTCACCCAGTGATGGACGGAATTGATGAGGGCGATCTAGATGAGATTACGTATAGGGCGATAGCCATTGGCTTTCCTATTTTCACATTAGGCGCTTTGATTTTTGCAATGATATGGGCGCAAATAGCCTGGGGAAGATTTTGGGGATGGGACCCCAAAGAAGTCTGGGCACTCGTCACTTGGCTCTTCTACAGTGCTTATCTTCATTTGCGATTAGCTCGTGGATGGCAAGGACGAAAATCTGCCTGGCTTGCTGTTCTAGGCTTTTTGGTCGTAATGTTTACCTTGGTTGGCGTTAATCTAGTCATCGCCGGACTTCATTCTTATGCGGGGACGGACTGAGCATAGTTAACCTGCTAACACAGCACAATGGATTTAAGGTTACGTTCTACTGTATTTGATGAAGGGGTTGTTGTGAAATGGCAGATCATTTAAACAGAATTCTGGTAGTGGATGATGAAGAACGCATTCGCCGCCTGCTTAAGATGTTTCTTGAAAAAGAAGGTTATGAAATCGACGAAGCAGAAGATGGCGAAATCGCTCTTCGTAAAGCAACGGCAAATGACTACGGTCTAATTTTGCTGGATGTTATGCTGCCTGGCATTGATGGAATGGAAGTGCTGACCAGACTCAGAGGGGTCAAGTCAACACCAGTCTTAATGCTTACAGCTAAAGGCGAAGAGATTAATCGTGTACAGGGCTTTGAGATGGGTGCTGATGATTATGTCGTGAAGCCATTTAGCCCTCGCGAAGTGATTTATCGCGTGAAGGCTATTATGCGCCGTTCTTCGGCAACAGCATTTTTGTCCAAAGAGAGCAACTCCAGCAATAACATTGTATTTACTCATCTTATTATTGAGCATGACGCGCACCGTGTGACTGCTGGTGGTGAAGAAGTGAGTCTGACACCGAAAGAATACGAACTGCTGCATTATTTGGCGATTTCGCCGGATAAAGTGTTCTCTCGTGAAGAACTGCTTAAGGATGTTTGGAATTATGAGTTTTTCGGAGATTTGCGTACAGTCGATACCCATGTTAAGCGTCTTCGTGAAAAACTGAATAAGGTATCACCGGAATCCGCGGCGATGATTACAACCGTATGGGGTGTAGGCTACAAACTTGAGGTACCTAAATAGGTGAACTTCTGGAGAAGTCTTGTCGGCAAGCTGTGGGTCACAATCATCTGCCTGGTCGCTGTCGTGCTTATTTCACTTGGGTTGTTCCTACTTCCCTATATCGACAGCAACTTTGCCAATTCCGGAGATATCAAACGTTTATTTATGTATACGTGCATGATCGGATTTTCTTTGACGACATTCTTCGCGTTGTTCTTGTTTACCAAGATCACTCAACCGATGCAACGTGTCATTGAGGCTGCAAACAACATTCGACGTGGTGAATACGGAACAAGGCTGACGCTTGTCACAAGCGACGAAATCGGCCAATTGGCGACTTCCTTCAACCATATGGCTGAGGAGCTGGAAGAGAATATTCGCAGTCTGCACCATGAGAAAGGTCATCTATCCAGTGTACTCCGTAGCATGAGTGATGCTGTAATCACTTTTGACATCGAGGGCCAGATTATTCTGACCAATCCGCATGGTCAATCTTTGCTTGAGAGCTGGAGCGATTTGCAATGGGAGCAGGAGAGCGATATAGAGCCTCATTCGAAAACGGCTGAGAGTAATGTTCCACCTCCCCTGCGTCCTTTATTTTTGAGCACGTTGAAGCAAGGCGGCGATGAGCGTTCTAATGTGCATGTCCGGCAGGGTGTGTGGTCAGTTCACATGGCACCTTTATATTCTGAGGGTAACATTCGTGGAGTGGTTGCTGTTCTGCGTGATGTGACAGAAGAGGTACGACTCGAAAAAATGCGCCGTGACTTTGTAGCTAACGTCTCCCATGAGATCCGGACCCCGTTATCGATGATGCAAGGTTATAGTGAAGCTCTAATAGATGGAATGGCTTCTTCACCCGAGGAAAGTAGTGAACTGATTCAGGTCATTCATGACGAATCACTACGCATGGGACGTCTCGTTAAGGATTTGCTTGACCTTGCGCGAATGGAAGCTGGGCATACGGATATGCTGAGGGCACAGGTAGATGTGAATGAACTGCTGGAACGAGTTTACCGCAAATTTTCTGTACGTGCTAAAGAGCGTGATATACATCTGCAGCTAAACAAACAGAGTGATGTCCTTATTTGCNNTTAACCAATTTGCTCGATAATGCTTTTCGTCATACTCAGGATGGCAAGGAAATCACCGTTCAAACAGGAACTTGTGTATTAGAAGGATGTCGCTATCTTGAAATTAAAATTCAGGATGAAGGGGTCGGAATTCCACAGGAAGATCTGCCGTATATATTTGATCGTTTCTACAAAGCCGATAAGGCGCGTGTGCGGGGAGAATCAGGTGGAACTGGATTGGGGCTTGCAATTGTTAAAAATATTGTTGAGTCGCATCACGGAACCATTTCAGCTTCCAGTAAGTTGGGCGAAAGTACAACCTTTACCCTAAGACTTCCTGTCGAAAAACAGTAATTCCAAACATAATGTGTGATAGCGCCTCTGACAGCAGAGGTGCTTTTTGTTGAAACGAACACATTAATCTTGTTCATCGTGGAACATATCTCATAGTTTTTGCTTGGGAGGCCATAAAATGATTTTATCTTTAGACCAAGGTACTACCAGTTCACGAGCCATATTGTTCGATACGGACGCTAGATTGGTCTCGCAAGGACATTATGAGGTTAAACAATCTTTCCCCCACCCTGGCTGGGTGGAGCATGACCCAGAGCAAATCTGGGAGTCACAGCTTGCAGCCGCAAGAGATGCGATCGCTCAGGGCGGGATAGTGGCCCAGGAAATCTCCGCCATCGGAATTACGAATCAGAGGGAAACGGCTCTGATCTGGGATAAAAGAACAGGTAAACCGATTTACCCTGCGATTGTGTGGCAGGACAGACGTACCGCAGAGCAGTGTGAAGAGCTCAAGAGTAAAGGGTTGGAGCAAGAAATTGCGAGCAAGACGGGCCTCGTTGTTGATGCTTATTTTTCTGCAACCAAAATCTCTTGGATTCTTGATCATGTAGATGGCGCACGAGAGCGGGCGAATAATGGCGAACTACTAGCTGGAACAGTAGATAGCTGGCTGATCTGGAAGCTAACTGGCGGAGCTGTGCATGCCACTGATGTAACCAATGCATCGCGTACGATGTTATTTAATCTCCATAAGCGCTGCTGGGACGACGAGCTAATGGAAGAGCTCCGTGTTCCACGCTCGATCCTGCCAGAAGTGAGGATGTCTGGCGGTGAATTTGGAGCAGCAGACTCACAGTGGTTCGGGGCAGAAATCCCTATTCGCTCTGTACTGGGAGATCAACAGGCTGCTTTGTTTGGACATACTTGTCTTGAACCCGGCAGTGCCAAAAACACTTATGGAACTGGATGCTTTATTCTAATGAATACAGGCACGGAAGCTGTAGTCTCCAGTCATGGGTTGTTGACCACTGTGGCTTGGGGAATGGGTGATGAACTCTACTATGCGCTTGAGGGCAGTGTGTTTGTAGCTGGAGCGGCTGTACAATGGCTTCAGGAGGGTCTTGGCCTCATTGAGGAGCCAGCAGGATCAGAAGACAAAGCGCGGGAAGTTGAGGACAGTGAAGGGGTTGTCGTTGTACCGGCTTTTACCGGACTAGGTGCACCTTATTGGGATATGTACGCTCGTGGTGCAGTATTCGGTCTGACTAGAGGTACGACCTCGGGACATTTGGTACGAGCAACGTTAGAGTCATTAGCATTTCAGTCTAGAGACGTAATAGGGGCTATGGAAAAAGACGCAGGCATGCCGTTGACCGGATTGCGTGTGGATGGTGGAGCTGTGCGTAATGATTTGCTGATGCAGTTCCAGTCTGATATCCTCGG
>DJUJ01000056.1:17754-18859 GCA_002438345.1 Paenibacillus sp. UBA6285
GAGACGACCGCGCTGGGAGCAGCACTTCTGGCTGGATTAACCTCAGGGATCTGGACAAGAGAACAGCTAGAAAGCTTCAACAAAGCGGAGAGGGTCTTTTCACCACTAATGGGTATGGATGAACGTGAACGTCGTTACAACGCCTGGAAAGACGCTGTAGCGCGTACCATGGGTTGGGAGAAACATGAAGGATATCAGTGATCAGGGGGATGCACATGATCAAGGATAGAAATAGAGAAACCGATACAGTAGGTATGCTTGGCGGATCGGAATCAGATCTTCCCTCTGGATTGGCCAAGCCTGCACTTCGAGCACTCCATGGTGCTGGGTATACACAGATTCACCAAATAAGTAAGCTCACTGAGACAGAGCTTCTACAGCTACATGGAATGGGACCAAAGGCGCTTGATCAATTACGGCGTGCACTCGCCGAGAAGGGTTTGTCCTTTGTCAGTGAGTCCTAAAGAACCATTCACAGATCAAAATAAAAAGGGGCAGGCTAAGGATTATCCTTGGCCTGCCCCTTTTTGTATTGTAACTCTTAATATTCAATAACAAATGCTACATTTTGCCATCCGGCACCCACTGTCCAGAACAGAACGTTATCACCGCGTTCGATCTTTCCAGTAGTTATAGCTTTGTGTAGAGCAATAAACGGGCTGCTGGTTGAGGTATATCCGAATTCATCCCCTATGTATACTGCTGCATCGCGATCGATACCAACTTTCTCACAAACACCAATGATATTAGGCAGTGACNNACCTATATTGTTGTCGGATAGCAGGGTGCGAATCGATTCAGAGGCAGCATCCACACAAATGGAATCATCAAATGGAATGAACTTCACATTGAAATTTCCAGCTGCTACGCCTTTTCTACCCAGATTGGCCAAGCCTTCAGCTGGGAACATGGAGTTGCCGTAAACACATGTGTCTGTTTGATAGATAGAATCAATGAAGCCTACCGCATTCTCATCACGCTCAAGAATGACAGCCGCAGCTGCATCACCGAAGTTAGCATAATAGATCGGATCATTCTTATCTGCATGAGGTGCTACATGATCGGACCCGATGACCAAAGCACGTTTAATTCTAGGATTCGCTTG
>DJUJ01000056.1:18884-19311 GCA_002438345.1 Paenibacillus sp. UBA6285
CCGCACAGTTAGCATTGCTGTCAATACAGATCGTATGGGATGCGCCGTTGATTAAACGGTGAATCATTAAAGAGTTGGTAGGAAAGATATATTCAGGAGTTTGACTCGCATAGGCAATAAGATCGATATCGGCTCCAGTGAGACCGTTTTTCTCCAACACATTACTGGCAGCCTCGAAAGCCATTGTAAGGGAATTTTCTTCCTCATTCTTAATACTGTAGCGTGTATCACGACCTAATGCGGTCAGCAGACCACGGATATCAATACCCTTTTCGTCAAAATGCTTAATGAAAAAGTCATTACCAACTTTATTGCTAGGATGATAGATATCAATGTCTTGAATACGAATTCCGGTCATATGACTCCTCCTGAAAGACTCGATAGTATACTTTTAAAAATATGAGGATTTATATGTTCCATGCTATAA
>DJUJ01000056.1:19324-23545 GCA_002438345.1 Paenibacillus sp. UBA6285
CGAAGGCGTTTATGCTTGCTTTAAGATAAGTGAAGTACTAAACTGTAACGATAGAAATGATCTCGATGTTATCGAGTCCGGCTTTACGGCCTAGACGAGCTAGTTGCATTTTAAGGATTGGGTTATTCTCAAGCGTTAGATTTACTTTTACAAATCCATCATTCTTAAACATTACAAAGCAACCTTCCAAAAGAGGTACAACATCAGGTGCTGTTACGTTAAGCTTTCTGCAGTCGATTTGCAATTCATAGTCTACTGGATTGATAGGATTGATAGTTTGTTGATAAGCTTGGATGGATTTCAGGCCATCTTCTTCAGAAAATGTTCCTTCCAGCTCAATATTGATTACTTTTTTAGTAGTGTCTGTCTTCAAAATAAATTGTCCCATGTCTAAATCTCTCCCATAATTTGAATTTTTCTAGAAGTAGTTTGACTGTAATTTACAGTCATGTGAATATCCATATAAACTGTTTTTAACGTCAAGTTTCGACAATAGACAGCATATATTGGAATATTTTAACTCTATTATAGGCATATAAATCTTTAATTTGCAATAATAAAGTCGAAATGTGTCGAACCAATAATTACTGAATTTCTTCAATCGTTTCGAGAAGGATATTAAAAGCTGTGATGATTCTAGGTGCCCCTATAGCGGGTACTAAGTGTAATAGAATACCTTTGAGTTGTTCTACAGTAACTCCTACACGAAGAGCCATGACATAATGAACACCCAATTGATCGAACTGACCGATCGCAATCATAGAAGAGATAACTGCGATTTCCTTCCAGTCAGCTTCAATGGTGTTACGTTGAAAAATATCGCCGTAGGCATTTCCCATAATAAATTCAGCCAAGTCAGGGAAATGTTCTTTAATCGGAGCCAGTGCTTTAGCACCGTAGTCTCCTGAGAGATTCGTGAAGTGGTTAAGACCACTGTTTACATTGTCTTTCATAGTGACCTCCTAATTTAGGTTCAAAGTACGGTGAGCAGTCGGAGGGACCTCATCACGGTTTGTTAACAGTTCAATGACGGCAACACGGTTGATTGCAACAGCGTCCTTGATAGCTGTTTCGAATTCTTCCGCTGTCTCACATTTGTAGCCCGTAGCGCCTAATGATTCTGCGAACTTCACAGCGTCCATGGGGACTTCGTAGATAGTTCCGTCAATACGCCCTGTAGTTTTTTCCATACCTTTAAGAGCCATATCTAGCTGTTTATTATTTACAACAATGAATATGACAGGAATATCCTTGCAGACAGCAGCATTAATCTCCGCGCCTAGCATCATAAAGCAGCCATCTCCAGTAATGCAGAAGATCGTTTCTTCTGGAGCAGCAACTTTTGCACCAATCGCCATCCCGATGGAATTACCCATACAAGCAAAGTAAGCATCGAAAACAAAACTGCCCGGTTTCTTAACCTTGTACCACTTCGCAGCATGGAAACCGTGGCTTCCATCATCAACAAAGACTGTACTGTTATAGGGGATCAAATCACTCATCGTACTCATGACCGATGCAAGTGAAAGGCTTGGTAAAATCGGAAGCTCTTCGGAATAATCGGCATTTGTGGGTGCTTCGCGTTTCGTGATGTTGTTCGTGTCAATATGATTGAGATAGCAAACTAGATTGTCGCGTAGATCTCCAGTCACTGGAATCGTTTTAGAGAACAATATTTTTCCGACAAAGGTCGGATCGCTATCAAACTGAATTAATGTTGTGGGATGATTTTCCCGCTTAAGATTACAAATAGTCATGTCACTTAAACGTGAGCCGAGAACGATAAATAGATCACTTTTATTCAGTAAGTCATCCCCATGAGTACAACCGCCTACTCCAATAGGACCGTGATAGAGTGGATGATCCCAAGCTATAGCCCCTTTACCACCTGGAGATGTAACAACAGGAATATTAAATGTTTCCGCTAATTGAATTAGCTCATGATGTGCTCCTGAGCGGTTAACTCCTTTACCAGCGATAATTATTGGATTCTTTGAGTTATTAATAGTATCAAGTACGCGGTCGATATTAGCGTGGCTAACCAGTGATTCGCGTTCAGGGATTACAATATTACATTCCTCCAGCAATTCCGTTTGTACATCAAAGGGGATACAAAGGTGAACTGGACCGCGATTACCGCTTAAAGCAATGGATATGGCATGATTAAAGATCGTGCTAAAGTGATCACCACGTTCAATAAGTTTGCTATATAAGGTGGCTGGTCTAAACATATCAGCTAAATCAGCTAGAAAAGAGGAAGAGTCCTGACATTGGGGAATTCCTAGCTCTTTAATAGATTGATGGCCGGTAATAAATAGGACAGGTAAGTTGTTGGCCTTAGCATGTGCTGCTGCAGTTAATAGGTTTGTTCCACCAGGACCAGAAGTGCCAAAAGCTACACCTAGTTTTCCAGTTTTCAGCGCATACCCAGCTGCTTCGAAGCCGGAACTGCTTTCATGTCTCCCAGGAATAAATTCAATACCGTAATCTACCATTTTAAGAACGATAGGACAAATGGATTTGCCAATAATACCAAAGGAATGGGTAACACCAAGGTTCCGTAGTGCTTCCGACATGTAATCTGCGACTGTCTTCAAAAAATACACCTCACAAGTTGTTATTTTGAAATCAAACATTAGAAAACCTGTGCTCTGAAATAGGGCACAGGTTGGTAGCATAAATCGCCATAGAGACTGAACAATAGTTCAGTCGTCTTGGTTTTCAGCAACCTGGCTGTCATGGCCTCGGATTAAAAATGAGGCTGTAGATCCATGGCTTTGCGTCATCCTCTTTCGAAGATTTTGCCAATATTAATTTAAAATTTATAAGAAGAATTTTCCTTTACAATATATTCCTAGAGATCCTTTGTCAATATATTCTTGCAAATTAACTCGGATTTTGACGAAAGTCTTGTCCAACCTATGAAATAATAGATATAAAAAAACTGCCCCTAAGTCAAAACTTAGGAGCGGTTTTAGGATTTGTTTACACAATTTTAAAGTTATTTAAAATTTGAAAATATGGATCGTCTTCTGTAGATTAAACACAGCCTGAGTCATTTTCTCAGTTTCTTCTGCGACGGATTGCAGGGCATTAATTTGTTCATTCATAGCGGCTGATACTTCTTCGGTGCCGGCAGCAGTTTGCTGCGTGATCGCAGAGATATTCTCTATTGCGCTTGAGATTTTCAAGGCACTTTCCAACATAAGATCACTTTCAGCAGAGAAGGAAGAAATCTGTTCGGTAATATACTGCACACTTTGCACAATTTGAGCAAAAATATGAGCAGATTGAGTGATCATCTCATTCTGTACCTGTACGACTTCTTCGTTGATAGCGATATTGTCAATCGCTTGTTTAATATCAGTTTCGATGCTCCGAACTAAGCCAAAGACTTCCTTCGTTGAAGCCGTTGATTCCTCAGCGAGCTTACGAACCTCCTGTGCGACAACAGCAAATCCTCGACCATGTTCTCCGGCACGAGCAGCTTCGATGGAAGCATTAAGCGATAGGAGGTTGGTCTGCTCAGCGATCTCTGTGATGGTCTTTGTGATCATCGTAATTCCGCGAGCATTTTGAGAAAGGGCTTCGATAGTATCAGCGACTTTTTGAGTAGCCTGTATGTTTTTACGCATGCCTTCAGCTTGAGTATCAACGGATTGCCGTCCTTGTTCAACTAGTTCTAAGGTATGTATTGATCGTCTGTTCATTTCTTTCGTTGAGTTCGTATAATTGGATACTTTATTCTCAATATCTTTAATAGATTCTGTCATTTCAGCGATATCCGTAGATATTTCATTTGCACCAAGAGCTAGTTCATTGGACGAAGAGGCTATCTGTGCCATGACAATTTTCAAGTTCTGATTCTTATCTTCAATTCCGCGACTTGCATCCATAACTTGGCGAGTAATTTGCGAAGCTTCTGTCAGAATCTTCTTGAGTTTGTCAATCATAGTATTAAAAGAACGACTCACGTCGCCCATAGAACCATTCTCATCGGCTCTACTAGTAAAATCACCCTTTGAAATACTATGAGATACATTCGCGATATCATCAAAAGAAGATGTAAGCGTTCCCTCGATAAAGCGGGCAACGGGTAGAGTTAAGGCAGCAAGAACAACGATTAGAACAATACCTAAAATAATGTTGCCTAAGATCAAAAAAGTAACTAAAACAGGAATGGCAAATAGTGCGGCAACGAGGTAACATCCGGCAACAATT
>DJUJ01000056.1:23554-44553 GCA_002438345.1 Paenibacillus sp. UBA6285
AGAAGACTTTACCATCTCTAAAAGTTCTTGTGGTGAAAGTACAATAACCGAGGGACTAAAAGAGAGGATTATCCGGCAGGCAGACTCGATCGTATTAAATTCGGCATCTACGTTCACCCACTCATCGTTGCTAGATGGTTCTATCAAATGGATGGTAACGAATCTCTCACGCTGCAACTCTTTTAGGACAGATGATCTAACCCTTAGTTTTACCGGATACTTGGGCAGCGCTGCTTTAAAGGCAGTGGTGGACTCTTCCCAGTAACGCTTTAAATCAAAATCGTCAGGCCTGTTAAACCACTCATGGGTCTCCTCAACGTTAACTAATCTGGACACACGAAAGGTTCGCAGTTCATCCTCGCTTTTGGCTACGACATACCATACTCCTCGTTTTGCAACTAGCCCAAGAGGTTCAATGAAACGGACCTTTGTCTCGTCGTTCCGGAGATAAGTGATTTTTACTTTACGGTCCTCCCAAAGAGCTCCCTGCAGTACAGAAAGGAACGGATAAGTCTCATCCGAAGGATGCCAACTGGCACCGTCAATATGGATACGCTGGCTTAGGTAATTTGCTGGGTTACTAGTTCGATGTGAGGAAGCAGCCTCCAGTTTGAGAACAGCTGAAGAGTAATCGTCTTCTATCCCTAGATCCTTCATTAAAGAGGAGTCTGCGGACAGAAGCAGCGAACCAATCTCTTGTGGCTTCATACCCGTTAAGGAGGTTCGGTACCCTTCTGTAAGCATCCAACCTCCGTCACGCCCCCGTTCAGCTACAATAGGGATTCCTGAAGCACTCAATGCTTCCATATCTCTAAAAACAGTTCGTTCTGATACTTCGAGTGTTTGGGCCAGTTCGCGAGAAGTCATTTTTCCACGCTTTTGCAACAGAAGCAATATAGATAACAAGCGGTCGGCTCTCATTTGTTTACTATTCCTCCTCGTATGAATCCTAGGACGATACCCAGTAATCATTTCTTAAAACATGATTATATTATATATGTCAGTTGATGTCATATATAAGGGCTATACTTATAAAACATAAGGAATAATCACAAAATACTGAAATCTGAAATCATGTTGAAAGGGTTGAGGGCTATGATATTGAAAGGGAAAGTCGCAATGGTTACCGGGAGCAGCAGAGGTGCTGGTAGAGGGATCGCTTTAGAGTTAGCAAGAAGAGGCGCTTTTGTCTATATTACAGGGAGAACCACTGATGTATCCGCCACAGAACATCGTAAGGGGAGCATAGATAGCGTACTTAGGGAAATAAAAGAGAGCGGAGGATCTGGTGTGGTAATACGATGTGACCATACGAAAGATCAGGAAACAGAAGCGGTGATCCGCCAGATCACTGTAGAGCAGGGCCGACTCGATATTCTAGTTAATAATGTTTGGGGCGGCAATGACTTAGCTATCGAGCAGAAGCCTTTTTGGGAGTTACCTACAGCACATTGGAATAATATGTTTAATGCGGGTGTGAGAGCTCAGTTGATCACAAATTATTACGCAATTCCCTTAATGCGCAAGGCAAAAACTGGCGGTCTAATTATCCATACAACATTTTGGGATGAATATAAATATTTAGGTAACTTTTATTATGATCTTTCTAAAAATACACTTATACGTATGGCCTTCGGTCTGTCGAAGGAGTTAAAAGATGACGGTATTGCGGTTATTCCACTTTCACCTGGATGGATGAGAACAGAAGCGGTTCTAGAAGCCATGAATACAGATGAGGAACATTGGCAAGAAGTCGAGGAGCTAAAAATGAGTGAATCGACGACATATATTGGTCGAGCTGTGGCTGCATTGGCCGCTGATCCGGAGGTCATGTCCATGACCGGTGAGCAGCAGTTGGTTGGAAAGCTAGCTGGAAAGTATGGATTTACCGATATCGATGGAAGGACAATCCCCGCATTCATAATATAGGAAGAACAAGGTTCGTAAATAAAAGAAAGGCCACTCCAGTACATTCTGGAATGGCCTCTTTATCATTATAGATTAAAGAAGGATGATTTCTTCAGCAGTATTAATCTCTGGTAAACCAGCAAGTTTTACAAGTACATGCTTAGGAACAGCTTTGTCAACGGTCAGCAGCATGATTGCAGCGCCCCCAACAATTTTACGTCCCACTTGCATGGAGGCGATATTAACATCGTTCTCGCCAAGCAATGTACCCACGAGTCCGATAATCCCTACTTTGTCGTTATGGGATACAAAGATTTGATGACCTTCAGGAGCAATATCAACTGGGAACTTATTCACTTGAACAATCCGTTCTCCATAACCTTGCAGCAGGGTGCCGGCAACAAGATACTCTTGGTCATGATCGGCTTTTAGAGTAACGGTAATCAGATTGGTAAAGCCCTTAGTTTTGGAAGCTTTAGTTATCACTACGTTAACGTCGCGTGTTTTCGCCAAATGCATGGAGTTTACAATATTAACGTCCTCTGCAAAGTGGCGGGAGAGCACACCTTTTACAATGTAGCGGGTTAGGGGCTGGGTATCTACATCTGAAAGATCCCCAGCGTACTCAACATGGATTTCACGGATAGCAGCAGCTGTAATTTGGGTAACAAAGCTGCCCAGTTTCTCACCAAGCGTGAAGTAAGGTTGAAGCTTATTCATTACACTTGGAGCCACTGGAGGAATGTTGACAGCGTTAATGAACGGTTCATTACGCAGAATGTGCAACACTTGCTCCGAAACATCGATCGCCACATTCTCTTGAGCTTCAACCGTAGAAGCGCCAAGGTGAGGAGTCACGATGATTTTTGGGTGAGACAGGAAAGGATGATCTGCTTGTGGCGGTTCTTTCTCGAATACGTCAAATGCAGCGCCAGCAACAATACCGTTATCTATAGCTTCTACTAATGCCATTTCATCAATAATACCACCACGGGCACAGTTGATGATGCGCATTCCTTTTTTCATCACTTCGAATTGTGGACGGGAAATCATATGACGTGTTTCAGGAGTAAGTGGGGTATGCACAGTAATGAAGTCTGCGCCACGAACAACATCGTCAACGGAAGCCTGTTTTACTTCGAGTTTCTCAGCACGTTCTGCAGTCAGGAAAGGGTCGTAAGCAAGAATCTCCATACCAAAAGCTTTGGCACGTTTAGCCACTTCGCTACCGATTCTGCCCATTCCGAGTACACCCAAAGTTTTGCCGCGTAACTCTACGCCCAGGAAAGTCTTTCTATCCCATGTACCCCCGATGGTCTTCGCGTAAGCTTGTGGAATGTGACGAGCTAGTGCCATCATCATTGCGAAAGCATGCTCACAAGTCGTAATTGTATTTCCATCAGGAGCATTGATTACAACAACACCACGCTTTGTTGCAGCATCCAGTTTGATATTATCTACACCAACACCTGCACGACCAATTACTTTTAGATTTTTTCCTGCTTCGATGATTTTGTCTGTTACAGTAGTTTGACTGCGGACAAGTAAGCCATCGTATTCACCGATAATTGCAATGAGTTCGTCTTCGCTGAGGCCTGTTTTTTTGTCTACAACTACATCTTCTGCGTCCATCAATTGCTGAATGCCCAAATCACTGATTGGATCCGATACTAATACTTTAAACATGGTTTCTTATCCCCCTTAAAGTTGAAAAGCTTTATATGTCGAGGACGCCCTATAGGGTAATCCACAATACCTGAAGATTCACGAACTAGTAGAGAAAAAACATGTGATAATAGTAGATCAACGCGGTGTCGCATAAAAGAAGATGCGTGCAGGAGTGCCGCGAAATCGGTAACTTTGGGCAAATGGATAGTATTAATAAGGTATTTAGGAAATAAAAAAACTCCCGACCCCCATACTACTGCCGTAGTAAGGGACGAGAGTTATCTTCGTGGTACCACCCTAATTCACTGCNNCATTGGCCTGCAAAGGCCACACTGGTAACGGAGTTGATCCGATTGCACCTACTTTAAGGTTCGATACAATATCTCAGGAGCGCTAAAGACATCTGTTCGTCACCGGTTTGCACCAACCACCAGCTCTCTGAAGACTTCCAGTATCTTTGTTCCATCATCGTTTTTAATTGATTAATTTTTTCATAATGTAACACGGTAAGCTAGTTGTGTCAATAGGCTTTGAAAGTAGGCTTTCTTGAAGTGAACTTCATTTTTCGTTATGATTCAATGACTGGTTCTATTCATAAAAAAACGGGAGCTGTGGAATCGTCTCCTTGCTATAGTACTGCTCTCGACACTTCATAAAATCCTCTACCTGTATAGCACCTGTGGAAATAAGCAGGGTTACTGAGGACTGAACATCCGTAAGATTCAATGAACTGGCAGTACCAGAATGTATCAAATCGTCTATTTTTGCGGTAATGTCCTGAGGATCGTAGGCTGCAAAAATTCCACGATTTAACATCATATCAGCAACGGATGCGTTCTTTTGAAGAAGAGGCATTTTTTTCCACTGTATAAAGGACATGGTCTTTAGCTCACCGGCATCAGAAGGGATTTTCTGGCTTGTCTTAGAGCCCCACTTTAGCATAGAATCATAAAAGTTCTTTTGTGCCAACAATCCGAATTTAACCGCACCGGTAGTGTAAGGATCATTTTTTAGCAATTTAGCTGTCTCTGCACCAGATGCACTTGCCCCTATTTCACCAGAAGCTTTTGAAAATAAAGTTAAGCTTTTGAGTATATTTAGCTGTGATTGATGTAATAAAGGAGAGTTGGAAAAGATAGAGTCCTGGTTAACTCTTTCATATTGTTTATCTGCTAGAAGGCTAAGATTCTTCATAGCTGCTGCGTTCACACGGGCATCTGTACTGCGTGCCAACTTGTCCACTTGTGTGTTCCAAATTTGCTTGAATTCCCGATAAGGCAAAAATACGTTATGATAGAAAGTAACAAGATCCTTCTGTTGGTAAGC
The DNA here is from genome assembly GCA_002438345.1 of Paenibacillus sp. UBA6285. Taxonomy (GTDB): domain Bacteria; phylum Bacillota; class Bacilli; order Paenibacillales; family Paenibacillaceae; genus Paenibacillus_AQ. The sequence goes on from DJUJ01000056.1 coordinate 28,457, forward strand.
GCCCGTGAATTCTTCTAATCCATATCCATTGCTGCTCTTTTGTTTTTCATATTTAGCTTCCGTTTTGTCTGCCCCAACCTTGACGCCTGTAAAAAATGCGGCAAAGGCGCAAATAAGGAAAAACAAAAAAAATAGGGTGTATAACATTTGAGTACGGGAGTTACGTTGGCTCATAATAAATGCTCCTTTTTCTGGGGGAATTATCCTATGTATTATGTATTGATAGTAACATTATGGACGGTTTCTCTTTCGGAGCTGCCCGAAAAAATCAAAGAACAGGCAGGTCACGATGAAAAAATTCAAATTTGGCGAGATTAAGATAAAAAAAGTAGAGCCAGGCCAGTTAACAGACCGTCTTCTGCTCCTCAATCTCTACATTACTCAGGGGCTTACATTAATTATCGGTTTGATATGGATATTATTTCAGAAAAGAAATCCTTTTGAGCTATTAATTTTTCCAGAAAGCGTACATTTTGTGGCATGGGGTATTGGACTAGCCGCTGTAATGCTGGTTGTAGATTATTTACTGACTCATATTGTACCTGAAGAAAGTATGGATGACGGGGGGATAAACGACCTTTTATTCCGAAATCGGCCCGTGTGGCACATTGTCTTGATTGCAGCAATTGTATCGGTTTGTGAAGAACTTCTGTTCCGGGGAGCTATTCAAAATTCCATTGGTCCTTATTGGACGAGTATTCTGTTTGCCCTTATTCATGTTCGTTATTTACGCCACTTCGTACCTACGGGATGGGTATTCTTAAGCAGCTATGGTCTTGGATATATATACATTCAATCAGGGAGCCTTTGGGCACCTATACTATGTCATTTCTTCATCGACCTATTCTCTGGTCTGGTGATCCGCTACAGGAGGGAATCATGAGTGAGGAATTGAGCCGGTTGAAGTCTCGTCAGAAAAAGCGTGCTGGCGAAGGCAAACTTTCTGGCAAAAGTAAAAAAACGAATCCGCGATCGGAGGGGGCTTCAAGGAAGACCAGTCATTCACGGACAACGACGGCAACTTTATCAAGGAAAGCGCGCCGTCCGGTAGCTTCTGCAAAGGGATCTAACAGTGGAAACAAAGAGCAAGAAGAATCTGTTCCGTCACGTTCGAATACGTATTCTTCAGAACGTGTTCGTCTTAGTAAAATGTTCGTTAACTCTCTGATCTTCACCTTTGTAATATTGCTGGTAGCGCTCCTCTGGTGGGGAATTGAAGGAGCGCCGCCTTTGAGATCATTATGGTGATCGTTTGGGTATGGGGATTGATAGTGGCAGCTCTTTTGATCATAGTGATTATTGCAGTAATTATGGTAAGTAACGCCTTTAGAAACAGAATTATTACCGAGGAAATAATGCTAGATTCTCTCCCTGATGTGTTTGATGGATTTCGTATCTTGTTTATAACCGATATCCATCGTCGTCGCCTTCCATCAGCGCTTTTGACTCCGTTAAAGGGGGAAGTAGATGCTGTTTTTTTAGGCGGTGATCTAACGGAAAGAAATAGTCCTCTAAATCGACTGGTTGATAATATGACCCTGTTGACATCTATTGCTCCTACCTATGTAGTGCATGGAAATCATGATTATCGAGCCAATATTTCATTGGTTGATCAAATTATTCGCGGCAGTGGTGCAAAGCTATTAATAGATGAGAATGTAAGTTTTGAACGTGAGGGAGTTTCTCTTTGGTTAACTGGAGTGGATTTTCCGGAAAAAGGTGGTAATACTACTTATCGTCCATTACCACGATTAACGACGCATACTTCTATAGATGACACTTGCCGTATCATTCTTGTTCATGATCCGCTTTGGCTGTCCAAACGCCAGAGTGTGCCGGCTGATCTGATATTGGCAGGCCATACGCATGGAGGACAGGTCATTCTTCCTTTTGTGGGTCAAAGGCATGTGGAAACCTTCTATCATAAATATGATGCGGGAATGTTTCAATGGCCCAGAAGGGATGGTGCTGGAAGGAATGCAAAGCTGTTGATCAGCAGAGGGTTTGGAACCTCTCACTTGCCGATCCGCTGGGGAAGTCCTGCTGAGATGCATGTGCTAACGCTCCGTAAAGAGCAACATTAGAAAGCTGTCATTGTACAGTTAAATTGGTGGACAAAAAAACAGGTAATCGCCTTTACATTAAGGTGATTACCTGTTTTTATTGTCTTATTTAGGAATTAGCGCATCTTAAGCTCAATGCTGCGAGGATCTACGAAGCTATAACCCTTACCTTCAAGAGTAGTGAGCAGTTTATCCAATGCTTCGACTGTCCAAGGCAGCTCATGCATCAGAATATTACTGCCTGAATGCAACTGGTCCGTTACATTTTTAATTAATTTATCTGTTTTTTCGGTTTCTTTCTCTTTCATCTCCCAGTCCAGAGATCCGTTGGACCAGGTCATATACAACATACCATTCTCAGCGGCAATCTTTTTGCCGACATCACCGCCAGCACCATGTGGGGGACGGAAAAAGAGAGGGGCTTCCCCGATGATCTCCTTAACGGCATTTTGAACGTCTTCGATTTGTTTTTTTACCTCAGTATAAGACTTGTCCTTGAGAATAATATGATCCCAACTATGGTTGCCAATAATTCCACCACGGTTATGAATTAACTCTAGAAGCTCAGGATGCTGTTTAACACGATAACCGTTCACGAAGAAGATGGCTTTGGCTTGATGCTTGTCCAGAATATCCATTAATGGGTTAATCATCGCAGCATCTTTGGGACCATCGTCAAACGTAAGTAAGACGACTTTTTTATTTGTAGTTTCTTCATTGGGGACGATATCATAATTTTTGTTCATATGGTACAGAAGTGGAACTTCAGCGGATGCTTCATCCCCAGTGGCAGAATTACTACCTACAGCTTCTCCTTCTGCTGTCGCTTGAGGTGTAGGGGTGGCCATAATTTCAGTTGTTGGCGCCTCAGTTTCTACGCTCTGTGTAGCTGCCGCTGTGGGCTGATTATTTGTTGTGTTTGTTTCCTTAGCTGTGTTACCGTTTCCTCCGCTGTTGCTACAGGAAGTCAGCAATAAGGTAGCCAGTAGCATCACTGATGTCATTTTACCCACTTTTTTCAACTCGCTTTCTTGTTATTAGGTTGTATGAGCCGGAATCTTTCCGCGAACACTAAACATGATTTTACCATACAAGGAGGCTGGGAATATGAATACTTCGTCATTTTTATGTGGGGTGCTGATGGGCGCCGCAGCCAGTATGATTATGTCCAAAAAGCGGAAGTCTTTAATGTCTTCGCTGGGGCAATCGGGTGGTTCCATGAGCGGAGCCGCAGATAAAGCAAAAGAAAAAATAATAGGTATGGCTACGACAGGGTTTGGAAACACTGCTGCCTCCAGCAGCAATGCTCAAAGTAATGGTTCGAACAGCGGAACCTCTGAGCATAAGACGGAATCACCGGCAAAATCGAAAGAATCCAATCTCAAATTACTGAAGGATTTCATCCGCAACAATCCTGAAGTGAAGAGTGAAGTGGAGCAGATTCTTAAAGAAACGCATACAGCCATACCGGGATTGTAACCGTAAAGGATTCCTTCAGAATCATTTTGGGGATGAAATATTCCACAGAATGATTCTTTTTTATTATTCAAGGTCTTGAAAATTGTTTATTAAATAGAATAAGCTCTTCAGTAGTGGCACCGCTTTAAGAGGGTTTTATATATTTATTTACGTGCATTTATCTCTGCAAAATGATAACATACATACATAGTAACCATTTTTGGCTCATTACTCGGGACTCATCATACATTATAATAAATGAGCTTGCAAAAGGAGGATCCTGTCATGAGAATAGAGCGATTAAGTCAAGATAAGATACGGATTTTCCTCACTTTTGACGACCTGAGCGAGCGGGGCATCCAGAAGGAAGACATGTGGCAGGAAGTTCCCAAGGTTCATGACCTGTTTACGGAGATGATGGATCAAGCATATAGTGAACTAGGTTTTGATGCTACCGGTCCGCTTGCCGTAGAAGTTTTCGCATTGCCCGCGCAAGGCATGGTCGTTATAGTGACCCGAGGAAAATATGATCACCATCAGTACGGTGCGTCTGGGGAAGAAGAATTGCCAGAAGAGATTTACGAAATGGAAGTTACTCTTGAACAAAGCGACTCCATTGTATATGCATTCCGCGATTTTGAGGTTCTTGTTGAAGCGGCTCATGTGCTCATCGGTAATATTACTTCCCAGGGGAAACTGTATTCTTATAACAATAAATGGTATCTGTACTTCGATCCTAAGGAATTTGAAGAAACGGCATTGTCAGGTCTTGTTGGCGTATTAGCTGAGTTTGGAGAATCCTCACCGGTTACAGAAGCTGTTCTCGATGAATATGGGAAGACAGTAATGCCGGAGAATGCGGTCCAGTTATTGTGCACTCATTTTAAGCGTCAGGATTAATTAGCATGATGGGGCTGATAAGCATCGTTTAGGCTGATTAGCCCTGGTCTTGTTGTTGGTAGTATGGCGGTCATTCTTGTATTAAAGCTGTTATCAGCCTTGCTGTGAATCAGCAGAAATAGGCGCTAGAGGTATAGGGAGGTTATTCGGTGCTCGTGTTATCGGTTATTTCGTCGGCAGTAGCGCCGGGACTTGCTCTGCTGACCTTTTTTTATCTAAAAGACAAGTATGATCAAGAACCGCTTCATATCGTCATTAAGGTGTTCCTACTCGGCCTCTTGATTGTATTTCCTGTTATGATCATTCAAAGAGGGCTGATGCTAGGACTGAATGGCGGTCCTTATGTGGAGTCGTTTCTCATATCCGCTGGCGTGGAAGAATGTCTGAAATGGTTTGTGCTTTACCATATGATTTACAATCACACCGAATTTGACGAGCCATATGATGGGATACTATACGCTGTAGCGATTTCGCTCGGCTTCGCAACAATAGAAAATGTAATGTACGCTTGGTATAGCAATGCTTCAATCGGTTCCATGTTTCTGAGAGCACTACTTCCGGTTTCTGGACACGCTATGTTTGGTGTGATCATGGGCTATCACTTGGGGAGAGCAAAGTTCTCAAAGGGTGCTAAAACAAAAGGAATTCTGTTGATATCTATTTTGTTGCCATGGATGTGGCATGGAATTTATGACTTTGTTCTGACTACGACTTCTAACTATTGGATTTGGTTTATTGTACCTTTGATGGCTATTCTATGGTATGGAGGTATGGGGAAGGTGGATAGGGCTAATAGCCGATCCCCTTTCCGCTTTCTGAAACGAGAAGAAGAGGTTAACCTATAATCGAGATGGACACACTTGTATTCAAAGGATAGTTCCTTAGCGGGGAATTCCAGAGAGGAGAGAGGTGTCTTTTTTTGCGTATAAAAGTCCGTATACTTTGCAAACGGTGCGGTGAGACCTACATATTAAGAGGGATAAAAGAGCAGGGTGTGATTCAAACCGGCTTTAAGCAATGCCTTTGCAGTAATAGCAGTGGGTTTGAGATCGAAGAGAGGGCGTAAGCGCCTTGCTATGGCCTCTCTTCAAAAAGTTTTAGTCACATTGTGTTACAGACAGGTGCATAAGACTTCTAGTTTATTGTCAAACTAACGCCAATAAGCTATCGAAAGGAGTCTTGCAGCCCTATGTACAAAAGATTAAGTGCTGTAATGTTCCCGCTGACTGCGCTGCTGTTAATTGGAGCGCTCGTGTGGGGTTATCAGGAGAACCAGGAGAAGAATGCGATTCTAATTAAGGCGGAGAACCAATATCAGCGTGCCTTTCATGATTTGTCTTACCACGTAGAACGTCTTCATGGAGAGCTAGGGAACACACTAGCTGTTAACTCTGCTTCTAACGGGATGCACCGCAAAGGACTTGTTAATGTGTGGCGGATGACAAGTGAGGCACAAAATGAGATTAACCAGCTGCCACTAACATTACTGCCATTTAGCAAAACTGTCGAGTTTCTGTCCAAAATCTCAAACTTTTCTTATAAAGCTGGGATTCGCGATTTCGCTAAGAAACCTTTGACAGAGGGTGAATTGAATAATTTAAAAGCATTGTACAAGAACTCTGGAGAAATCTCTAAAGAGTTGCAAGATGTTCAGAATAAAGCGATTGCCAGTCGGCTGCGCTGGATGGATGTTGAAACCGCACTGGCTACAGAGAATAAGGCAGAGGACAATTCGATTATTGACGGCTTCAAGTCTGTGGACAAACGTGTCGAGGGTTACCCTGAACTGGATTGGGGACCTTCTGTAGCAAGCATCTACGATAAACGCTCCGTTAAAATGCTCGGGGGTACCCCTGTTTCAGTCGAAGATATCAAACGTAAGGCCATTAAATTCGCTAATGCAGGCTCCAATGCTAAGGTGGATGTCAAAGAAAACGGAAAAAATACGGAATGGCCTTCCTATACGGCTACGGTCAGTGGTTCGAATAACAAGCAGACTATCAGTATGGATTTCACCAAAAATGGTGGGTTGCTGATCTCTTATTATGATAACCGTGAGGTTGGTCCTGCTAAGGTATCTATAGAAGAAGCAGTTACTAAGGCGGAGCAGTTTCTTAAGAAAAAGGGATATCCTCATATGACTGCGGTCAGTGCTGACCGTTACGATAATATTGGGAATTTAACCTTTGTAACCAACCAGAATGATGTGTTGATTTATCCTGAGAAAATGACGATTCGTATGGGACTTGATACTGGATCAACGATTGGATTTGAGGCCAGCGAATATGTTAATGAACATAAGGACAATCGTAAGATTCCTAAGCCGAAGCTTACCCTTGCGGAAGCAAAAAAGTTTTTGAATTCGGATTTCAAAGAGCGATACCATCGCATGGCTTGGATTAAAAATGAGGACTCAGTAGAAGTCTTGACTTACGAGTTTGGCGGAGAGGTAAATGGTACACAGTATCGTATTTATCTTAATGCGGATGATGGAATCGAAGAGTCTGTGGAAGAAATCAGGGCTTCTTCGGGATCGGAAAAAAAATGAAGGAACAGGGCGCATCCATTTATTCGGGTGTGCCCTCCTTTATTTTTAAAATTCAAATAATATTTATCTCATTGGGTGATATTCCCATGCTATAATCATTGTTAGTATTTATTACTAAACTGATTTGGCGGTGACATCTTTGTATCCTAAAATTAATGAATATCTATACATACAGGTTGCTTCCAGTGACGCTGCTGAAGCAGAAGTTGAATATAGATCGAGAATTGCAGAGACAGAAGACGACGCGTTCCTGATTGAAATTCCTATGCAGGAGAGTAATGGTCATCTGAAAAGACTTTTTATGGGGGACGAGCTTTCGGTTTATTTTATAACTGAGGGCGGCATTAAAAATTACTTTAATACTCATGTTCTCGGTTTTAAAGAAGATGTAATCCGTATGGTCCGGATACAAAAGCCAGCGACGGATTCAATTCTTAAAATTCAGAGACGAAGCTTTTTTCGAGTGAATGCAGATCTTGAGTTAGCTGTAAAGGATAGTTGTGGTAAAAGGTTTCTTGTGCGTACAGATGATATCGGTGGCGGAGGAACCTCTTTCTTGGTGGATAACCAGGTCAAGCTCGAAGTAGGAGGTAAATTGTCCTGTTGGGTTCTAGTGCCTTATCGAAACGGTAGTATTGAGCATGTGGAATTTGTAGGTGAAGTGGTTCGGATTAAAACGCTTGAGAATGGGCGCCAATTGGCCATGCTGAAATTTGTGGCTATTTCGGATACTGAGCGCCAGAAAATAATACGTTACTGCTTCGAACGTCAGTTTGATTTCCGCAACCGATAAGCATTTTTCTTAGCTCTAATAAGCGGTCTGATTTTACACTGACGTATAAACTGTGGTATAATTTTATAAGTCGCAGGCAATGCCTGCTTTTTTCTTGATAATATCATCAAGCATATCAATTTGTATGTGCTCCTTGATATTACAAGAACGAACTTGACATCGCTAGATGCTTTTCTTATGAAAGAGTGTTTGAGGAGGAATGCCCCGTTGGATAGGCAGGGTACACATACTAACGACAGAATTAACGTCGCCATCGACGGACCTGCCGGGGCAGGCAAGAGTACTGTAGCCCGATTGGTAGCCCAGAAGCTGTCTTATATTTATGTCGATACAGGCGCAATGTACCGGGCAATCACCTGGTATATGATCCGAGAAGGCATAGAACCGGAAGATCAGAATCAAGTGAACCAGAAGGTTCGCGATATGGTTATTGAGCTTATTCCGGAAAAAGACATCCAGAAGGTGCTGATTAATGGGGAAGACGTAACGCCGCATATTCGGAGTCTTCAGGTCAGCGGCCTTGTGTCGCAGTATTCGAAGATCGAAGGTGTAAGATCCAGACTTAGTCATTTGCAGCGTCAGATGGCGCTTCGCAAAGGCGTTGTTATGGATGGCCGCGATATCGGTACGACCGTGCTGCCCGATGCCGAAGTAAAGATTTTTATGACGGCAAGTGTGGAAGAGAGAGCTCTCCGTCGTTATAAGGAATTGAGAGACGCGGAATCGGTGACTCTTCAGCAGCTTGAACATGATATTGCACAGCGAGATCGTCTGGATGAAGGACGGGAGATTTCACCGCTGCGCCGTGCGGAAGATGCAATTCTTCTGGACACGACCTTTATGGATATCGATCAAGCTGTGGAGGCCATTGTATCCCATTGTAGATCTCATGTTGACGGGGAGAGAAATCATTTATGATTTATGTATTTTGCCGAGGATTGCTTCGCTTGATTTACGCAATTGTTTTCCCGCTTAAGATTGTGGGGGAAGAGAATGTGCCAAAGGAGGGCGGGGTGCTGCTATGCGCGAACCATATTAGTCTGCTAGATCCTATGACTATTGGGATTAAGCTAGACCGTCAGGTAAAGTATATGGCTAAGGCGGAACTTTTTGAGGTTCCTGTGCTTGGTTGGCTCATTAACAAATTGGGTGCTTTTCCGGTCAAACGTGGTGGCGTAAGCAAAGAATCCATTAAAACGGCCCTTAACACACTTCGTAGTGGTAATGTCATGGGTATCTTCCCGGAGGGTACGCGTAATTCTGATGCCGGAGTTGCCAAGAAAGGCGCTGCAAGCTTCGCACTTCGAAGTGGTGCGGCAGTTGTTCCGGCCGCTATTGTCGGTCAGTACAAACCCTTTCGACGGATGGTTGTTGTCTATGGGGCTCCTATAGATCTCAGTCAATTTGCCGGTGCAGGAAGTGAATCTCTCGAGGCTGTTACCGATGTCATTATGGAACGCATCAATGAGATGAAGAAGTCGGGTAAACCAAGCGTTAGTTAATGGATATGCGAAATAATAAATTTCGTTCAGTGCTACGATTAAATAACGGCATAGTCGCTATTTTTTGGAACATACTATCTTCAAGTGTAAATTGTAATACCAAGCAGTGCTTGTTTTGAACTCTGCTATACGCAGGTTTAAATAAATGGGGTTTTGAATCGAGGAGGCTAATCACATGTCTGAAGAAATTAAAAATCAGGAAGCTACGGAGAATAATGAAACCGTAGAAGCGGTGGAATCCGCTGTGACAGAAAATAACGGAGCTGTAGAAGAAGTTGCTGCCGTTAACGAAGAAGAAGTGACTAACCAAGCTGACTTGGAAATCATTTCTTTGAAAAAAGGCGATACCGTGAAAGGAACAATCGTCAAAATCGAAGATAACCAAGCTTATGTAAGCATTGGATATAAATACGACGGTGTGATTCCGATTCGCGAATTGTCCGCAGTACAACTGGACAACGCCGCTGCAGCGGTAGAAGTTGGACAAGAAGTAGAATGTAAAGTTGTTAGCATTAACGACAACAAGGAAAGCCTTGTTCTTTCCAAACGTGCTGTTGATAGCGAAAAATCATGGGAAGATCTTGAGAAGTACTTTGCTTCCCAAGAAGCTTTCGAAGTTACTGTGGCTGACGTTGTTAAAGGCGGTCTAGTAGCTGATGTTGGAGCTCGTGGATTTATCCCAGCTTCCATGGTTGAGCGTCACTTCGTTGAAGATTTCAACGATTACAAAGGCCGTACCCTGCGCGTTAAAGTGAAAGAACTTGACCGTGAGAACAGCAAAGTAATCTTGTCTGCTAAAGAAGTTCTTGAAGAAGAATTCGAAGCTAACAAGCTCAAAATCATGGCTGAGCTGTCTGAAGGCCAAATCATCGAAGGTACAGTACAACGTCTGACTCAATTCGGCGCATTTGTTGATGTTGGCGGAGTTGACGGTCTTGTACACGTATCCGAAATCGCTTGGAATCACGTAGAGAAACCTTCTGATGTAGTATCCGAAGGTGATAAAGTACGTGTTAAAGTACTTAAGGTTGATCCTGAAAAAGGAAAAATCAGCCTGAGCATCAAAGCTGCTGCTCCAGGTCCTTGGGACTCTGCTGCCGGCGAAATCAACATCGGTGATGTTGTAACAGGCGTTGTAAAACGTCTTGTGAACTTCGGAGCATTCGTTGAATTGCTTCCAGGTGTGGAAGGTCTTGTGCACATTTCGCAAATCTCCCACAAACACATTGCTACTCCACACGAAGTATTGAAAGAAGGACAAGAAGTTCAAGTGAAAGTACTGGACTTCAATCCATCCGAGAAACGTGTTAGCCTGAGCATCAAAGAAACAGAAGAAGCTCCAGCACCTACTGCTAGACCTGAACGCAGCAACAGCAGAGACAGAGCTCCTAAAGAAGTATTGAACAACCCTAACGTTTCCCTTAGCAACGAAGGCCTTAGCTTCACGCTTGCTGAACGTTTTGGTGACAAGTTGGACAAATTCAAAGGTAATAACTAATCCTGCTTTTGAATATACGGGTAAAGTAATCGGCGAGCCCTCGATACGGGGGTTCGCCGATTCTCTTTTTCCGGCAACAGAAAGATTTATCGGAGTTAACATGAGTGTTAGCCAATTTTAATGTTTTTTGCTATGATGAGTATCGTAAGGATGACAGGAGGAATGATTATGGCAAGACCCGTTGTGGCAATCGTTGGGAGGCCTAACGTCGGGAAATCGACGATTTTTAATCGGCTGATTGGCGATAGATTGGCCATTGTAGAAGATAAGCCGGGGATTACACGTGACCGGATTTATGGTATTTCAGATTGGAACGGTAAGTCGTTCAGTGTGATTGATACCGGAGGTATTGAAATTGATGGTGATGACACGATTCTGAAATCAATCCGCGTTCAGGCGGAGCTAGCGATTGAAGAAGCGGATGTTATTGTATTTATGTGTGAAGCGAAGAGTGGAGTGACGAATTCAGATGAAGAGGTAGCTCAGATTCTGTTCCGTTCAGGTAAACCGATCGTTCTTGCCATCAATAAAGTGGATAACATGAAGCGTGCGGATGATATTTATGAGTTCTACAGCCTGGGCTTTGGAGATCCGATCGGAATTTCCGGTAGTCATGGTACTGGGCTCGGCGATTTGCTGGACGCTGTAGTAGAACGTCTACCAGAGAAAATAGATGACGAATACGATGACGATGTTATTCGTGTAGCTTTGATTGGCCGTCCGAATGTAGGTAAATCCTCTCTGGTTAACGCGATTCTGGGTGAAGAACGCGTTATCGTTAGTGATATTGCAGGTACTACTCGAGATGCTATTGATACGCCTTTTGAACGCGATGGACAACGTTATGTGCTTATCGATACTGCAGGTATGCGCAAAAAAGGTAAGGTTTATGAGAACATTGAGAAATACAGTGTTATGCGTGCTATGCGTGCTATTGAACGGGCTGATGTGGTTCTCGTTGTAATTAACGGCGAAGAGGGCATCATCGATCAGGACAAGCATATTGCTGGTTATGCACATGAAGCAGGTAAGGCATCTATTTTTGTTGTGAACAAATGGGATGCCATTGAGAAGGACGACAAGACCATGCAGAACTTCGAGACTAAGATTCGTGACCATTTCTTATTTATGAGTTACGCACCGGTTGTCTTTTTGTCGGCTTTAACCAAACAGCGCCTGCAAAAACTGCTGCCTGTGGTACAGCATGTATCACAACAGCACGCACTACGCATTACTACGCATCTGGTGAACGATGTTGTATCTGATGCCATTGCGATTAACCCTCCTCCTACTGACAAAGGCCGTCGCTTACGTATTAACTACGTAACGCAGGTTGCGGTGAAGCCTCCGACGATCGTGGTGTTCGTGAATGATCCATCGCTGATGCACTTCTCCTATGAACGTTACCTGGAGAATAAAATCCGCGCGGCGTTTAATTTCGAGGGAACGCCAATCCGTCTCTTTACACGGCGCAAATCCGAAAACGAAGGTTAGGGGAGAAGAAGTGTGGCGCTTGAACTTCTGGTTATCGTTGTAAGCTATTTGCTTGGTTCTGTCAGCTTTAGTGTGCTGTTCGCCAAGCTACTAAAGGGAATTGATATCCGTCAATACGGAAGCGGCAATGCGGGGGCTACCAATACACTGCGTGTACTGGGGAAAGGTCCTGCGATATTAGTGCTAGTGCTGGATGTACTGAAGGGTGTTACCGCAGTTTGGTTAGGAACTTGGGTAGGTGGCTGGGGAACCTGGGTTCCTGCTCTTTGCGGAATCGCTGCCATTGTCGGACATAATTGGCCACTCTACTTTCGTTTCCGTGGGGGAAAAGGCATCGCTACTACGATCGGCGTTATGGCCACACTGTGTTTATGGCCAGCGCTGCTCGCCGGTATCATCGCCATAGGATCTATCTTTATCACTCGTTACGTGTCACTTGGCTCGTTAATTTTTGTTGCGCTGACACCAGCGTTTCTATTGTTGACAGGATTTACACAGCCTGTGCTTTGGACCAGTATTATCATCGCGGTCTTTGCCTTCTGGCGGCACCGGACGAATATAGTGAAGATTCTAGAGGGCCGTGAGAACAAGATCGGCTCTAAAGTTAAAGGAGGGAATCGTGTTGTCTGATAAAGTTACCGTACTAGTAGCGGGGAGCTGGGGAACTGCGCTGGCAAGTGTGCTAGCTGCTAACCACTCGGAAGTTTATCTGTGGACACGTAACTCTGATCAAGCTGCCGAGATCAATGGCTCTCATATGAATAATAAGTATTTGCCCGGGATATCCCTCCCCGTAAACATAATTGCAACCACCGATATGGAGACCGCAGTTTCCGGTTCTAAAGCGGTTGTTATTGTGGCCCCGTCTTCAGGTATGCGGCAGGTTGCTCGCAGTCTGAAGCCGTTCTGGAAGGATGATATGCTTTGCGTTCATGCTACGAAGGGCTTTGAGACTGAAAGCAAGAAGCGGATGTCAATTGTAATTGCTGAGGAACTCGGCTGTGACGAAGGGCAGATTGTCGTTCTCTCCGGACCGAGTCATGCAGAGGAAGTAGTGCGCTTGTGTCCTACTACAGTTGTTGTGGCTTCACCTGATGATAAGCGTACCGCTGAAGCACAGGAATTGTTCATTAACAACGATTTTCGTGTATATACGAACCGCGATCAGGTAGGGGTAGAGCTTGCTGGTGCACTAAAGAANNTTGGGGATAACGCTAAGGCTGCGCTTCTGACACGTGGACTGGCCGAGATTTCTCGGGTGGGTGTCGAGCTCGGAGCGAATCCTTTGACCTTTGCAGGGCTTGCAGGAATTGGTGATCTTGTAGTGACTGCTACAAGCCAGCATAGCCGTAACTGGCGCGCAGGCTTCATGCTCGGGCAAGGGAAACCACTGGATAAGGTGCTGGAGTCGATGGGAATGGTTGTCGAAGGCATACGTACAACGGAAGCAGCTTATGCTATTTCCCTCAAGCTAGGTGTCCAGATGCCCATTACGGATCAAATTTATCATGTGCTCTTTCAAGGTCGAAGCCCACGCAGTGCAGTTGAAGCCTTGATGGGTCGCGATCGTAAACCTGAGCTTGAGTCAATCTCTCAGGAAACTTGGGAGCAGTGGCATTNNGTTCACCTTTTTCCGCAAATTCTCATATGTTGTATTGGGGATTGACGGAGGAGGGATGAAAAGTGAGCAGAGATTTTTCCAAGGATGCATTGAACGCCATTAACAAAAAGGCGGGCAAGAACATTACGGAAAGTGCCGTCAAAAAGCTAGCCAGTACGGTCAAGCCAGGAACTACGCAGAATGAAGCCCAGCTCCGCCAGTTAATTAAGCAGGTGTCATCAATGGCGAAAGTGCCAGTCAGTGAAGCTACTGTGCAGGAGATTATCAATGCCGTCAAAAAAGGCGGCGCAGGTTCCGGCACAATGGAGTCTTTAATGAAAATGATGCTTAAAAAATAGCTTTAAGTTGGGTGAGCAAAAGAATCGGAATCTATATAGATTCCGTTATCTTTTGCTCTTTTTTTTATTTTATTGGAAAACTCTTACTAAGCCGAATTATCTAAATAATAATATATAAAAAATGATGTTTTTTTACAGAATAGGATAAGGCCATGATATAATAGTCCCTAATATATTACAGGCGAATGGGGGCTTTGACCTTGGATCCGATGACAAAAATGTGGTTATCCCTGATTGCAATGCTAGTTATGGGACTGTCTGTTTTTCTAATAACTTTTGCCCGGAGCAAAACAAAGGGACTGCTTAAAGCACTGCTATCTATCCTAGCGTTTGTCATCATGTTAGTTGGCCTATTGGGCGGAGTTGTTTCGATTATGTAAGCAGTTACACAACGTTAAGGAAGGAAGTAACATCATGAAATCGCAAAATGGAGTCACCGTTATGTTTCAACCTGAAGGTCGTAAAGCTGTGGTGAATCGCGGTATCTCGTTACTGGAGGCAGCTCGTAAAGCCGGAGTGACGATAACCACTCGCTGTGGAGGCAAAGCAGGCTGTCTGATGTGCAAGGTTAAAATTGCGAATGAAGAAGCCACAGCGGTGAGACCTCCAGGGGATATAGAACGGCGTAAGCTTGGAACTGCGTTAGAAGAAGGAATGCGTCTGGCCTGTCAGGCTGCCGTATGGAGCGATGTGACCGTTCAGGTACCTGAAGATCCACTTAAGGCTGCTGTACGCCGTAAGCTTGAAGCTGCGCGGCGTGGGGAAGAAGATGAGCTGTGGTAGAGTAAGATTGTCACCGTGGGAGGGACTCGGTTGGAGTTTTTTAGAAGAAAGAAGAAACTGAAGGCAGGAGCAAGACTTTGTCTGGTAGTGGTGTCGATCGCTCTTACTCTTTCGGGTTGTCTGTATCCTGGAGAAGAGAAGCGGGCTAGTGTTAATTATCGAGAAAGTGTTAAGAGGATACAAGCAGCCGTCGATGATTATCAACAGGAGGAAGGTGTGCTGCCGATTCTTAATGCGGATGAAACTACTCCAAGATATGAGAAGTTCCGTATAGACCTGGGCAAGCTGAACAATAAGGGATATTTGGATGATATTCCTGCTACGGCTTTTGAACAGGGGGGAAGTGCTTATTTTCTTATTTTGAATGAGGAAAGTGATCCAGTTGTTAAGGTAATGGACCTTGTTACAGTTCAAAAGGTGAATGATGTGCAACGTCAGATCAACCGTTATAAATCAGCTCATGGCGGCTCTCTGCCGGTGCTTGATGAGTTATACCCTGGACTGTACACCATTGATCATAAGAAGGCGGGAACTAGCTCTATAACATTAACTAGCGTCTATTCCGGTCAGATTCTTGATTTCATCATGGATAAGGCTGGAACTGTCTACGTAGATTATGTCTTTGATATTATAGCTGCCATCGATAAGAATGGTGGAGAACATGACGAGAAAAAGGATTTGCGACTGGATCTGGAGGAAGCTTCCTATTACGTGCCCGTGAAGTCTTTGCCGTATCTATGGATTAACAATCAGCCGGTTCCGCAGCCTCCTAGTTAAGAGTACATAAAGAAGTGGTCATACAAAAGAAGGACTGCCCCAAACATCGGTTTCAAACCGATTCGGGCAGTTCTTTTTTGTTTATATCATGTTCTATCAATGAATCCTACTTCATATGATGGATGAGAAAGCTTCCGGGCGTCAGACGCCTTGCGGCGCGCACACTTAATTTTTAGAAATTACATTGCAAAATGCGCGAATACGGGTCATAAATTCGTTCCGGATACATATGATGATACTAGTCCAAATGCATGTCCGAGCATTCGGAGTTTAGCGCGGGGCAAGTACGTCCCGGTCGAAAGCAGCTAGGCTTCGGGCGGGC
>DJUJ01000056.1:44632-49020 GCA_002438345.1 Paenibacillus sp. UBA6285
GAATGAGGCAGATCGGGTAAGAGCTGTGGATGAGCTTCCGCAAAGCGCAGCAGGCAAAACAATTATGACCACTGAACCTAAGTTCGTGCCTAACAACGCAGTCCAAATCAAGGTTGCGGAAGGGCTTGAGGTTAATGTTCGACTGGTAGACTGTGTGGGTTACGCTGTAGAAGGTGCTAAAGGCTACGAGGATGAGAATGGACCACGAATGATCTCTACACCTTGGTTTGAGGAGCCAATCCCTTTTCAGGAAGCGGCAGAGATCGGAACACGTAAGGTCATCCAGGAGCATTCAACGCTTGGTGTTGTGGTAACAACAGATGGTACGATTGCAGAAATTCCGCGGAACTCGTACGTGGACTCTGAAGAGCGTGTCATTGCGGAGCTGAAGGAAGTGGGTAAGCCATTTGTGTTGGTCATTAACTCCACTCGGCCACGCAGTGAGGAAGCGCAGCAGCTCCGCAACGAGCTAGCCGTCAAATACGATATCCCTGTTATGACGCTTAGCGCGGCAAGCATGACTGAAGAAGATGTTACTGGTGTACTACGTGAGGTATTGTACGAATTCCCTGTACATGAAGTGAATGTGAACTTGCCAAGCTGGGTCATGGTGCTTGGAGAGAATCACTGGCTGCGTAGTAGTTATGAGAACTCCGTTCGCGATACGGTAAAAGACATTCGCCGCTTACGGGATGTTGACCGACTCGTATCTCAGTTCACAGAGTATGATTTTATCGATAAAGCTGGCCTAAGTGGTATGAACATGGGTCAGGGAGTAGCAGAGATCGATCTGTATGCCCCAGAAGAGCTGTATGATCAGGTTCTAATGGAGGTAGTGGGGGTTGAGATCCGCGGCAAGGATCATTTGCTCCAGCTGATGCAGGAATTCTCACATGCGAAAAGGGAGTACGACCGTTTCTCGGAAGCTTTAGAAATGGTCAAGACAACCGGTTATGGTATTGCGGCACCTTCGTTAGCCGAAATGGCTCTAGATGAACCAGAACTGATTCGTCAAGGCTCTCGCTTCGGGGTTCGCTTAAAGGCTACCGCAGTATCTATTCATATGATTCGTGTTGATGTTGAATCTGAATTCTCGCCAATCATTGGTACGGAGAAGCAAAGTGAAGAATTGGTTCGTTATCTGATGCAGGACTTTGAGAATGACCCTATCAAGATTTGGGAATCCGATATTTTTGGGCGCTCCTTGCATTCCATTGTGAGGGAAGGTATTCAAGGCAAGATAGCGATGATGCCGGATAATGCCCGCTACAAATTGCAAGAAACGCTTGGTCGCATCATCAATGAAGGCTCAGGCGGACTTATTGCAATAATTCTCTAAGCTAAATTTAAGTGGATTCGAAGAGTGGGAGAGATCCCACTCTTTTTATGTGCAAAAATAATGAAACTTGATTCTTATTTCCTATAATAACGGTGAATCTGACTCAATTTTTCTTCTGAAATGAAAGAGTTATACTGGACTAATAGGTCTAACAAATTAGAGGGGAATTAGATGATTATGCAAGTATAGATGATAATTTCTGCTCCTTTTTTGTCTAACAGCTTGAATTTATGGATGGGCTGTATTACTATAAGTTTGTTGCGCTTTAAGGTCTATGGGCGCCAGTGTTCAGCAATAAACGGGATTATCACGTATATTTTACGTTTAAACGGAAACAGTGTATGATACCGGAAATTTACCCAGGGAGGTGAGAAAACATGAATAAATCTGATTTGATCAATGTAGTTACAGAAGCAACTGAACTTCCCAAGAAGGATGCTACTAAAGCTGTAGATGCGGTTTTCGAAGCAATTACAGAAGCGCTGCAAAGCGGTGACAAAGTACAACTGGTTGGATTCGGAAACTTTGAAGTGCGCGAACGTTCCGCACGTAAAGGCCGTAACCCACAAACTGGTGAAGAAATCGAAATTCCTGCAAGCAAGGTACCGGCATTCAAACCCGGTAAGGCGCTGAAAGACGGAATCAAATAAAGATTTCTACATATCAATCCCATAGTCTTTTTAAGTAACAACTATGCCGCCCTCCAAGGCGGCATTTGTTTTTGGAATAGCATGGGCTGTACATTAGGTTTAGAGGAGGATCAGCGATGACGGATAAAAATACGAGCGAGAATCCGCTTCCGACAGGTAGCGACTATATTGTGGTTAAGGCCAAAGAGAATGGAGTTCAAGTCATTGGTCTAACCAGAGGTACGGATACACGCTTTCATCATACAGAGAAGCTAGATAAGGGTGAGGTGTTGATTGCACAATTTACCGATCATACCTCAGCTATGAAGATCCGCGGTAAGGCTGAAATATTTACGAAACACGGACAATTGGAAAGTGAAAGCTGAAAAGCAGGCATAGCCTGCTTTTTTTCAAAATATAGTAAGGGTGAATGATCGCATCCACAAAAAAAGTGGGTACTATGGATAAGGGGGCGTGTCCATGAACAAAGCCTGGTTGATCGGAGCCGTATTACTCTTGACCGCAACCTCTGCTGTTATTTTGCCGAAACTTGCAGACTTAGACTCATCTGTACAGCAGAGAAATGGGGCCGTGGAGACTTTAACGGGCAGCCATAACACAGTGCTTGACAATGACAATCTTGTTGATGTTCTGGGCGTCCTTCCGTTGACCTTATCCATAGATAGCGTAGGCTGGGAAGATCATGTTCTGTCACTGGATCTTAAAGTGAGTGGTAACGATCATGAACCTGAGGAACTCTATCAAAATATGGCTCAGGCCATTTCCTTTGCTATTCAAGAAACTTCGAATGTGGATCAGCTTCTATTGCGCATTGTGGTAGAAGATAAATGGCTTGGTAGCCGACGACTGCTGTTAGCTGGGGATATCAGACGTTCTGAGTGGTCTTATTCGCTGCAAAATGAACTTCAGTCTGCGGGTAATCTTCCTATATCGGATCGTCTCAAAACGGGCTTCCGCATTAGTGAAACCGAGCTCTGGAAGAAACAGTTCATTTATCCTTGAAAGGATTAAAAGAAACTCAGACGTACCACAGTGCGTGACAAAAAAACATGTGATATAATAGACAAGATTGTGAACAAACGAATTATTATAATGTCAATGGCTTCGGAGGCTGAAATGAAACCGTACTGCATACCGCAACTGGCTAAACCCTACACCGACTACGACATGATTCAGAAGCATACGGATTTGCCGCCGTTTTCTGATGGCCGGCGTCATTTGTTATATATTTTTCTAAACCACGCTTCTTCTGCAAAAGGAAGTGCTGGAGAGTTGTACACGCTTGTGACAGCGCTTGTTCAACTGGGTCTGGACACTCATGAGGTAATCGATCGTTCGAATGATAGACAGGGTGGAGACCCCATGCGTTCCCGTCAATTGAAGGTACTTGCTGGCGATTACTTCAGTAGCTGGTTTTATCATTTGCTTGCAAAGAGTGATCAAATTGAGATGGTTGGAATCTTGAGTAAGGCAATTGCAGATTTCAATGTCTTGAAAGCGAATCTCTACGTGAAGATGAGGGGAATACGCCTCTCGGCTGAACAATACTTGCGGCACATGGTACAGCTGAATATGCGGCTGTTCCTTTCTTTTACTCCTATGATTGAGAACTCCTTAGTGGAGCTGTGGGAGAAGCTGCTGGCTGAATTCAGTCAGTGTGAGACCGTTGCTCTAGAGCTTCTCCGTAGTGATGATCCCGCGAATGCAGGAAATGGCTATTGCTATTGGAAGATGATGGAGACTGCGACAGAGGAAGAACGCAAGCAGCTTCAAGACCAGAACCTTGATCAGAAGGACTGGAAGATGCTGAAAATGAAATATAAATGCGATTCTCAACTGACGGACAAGCTTCATCAATCGCTTCAGTCTATTCAGGGACTATTGCAAAGCGTTAAAGACGAGAGTTTGCTTAGAGAGCTAGAGATCGCGCTGGATCGTTTTCTCCTGCAGATGAAGGTCTCAGGACAAGCAGCCGTGGAGGGTTAATGGATGACTATGGAAAAGACGACAACTGCTGTGGGTGACAACAGCAAACCGAAAGAGCAGTTTGTGCATTCCGTGTTTGAGAGTATTGCTGGAAAATATGATTTGATGAATGACATTCTTAGCTTTCGCCGCCACAAGGCTTGGCGTAAATTCACGATGAAGAAGATGGGTATGAAGCGGGGGGACTCAGCCGTAGACTTATGCTGTGGGACCTGTGATTGGAGCATCGCCTTGGCGGAAGCAACACAGACTGGCAATGTGATCGGACTGGATTTCAGTGCAGGTATGCTCGAAGTAGGACGCCGCAAGGTTGAAGAGCGCAAGCTTCAGAACCGTATTTCGCTCGTACAAGGCAATGCTATGGCGCTGCCTTTTGAAGACAATGCGTTCGATTATGCAACGATTGGATTCGG
>DJUJ01000056.1:49037-54123 GCA_002438345.1 Paenibacillus sp. UBA6285
AACGTGCCAGATCTTGTTCAAGTGCTTAACGAAATGAAACGGGTAGTAAAACCTGGTGGAATGGTTGTATGTTTGGAGCTTTCCAAGCCGATGAAACAGCCGTTCAAAGGCGTATATTTCTTTTATTTCCAGCGTGTACTTCCTCTGCTTGGCAAGCTATTCGCAAAAAGGTATGAGCAATACAAATGGCTGCCAGAATCACTGGCATTGTTCCCTGACCGGGAGCAGCTAGCCACTATTTTCCGTGAAACCGGACTTCAAAAAGTGGAATCCTTCCCCTTGACCGGAGGCATCGCGGCATTACATATTGGGCTCAAGGAGAACGGGAATGTTTAAGAAAATCGGTATCTTTTTGCAAATGATTAAGTTTGAACATACGGTATTTGCTTTACCCTTTGCCTTTATGGGTGCTTTACTCGGATCAGTTGTCATGAATGATAGTCTTCCATCCTGGAGCCAAATTGGCTGGATTGTAATCGCCATGTTTGGAGCACGCAGTGCAGCTATGGGGCTGAATCGATTGATAGACCGGATTAGTGATGCTAAGAATCCACGCACAGCCGGAAGAGCGATTCCTGCAGGATTACTCAAGATCGGTGAAGTTGTCATTTTTATCGGCATTTCGTTTTTCTTACTCTTTTGGGCAGCCTTTAAACTGAATCCTTTATCAGCTAAACTTTTACCTATCGCTGTATTCCTTCTTGTTATTTATTCATTTACTAAGCGCTTTACATGGGCATGCCATCTTATCCTCGGCCTCACCATTGCGCTTGCACCTCTGGGCGGCTGGGTGGCTGTGACCGGAAGTGTAAATTGGACTTCAATGGTATTTTACTTCACAATTGTGTTTTGGACTGCTGGTTTTGATGTTATATACTCTTGTCAGGATGTTGAGTTTGATCTTAAAGAGGGCTTGAAATCCATTCCGGTGCGGTTTGGGGTTCAAGGTGCGCTCGTTATTGCCCGCGTATTTCACATTCTCACGGCGATTGGATTCGTATCGCTGCTGTTTTTGACGGATTTAAGCTGGTGGTATGTAGCAGGTATGATCCTCGCTTATATTATTCTTTTTTATGAGCATTATATTGTATCTCCGAGTGACCTCAGTCGTTTGCAAACAGCTTTTTTCACTATGAACGGCGTGCTGAGCATCGTAGTGTTCTCTTTCACTTTGATTGACTTGGTGGTGCATTTCAACAAATGACGCTTACTAAACCGAAAAACTTCGTGGTTGGCATTACAGGAGCAAGTGGTGCTATTTATGGTATCCGTCTGATCGAAACTTTACTATCTATGGGTTACTCCGTGCATTTGGTAGTAAGCAATGCAGGCTGGCGCGTTTTTAAAGAAGAATTAGGCTATATCGCATCAGACCGGGAAGGCTTTTTGAACGAAAAGTTCAAGGGCTATCCCGGTTCTCTGCTTTATCATCCTGTCGCTGATATCGGCGCATCTATCGCAAGTGGTTCCTTTCGAGTGGAAGGGATGATTATTATGCCTTGTTCCATGGGAACATTGTCTGCGGTTGCTAATGGAACCTCCGATAATCTGATGACTCGTGCTGCTGATGTTATGCTTAAGGAAGGACGTCCACTGGTGCTTGTGCCTCGTGAGACACCTCTGCATGCTATTCATCTTGAGAATATGTTGAAGCTGTCCCGTCTGGGGGTTCGGATCATTCCCGCAATGCCGGCTTTTTACTTTGGGCCGCAAAGTATGGATGATCTGATTAATTTCATGGTGGGCAAAGTGCTCGACAGCTTTAATATTGAACATCAATTATTTCGCAGATGGGGGGATTGAAAGGATGGACAATAACAGCCACACTATCATTGGCAAAATCAGTTATACCAACTCATGGCCGGTATTTCACAATTTTCATCCCTCTGCACTGAAATATTCTGCAGAGATGGTGAGTGAAGTACCTGCCATTCTTAATCAGGGGATGAGTCGTGGAAGTATTCATGTGGGTGCGTTATCCTCTTTTGCGTATGCTGAAGCCAGTGACAAGTTATTGCTGTTACCTGATTTATCGGTTAGTGCGGACGGTCCCGTGAGGTCAATATTTCTTTTTTCTCGGGTGCCTCTTGCACAGATAGGTAGAGGTACGATAGCTGTTACGAATACTTCTGCAACATCGGTAAACTTGCTGAAAATTTTAATGGAAAAAGCTTTTGGCAATAAACCAGAGTATATTAGCGCTAATCCTGATTTGGATGCCATGATGCATCAAGCGGATGCCTGCTTACTCATTGGTGATAATGCTATTAAGGCCTCTTGGCAGGATCAAGGTTATATCGTTACCGATCTGGCGGAACTTTGGAAGGAATGGACGGGCTTAGGGATGACCTTTGCGGTCTGGGCTGTGAATCGTAAGGCTGCGAAGGACAAACCGGAAGCCATTGCGGAGATTGCAGAAGCTTTCGCTGAGAGTAAACTACGGGGATTAAGTGATTTAGATCCTATAGTACTTGCAGCCTGTACTACCATTGGAGGAACTAAGTCTTATTGGGAAGGGTACTTCCGCAATTTATGCTATGATTTTGGAGAAAGGCAGCAGGAAGGTCTGAACCTCTATTTCCGCTATGCCTATGAGATGGGCCTGCTGCCGCAGGAAGTGAAAATGGAGATTTGGAGTCATAAACTGTTGACACGGGTGAAGGAATGAAACGACTGCAAATATTCGGATTACTGAACAGAGACATGGATCAGATTGAAAAAGAGTTGTACCGTAGCGTACAGGGTGACGACGATCTGCTAACGGAGACCTCACTGCATTTATTAAAAGCAGGCGGTAAAAGATTACGTCCCGTATTTGTCTTGATGGGTGGGAAATTTGGTAAGTATGATCTAGAGAAGCTGAAGCGTGTTGCGATACCGCTGGAACTGATTCATAGCGCTTCACTAGTCCACGACGATGTGATCGATGATGCAGAACTGCGCCGAGGTGAACTCACCGTTAAAGCCAAATGGGGCGATAAAATTGCTATGTACACTGGTGACTACATATATGCGAAAGCGCTGGTGATGACGACGGAGCTGAAGGATCCGCGAATTCATCAGATTTTGTCCAAGGCAATGATTGAAATGTCGATCGGTGAGATGGAGCAGATTCGTGACTTCTTCAATAGTGATCAGAGTGTGCGCCACTATCTGCGGCGTATCCGCCGCAAAACAGCGCTTTTGATTGCTGTTAGTTGCCAACTTGGTGCGCTTGCTGCTGAAGCTGAACCAGAGGTGGCTCGTCTACTTTATAATTATGGTTATAACGTCGGCATGGCCTTCCAGATTCGTGATGATTTACTCGATCTTTCAGGTACTGAGAAACAAATTGGTAAACCTCCAGGCAGTGATATGCGGCAAGGGAATATCACACTCCCTGTCATTTATAGCCTGGAAGATGAAAGATTGCGTGCTCAACTCCTAGAGGAGTTAAAGTCTATTCGCGAGGGCCACAGCACTGTAGGACGTGCTATTGATCTTATTCTTTCTGGAGATGGAATCGCCCGTTCCGAGGAGCTGGCTTCACGTTATATCGCGAAGGCACTAGCGGCACTAGATCAGTTACCTAACAACAAGACTAAGCGTAATTTGCGCGATATTGCCTTTTTTGTAACAGGAAGAGCCTATTAATGATTTGGTGATCATGAAATTAAACGTTTCCAGAAAGCGCGGTTTCTGTTAAGATAGCGTCAAAACAACCCAACTAATGGGGAATTGGAGAGTGCCTCTATGGAAAAGACGTATCTGATGGTCAAACCTGATGGAGTACAACGTGGATTAATAGGACGTATTGTTGCACGCTTTGAAGATAAGGGCTTTAAGTTGGTCGCTGCAAAGCTGATTACAGTAAGTGAAGACCAAGCCAAAAGACATTATGCGGAGCATACTGGCAAGGACTTTTTTTCAGAGTTGGTCTCGTTCATAACTTCAGGTCCAGTGTTTGCAATGGTATGGGAAGGTGATGATGTTGTAGCATTATCCCGTACGCTCATTGGTAAGACGAAAGTAGGAGAAGCCCTGCCGGGAACGATAAGAGGCGACTTTGCCAGCCATACACCGCTTAATTTAATTCATGGATCAGACTCGCCTGAAAGTGCAGAACGAGAAATTGCTAATTTCTTTACTCCAGATGAACTGAATCTGTATAACAAAGACATCGCAGTCTGGATGTAGGATCCAGGCGGGAGGCAGGGGAGTAACATGTCTGATCGTAATGTTGCAGCATTAACAGCAGATCCAGATTACATCGGGTTTATTCATCATGTTAAGCAAAGCACCGGAATTGATCTGGCTCAGTATAAAGAAGCGCAGATGAAGCGGCGTTTAACGACTCTTCGTGTGAAGAATGGATATCAAACCTTTAGTGAATTTTTTGCAGCAATGATGAAGGACAAGGACTTATTTTATGAATTTTTGGACCGAATGACGATTAATGTCTCTGAGTTCTGGCGGAATCCGAATCGGTGGGAAGTATTGCGAGATATCATTCTTCCTGACTTACAACAATCTGGCCGCAGATTGAAGCTGTGGAGTGCCGCATGTTCCACTGGAGAAGAGCCCTATACGCTGGCTATGATTTTATCCGACAAGAATATACTGGGACAGACCGGTATTCTGGCTACGGATATAGATGATGGTGCTCTTTCCAAAGCAAAGGAAGGTCTTTATCTGGAACGTTCCTTAAAGGATGTGCCTAAGGATGTAGCTACTCGTTATTTTAAACCTGAGGGTCCATTATTCAAAGTCAGTGACTCGCTTAAGAAAAACATAGATTTCCGCAAACAGAACCTACTGTTGGACAAGTTTGATGATGGCTTTGATCTTATCATTTGCCGCAATGTAATGATCTATTTTACTGAAGAGGCGAAGAATAAGCTCTACCATAAGTTCTCGGATAGTCTACGTCCGGGTGGATATTTGTTTGTAGGTAGCACAGAGCAAATCTTTACACCAGCGCAATTTGGCTTTGAATCGACGGAAACCTTTTTCTATCGTAAAAAATAAATACTTCTTGCTCCTTCATAGTGGTTTTTATACGTATACTTTCGCTTTAGTTCAGTGATACTGGGTAGTAGAATCTGTA
>DJUJ01000056.1:54160-55083 GCA_002438345.1 Paenibacillus sp. UBA6285
ACGAGGCTTTATCACCGTTCGTGAGTGCGGGCAAATTCTCGGTGTGGAAGAAATGCAATTGAAGCGCCTTCTGCAACTGGAAGAGCGTAAGTCTACATTTCCTTCAACAAGTCAGCGGATCGGCAGCTAACAAGCGCCGGACCGAGCCGAGGAGGGGCTGTCCCAAAAGTAGATTTTTTACTTAGGGATGGCTTCTTTTTCTTTAAAAGGTGATTGTCATCGGAATTTTTCCTTTCGTCGTTGTCATTACAACTCATGCGATATGGCAATTCTCAATTTCATGCAAATATTACTAATCTTAAATACCCGTGAGGACAAATTTACATTGAATAGAATGAGGTATAGAAATGCACCAGATTTATCGCCGAATTAGGTGAGTTATATGGAGAGATTTCCTGATTATTAGTCTTATGATTAGAAATCTCCGAAATTCAGAGAGAGTTCCGTAATGTATACAATCCATGAGATATTTGCTTGTGTGGTACGGACTCAGACGCAGCTGATATGCGCAATTCAAGCCTTTTGGAGCGAGTTATGGACTGGAGAGACGTTATTCATCTATCATAGGTGGAATATCATGTCATTCAGTCATATAACTGCACTGGAGTCCGTTAGTATCCCAAAACAGCGTAATTGTCACAGATAAGGACTCTGGTGTCCGAACGCAAATTTGGTCGCAATAAAACTATATTATCTTTTTACTTAAAGGATTGCACAGAAGAGAATAGTTGCAGTTTGTGCATTAAAACTAACTAGTTTTAGGGAATGTGGCGTTTTAGTTGCAGTTTGTGCAATTACATCAGCGTAATATGCTCCGATAGCTCTAAAAATCGTTTATTAACTGCAGAAAGTGCAATTAAAAGGAGAAACTAATATATTCAGCTACAATAGATGCAGAAAATGCACTAGACATGCGCAAAAGC
>DJUJ01000017.1:0-8717 GCA_002438345.1 Paenibacillus sp. UBA6285
TCAATACAACGGGCAGCAAAAGTGGCCAGCTTTGTGCCTTTGTTCGGACGGTAGCTCTCGATAGCCTTAATGAGGCCAATGGTTCCGATGGAGATTAAATCCTCCATGTCTTCTCCGGTATTATCGAATTTTTTTACTATATGGGCTACAAGTCTCAAATTGTGTTCGATAAGTAAATTCCGGGCTTTAGCATCCCCTTCAGCCATCATGCCTAAGTATTTGCTTTCCTCCTGCTCCGAGAGCGGCTGTGGAAATGCGTTGTTCCTTACGTAAGATACCAGCAACGTCAGTTCTTTGATTAGCAACGCGATCGTACTTAAGAATCCAGGCAACTTGGCGACACCTCCCGCACTTGTACAATGAAACCGATCTGTTAGCCTTACGGGTTCATGGTCATCTTATTGTATGTGGGTAGATGCCTAGAAGTGCATGTACGGGGGAAATTGTACAACCCATGCCTAGTCTCTCAGCTACAGCTTCAATAACGATCTCATCTATCAGCTGCCCGATTAAGTCCATGTACTTTCGCTTGCAGCAATATGCAAAGATTCTCTAACATCTGAGGCATATCTTTCACCGGTGAGTATAGTCAAATAATCTCCCGCGAGCAGAACAAAATCACCGTTCGGAAGTTTCTCCGCCGAGCCGCGCTTCACGGATACAATCAGACATTGGGCTGGCCACTGATACTCCTTAATGGAGATCCCATCTAACAACGAGCCAGAGTGTATTGGAAACTCAAGTATGATCTTGCCAGATGCTTTTGTTTGAGATTCTGTCTTCTTTCCTTGATGAAGGAAACGCTCGAGCAGCACTTCGTAAATAGGTTGGGAGCGAAAAAACTCTGCCGTCATATACG
This sequence comes from Paenibacillus sp. UBA6285, assembly GCA_002438345.1. Classification (GTDB taxonomy): domain Bacteria; phylum Bacillota; class Bacilli; order Paenibacillales; family Paenibacillaceae; genus Paenibacillus_AQ. The sequence goes on from DJUJ01000017.1 coordinate 860, forward strand.
CTACAAGACAAACTACGCCCGTAGACAGCAGGTTCGTGAATGTTCCTGTCATTTCAGTGATTAATATAATTCCCGTTATAGGCGCCTTCAGACTGGCAGTAAGATAACCCGCCATCGCCAATATAAGAAAGCTGCTTTCACTGAGTACAGGACCGCCCATCACTCCATTCGCAAGCTTACTGTAAATCACACCTACGATTCCGCCAATCACCAGCATAGGCAGGAATATCCCCCCAGGAGCGGATGAACCATAACTGATCAAGGTGAACAGAAATTTAACAACCAGAATAAGAACTAAAAGCTTTAATGAAAAGGGACCCGCTACCAGATCATTGATCAGATTGTTTCCGCCTCCAAGCACCGAAGGCAGGCATAGCCCAAGTAAGCCGGCCAATAAAAAGGGAATAACAGGTCGGAAGTGTGCAGGCAGCCAGGTTATTTTTTTGTATAAATCCTGAAAGGCATAGATCCCTTTGTTAAAAACCATTCCCATGACGCCTACAAGAATGCCCAAGAGAATTAAATGATAATACTGTGCAAGCGGAATCGCCCCAATATTGGAAAAATGAAATACCGGGCTCATGCCAAAAAATTCCTTAGACACAAAATCAGCCATAAGCGATGAGGCCAGCGCGGCAATCATGACCAATGGCGAAAAATTCATGTGTACTTCTTCGAGTGCAAAAATGACACCTGCAATCGGCGCATTGAAAGCCGCAGCAAGTCCGGCACTGGCTCCACAAGTAATCAGCATATGTGATTCTGTCTTCGTAGTTCGCAATACACGGCTGAAACCCTCCGCAACCAGCGCTCCAATTTGAATAGAAGGACCTTCTCTGCCTAGAGACAGCCCTGCTCCAATGCTGATCGTCCCCCCGGCAAATTTGGCGATTACTGCTTTCCACCAATTCATTTCTAATCTATTCTGAAGTGTTGCTTTTACTTGAGGAATACCACTTCCGGAAATCGCTGGTTGATATTTAACGAGCATACCTGTAAACCATCCCGCTATAGACAGCACAATTAGCCACAAAGGCATCAGCCATAGATGTTCCAATTGATAACGATAAAAAATAAGAACATGCTCCAAAGCGTATTCCAGCATAAAACGAAACAACACAACAACAATTCCAGATAACAATCCAACTGCGATTCCACCTGCTAACAGCCTAAATTTAAAATCAAACCAGGTGTCGAGCAATTTGCGGGTATGATTCTCATTCAATTCGAGGACCTTCTTCATGTGTATTTTTTCACGGCTTACATTTTACTCGTTTAAAAGATATATAGCCAGTGTCCAAAATGTTATATTTTTCACTCTGTTTTCAAACATTTTTTTAACATATGGCGATTATAATTAATTCATTCGTCAGAAAGGAAGATTAATATGGTCAATATACTTGTTGTAGAGGATGATATAAAGCTCATTCAAATTTATTGTACATAACTGAACAATAACTCATACGACGCCAAAGGTTGTTTCAACCCGCGTGAGGCATACGATTTGATGAATAACAATCTGTACGACCTTATCATCTCAGACATTATGATGCCGGAGATTGATGACTTTGAATTTGCAGAAACGGTGAGAGGGATTAACAAGACTATCCCTATTCTTTTTATAACCGCCCCTGACAGTTATTCAGAGTTATGCCATGGCGCTGCAAAAAGATGATTTACCTAAGGAGCTTCGGAAGGACTACACGGACACCATCATTTCAGCCTCCAAAAAATTATCAACGCTGGTGATCAACATCCTGAAGCTGAACAAATTAGAAAATCAGGAGATTATCCTTATGCTCAGAAGAATAGCAAAACAAGCCGGGATATATTCATAGCCTTGATCATCGGAGCTCTGGGACTTAACCTTATCTTATTCTTTTCCCTTACCGTTCTTGGTGTTTACGCTTCTGAACATCAATTTTATGCCGCTTATATTCTTGCTCAAAAAATTAATATTGCTAATTCTCTGCAACGTATAAGCGCTTATGGCTACAGCATGGATTATCAGCACGTACTTCAAAACAGCAATTTATTACTATGCTTTAACATTAGGTACAGCCAAGTTATTTAAACTCAAAAGCCACCGTCCGCTGATCATACCCACTGGATTTTTGTTATTCGGTATGTCACAACTGATTGCCAAAGAATCATTTTCTATGTAAAGGAAATCCCTACCTACTGGGTAGATTAGGATTTCACCTGTGCATTTGTTCTACCGCTTATATTGCTAATTATGTATCATTTTAAGAAACGTCATGCTGCCAAGCTTTAAACGACCTCTCTCCCTAAAATAAAAAAGACAGCTATTAAGCTGTCCTTTTGTTCATGAACTTTTTGTATGCAGTAGGTTTATTCCTTCTTATCCAATGTAATCGACGACGATGGTGTTACATCACGAATTGGCTCTTGAGCCGCTTCAAAAGTTGATCCACAACTCGGACAAAAGCGCGCCTCGATTGCCACATTGCCACCGCATGCTTTACACTGCTTCACATCGGACAACCCAGCGATTTGCGCAAGATTGACCTCGATCTCCGATTTCAGTTCAAGAATACGGGAAATATTCTTCTCGATCTGCTCACTCGGCAGTGGTCCTGCTCCTTGAGTTACAGCTTCAAACAACAGTTTACCCATTACCTGATACTGCTGGTCAATATCATTCTGCTTGCTGTTGTTCTGTAATTTCAATCGATTGATCTCCACCACTGTCTTTGCTTTATTCCCAGCCTCGCTCACGCCTGCCTTTACCTTGTTAAAAAAGCTCATGTTTAGCCCCCAATTCCGTAGTAGTCATATATAAGCATATTTCGACACTCCCACAAGTATTCCTTTCTTTATTGTACCTAACTTCAACAGCCATTTGTAGTTCATCCATAATCACGAATTTATTTCCCCCGCCTTCCTGCGGGAACGAACCTCGACTCAGGTCTGGTATCTAAAACCGTCTTCAGGCCGTTTTGCCACATTCAAAAAGGCTTTACAATGAGTACATAAGCAAGCGGGTTGCAAGATTAAATAACAATCACCCCCATAAGAGAGGATGAAAATAATAAATGAAAAAATTATATCGTTCCCTAAGTGACAAGAAGATTAGCGGTTTGTGCGGAGGTCTAGCTCGGTACACAGGCATTGACGCAACAATCCTACGTCTCATAACTGTTGCAGCAGCATTTTTCAGCTTCGGTACAGTACTTATCTTGTACGTCATCGCCAGCGTCATCGTCCCTAAAGAACCTTTTAGCAGCTTTTCAGATGGACCTGATTTCTACTAACAGATCGTCGTCATTCAGCAACAATCAAACATACTAAGGAGAGATAAAACATGAGTTTATTCAAAAGAATTTCCACCCTAACCAAACCTGCCCTACACGAAGGTCTGAACAAATTAGAAAACCCGGTGCTACTGACTGGTCAGTATCTACGCGATCTTGAGAACGAAATAGCTACTGCAGAGCGTAATGAGCGCGATTTGAAGGTTACAGCGAGTGTATTGGAACGTCGCAAACAAGAATATACCCAGTTGGTAGAGCAAAGCGAAGCCGAAGCCGTTCAATCGGTTGAGCAAGGAAATGAAGAAAGAGCTCGCCTTGCCCTCATGGCGAAGTTACGGTACGTGGAACAGCTGGAAGAGTGCATAAATAGCCAGGCACAAACTCAGCAATCTCTGGCAGAGCTGGAGATCAATATCGCTAGAGCTAAGGAAGAGCGTGAACATCTCAAAGCGAAAAGAACCGAACTTATCGCTCGTGCTCAGCAAGCCACAGAAACACTAAGCTCGGCTCCCCGTAGCAGCAGTGTAAGAGGACCGAATGTGGGTACCGCTTCACGTGGCTTCGAACGAATGGAAGAGAAGATTTTTGAGTGGGAAGCATTGGCGGAAAACTCCAAGCATAAATTCAACTCAGGCTCAGGAGTAACTTCATCCATTGATCCCAACATCCGTAGTGCTGTTGACGATGAAATTGAACGAATCCGCAACCGGAAAATCAATATTGACAAAAAATAAATAGTATAATAAGCCCCTTATTCAGCTACTAAGCTGAATAAGGGGCTTATTTGTCTACCGTCGTTTAACGCTTCTCTTCATCTCACGTATCATTTTTTTGGTTTCCGGATCCACGCGATAAGACTCAGTGATTTTCTGCAAAGCCTTGTTATAGGTGAAATCATCTAAGCAATTGGCTCTCAAATAACCTATCGTAGCCGCAGGCAATTTCACATAACACATCGAAAGCGCCCAAGAAACCGCCATTTTTACATAATACCCTTCATGTCTGACCTTATCGAGAAGTTGTAGAATCTGGTTGATGTACGCCTCTTCGATAAAGAAATTAAGCATCATTACTACTGCAAATCGAATCTCATATTCTTTTTCAGATGATAGGTACGGCACTATAAAGTCCCACATCTGTTCTTTATTCTTTAAGGTAAACTTCAGGCCTGTGCAAAAGCTATCGCATACAGACCAATTATCGATTTTGGGAAAAAAGTTCGCAATATAATGCAGAATTTCTTCAAGATCTGTCTTCACATAACCAAGCACCATACCTTGCAGCATCACTTCTTCAAAATAATCAGACTCGGCGTGTGCCAGATAGGTTCGCCAATCACCCTTCGCTATTTTTTTGGCAAGCTTACGCAGTTCAGGTAACCGCACTCCTATAATATTATGGATCGTCGGAATTAGGGCGGCAGAAAACTTCTGGTAATCCGCATCTGCCAACTCCAATAGCTGTTCCTTTATTGTTTTGTCCACTATAGTGCTCCTTGCTAATTAATTATTGAAATGAAATCTCCCACAAGTATATGGAAGCCACTGAACCCAGAGGTGAATATTTAAGCCGGTATTGTTCAAATTGATCTTTGGTAAGCGTATCAAGCCCATACAGCTTCATCATGCCACGACGGATTGCGATATCTCCCCAACTAACTACATCTGGGCGCTCCATAGAGTTGATTAGCATCATTTCTGCTGTCCACTTGCCAATGCCTTTTAACTTTATTAGTCTCTGAATAACCTCTTTATCTGATAACAAGTGTAGTTCCTCCAGCTTAAAATCCCCATGAGCAACCAAATCGGAAATATCATGAATGCAAACGGCCTTTTTCATCGTCAACCCACAACTTTGAATCTCATCCGCCGTGTGTAAGGCTAGCTGCTGCGGAGTAATTTCTCCGAATCGATCCTGTATTCTCGTCCAAATGGTCCGAACCGCCTTGACCGAGATTAGCTGACCTACTATAGCATAGATAAGCGCAGTGAAAAGATCTGGAATAATCACACGTTCCACCTTCCCCATCCGCGCCATCGCTACGCCAAGCACTGGGTCCACACTTCCGAGATAATCTATATCGTCTTGCCCATATTCAAAAAATTTAGTTATTACAGGTCCCAACGCGTTTTCCTCCCGTATCGGATATTGTGCGTAACCATACTATACAACACCTATATGGCAGTGTAAGGATTCTTGAATAAGATAGCAAGATAACGAAACTTGAAAATGCCATAACACTTCTACTCGGGTAGATGGTTATGGCTATTTTCATTGTATGGAACTCGATAATTCTATATCGCTCTTACTTATAAGCGAATAATTCGTTTCTCCTTCGCTGCTTTTAGCCACAAAGGGAATTCATTCAATAGCTGGTCATACAAATCTTCATCCGATACCGTCTCGATTCGATCCAGATGAATAAAATTGGCGTTATCCACCAATCGTCCCTTCATTGTGTCGAGTTGCTTCAATACTTCAAAATCCGAATTTCCGATCCCTACAAACTGCCAGAAAATCGGTTGAACCGATGCCGCTGTAATCACCTTCTTAGTAGGCTTCACGACACCACCATCGTTGATGAAGATAATAAATACTGGCGTAGAATCAGGTTCTTCCTCCGTGTATTTTCTGATGATATCCTCCATCACCGGTGGCTCATTATTGCGGCCAAATTTATGGATTGTATTATTGTTCATAATATGTGTAAAGACATAACTTCCTAATTCCTGCTCTGTCACAGGTGGCAGCCGACTAAACTCGGTATCGTACACCCATACATCCAGTGAACTATTATCATCGAATTTACAGGCGACAGCCAAAATACGTTCTACCACTTCTTGCACTGTCCCATTAGAATAAAGATTTCTCATTGAGCCAGTAATATCTAGAACAATTCCTACCCTCGCTGTTACTCCAGTCAAATTCTTTTTTTCCAANNCACGTTCTTCCCTTCATAAGGGATCGGTTCTACAGGCATTGTTAACTCGGCGGTAGCTGCTACCTCAGAACTTCCTTCGTTCTCTTCAATATCGAGCCCATAGTTAGTACATAATGCAGCCAATCCCCCATCAAATCCACTACCAATGGAACTAAATTTCCACTCTGAACCATGCCGATACAGCTCTCCAACTACAATTGCTGTCTCCTTGGAAAGATCAGAACCATAATCGAAAACGAACAATTCCTCACCACTATCACCATCTACTAAACGTAGATAAGGAGAGGATACTTGCTTCATAGAGTGACCTGACTGTTCTCCCTCATAGATCGTTAAAGTTAAAGCTACTCTAGTAATGTCCACAGGAAGTCGAGAGAGCGTAATAGCGATAGCTTCTTTTTCTCCTTGTTGTAAGACCGAATGACTTACTGCTTCGTCTATAGACACCGGATTTCCGTAAAAGATAAAGTTTTCATCGCGTTCGCAGCGATTTCGCTCAGACAACAAAAAGGCAGCTGCATCTATGCCAATCCTAGCATCCGCAGTCGTCCAACCAAACTTCAGTAAAAGCTTGCTTACACTTCGCCCTTTCGTGATATCCACTTTTTGTCCTTTTATAAGCCGCACTCTCTCATCTCCTTATTTCTACTGAACCACTCATTGTACTTGCACTAGATTGTATTTATCATTTTACTACTTTAATATGAATGTATATATGATAGATGAGGAGCTTTACGAATGGACTTTATAGCAATTGACTTTGAAACGGCGAATTCCAGTCGCTCCAGCGCCTGTGCCTTGGGGCTTGTAGAAGTAAAAGATGGACGAATAACGACCGAACATTCTTGGCTGATCGATCCGAAACAGCGGTTTGACGGCATGAACATTTCGATACATGGCATCACCCCCTCCATGGTAATCGGTCAACCTACTTTCCATGAACTGTGGCCCACCGTTGAACCTTTGTTACACGGACAAATCGTTGTGGCACACAATGCCTCTTTTGATATGAGTGTGCTACGGTATTGCCTCGATGGAATGTCCCTAAGCTATCCGAGCTTTCAATACCTATGTACTTATTTACTAGGCAAAAAAATGCTGCCCGATCTACCCTCTCATAAGCTTAATATAGTCTCCGAGCATTTCGGCATTGAGTTGAAGCATCATGATGCTCTCGATGACGCGCGCGCTGCAGCCTCGGTTCTATTAAAGCTTATGGAGCGAGAATCACACCGTGATCCGCTTTTGCTTTCTAGCAGCCAAGGATATACTAACGGAACGATGTTTGCTGGTGGATACACTCCTTTTTCTGCTCGTAAGAGTAAGCCTGCTAAGAGGCCCGTTAACAAACAACAAAAAACGAAAAACTTCTATTTATAGCAGCCGCAGCAATTTATCGACATAATCATTTTATGTTGTATCATCACAAACACCCAACCAGATCCGCTGGTTGGGTGTTTGTGATAGATAAAGGATATACTCGATAGAGGAATATATCCTCTCTTCTGTATAGTTCAATTTGAACAATGCCATCTTCGTATCGAAATACTTGCCAGGCAATTGAATAACTGCAAAGATCGCTAACCTCGCGGATGAATTATAGGGATTTCCTCCCTATAGTTCTCTGCTTAAGCGCAGTTTG
>DJUJ01000017.1:8793-9131 GCA_002438345.1 Paenibacillus sp. UBA6285
ATAGGGAAGAATTCCGTATAATATCTTCTCTACCACCCAAGACTACTCTATCAGCGCAACATATCATCGGCACATTTATAGATCGCCCAGCTGTACATAGTACCGCTATATCTTCATCCGATAAACTGCCTTATTCTCCAAACCTCTGATGAATGGGGTCCATTCTTCGGTTTCTGGTGTGGTATCCAGAGCATCCTCCACCATTTGCAGCTTCGCATCCATAGCATCAATGTGATGCAGAGCTACAGCCTCAGCCGTCTGCGGCTGAACAGGACTGCCCCATTCGCCCAGATTATGGTGGGACAACACAAGATGCTGTAACGCCAGAACTTTCTCCG
>DJUJ01000017.1:9136-9748 GCA_002438345.1 Paenibacillus sp. UBA6285
CGAATTCAAATCAATGTCTAAGCGGATGGCCGCTTCCGTAATCCAGTTAGATGCCATCGAGATATGACCAATCAACTTACCCTGAACGCTATATTCCGAGACAATTCCGAGCTGAGAGATCATCTCCTCCGGCTTCGCGATATCATGAAGAATAATTCCCGCCTTCATCAAATCCGGATTCAAGAAGGGACGCTGCTTGCACAGAAAATCCCCGATCTCCAGCATACGAACCATATGGTAAGCAAGTCCAGCAAAATAAGCATGATGATGCGTTTTGGCTGCCGGATAATGCATCAATTTCTCTTCCACTTTACTCACACAAAAAGAGACGATCGAAGCAATCTCCGGATCTGTGATGCTTGCCATAACCCCTTTAATCGTATGAATGAGGTCTACCGGACGAATAGGAGCGGAACGAATAAAATCCGTTAGCGCAACGCCATCCTCATCGTTAACCAATCTGATTTTAGTAACTTTAATTTGCAGTTTTTCACGATAAGTGTGAGCAATCCCGCGAACCTTCACCAATGCCATAGGAAAAAAAGTTTCTTTATCGGTTGTGCTGACATCCCAATATTTCGCGGACAATTGTCCACTGGAATCCCCCAAAAC
>DJUJ01000017.1:9791-15102 GCA_002438345.1 Paenibacillus sp. UBA6285
TAAGAAGAAACGACGTTATCGTCCATTATTGATGACGGTCGTTTCTCGTAAAAATATTAGTATGACGTATAATGTGAAACTTATACGTTCTTATATTCAGAAAAAGGAGATTACTCCATGGCCATAATATGGCTCTGGAATAACCTCCTTGATTGATTAAAAAATGCTTATTTACCAGCTGTTTCAAGCGCTGATTTAATGGCTTCAACCACTTTAGCAGATACTTCTTTCTCTGCATCATTATTTCCGAAGGCTGCTGCGCGGTATCCATACTTGTGCAGGCTATTGCCAGTTGAAGTCGACTCAATCTCGCTCTTCACGGCCAACTCAGCATCCGTCAGTTGATTAATTGTTCTTGTCTTTCCATCTTTGTCTAGATAGTAGACAAGCATTTTAACAGGAACGCCATGTTCTACATAAGCCATAATATTTACAAGCTTATCAGCACTTACACCAATGAAGATTCCATCGAAGTAAGCAGCTTTGTTAGTTTCAACAATCTCAGCTTTTCCGTATGCTCTATCCACCGCAGTCTTAAGTGCAACACTACTGCTAGTTGCGCCGGAAACAGCGTCTACATCTTGCACTGCTTCTCTAGTACCTGCTGCCAGGAAGCTAGCTTTCAATTGAGGAATCGCTTTTACCACCTCAGGGTAAGCAGCTTCGCCTCTGTCAACAAGGTTCATTCCTACACGATACAATGCAACATTTACGATCTTACCATTACGTAGAGTTACATCTGCTCTGTTTGTTCCTTTATCATAGGCATCACCAAATGCAGTAAAGGTTCCGTCTTTATAGGTTCCTTGAACTTTGGATGCGTTAGTCAAAGCATCAGTCAGTGCAGCTTTGGCAGCTGCGGATAACGCTTCTTGACCTGTAATATCGGACATTTGCACACCTTTTTCAAGTAATCCTGAAGTAAGTGTACCCACTAGCGATTTTTGTTCTGCACTCAGTTTATCGTCAGCAATTAGCTTGCCGTCAGTTCCAAACAAGCTTACTTTAATGTTGGTAACTGCATCTGATGCAACATCAACAAGCAGTAACACTTTAGATTGGTTATCTACACCTGCGAATTTGCCATCAAAATATTTACTTTCACCAGGAACTTTCAGTGCTTTTTCGAAAGCTCTTTCTACGGCCTGATTCCAACCGTGACTGCTTTCTGTAGCTCCGGAAATTCCATCAACCTTCTCATCATACTTAGCGAAGTAAGATCCATTGGCGAGCAACTTAGCTGTCATCGGAGCATTAGCTTTTACAACTTCTGCATAAGCAGTTGCACCTCTGTCAATTAGGTTGTTCCCAAGTCTGAACAGTTTCACATCCACTAACTTGCCGTTGCGGATCACGATGTCAGCTCTTTCAACGCCAACACTTCTTGCAGTTCCGTAAGAGGAATAGAAACCGTCTACATAAGCAGAAGTATTGTTAATCTTTGCATTCTGCTCAGCATCCCAGAAAGCATTAATCGCAGCCTTAAAGTCGGCTTCGAGTCCTGCGACAGGTTGTGCAGCTGTTCCTTTAGCCAGCAATGCTGGAGTTATAGCTGCAACTGCTGCTGATTGCTCAGCCGTGTAAGCCTTCTCATCCACGAAATCACCAGCACTGTTCAGCGGGTACACTTTAACAGCTATGAGCTTATTGGATTCGTAGGTTGCAAATACTGCATATTTACCTGTAGGATCTATGCCCATATGAACACCATCAAAGTAAATTGCATCTGTATCTTTCACTGTTAGAGCTCTTTCAAACGCTCTATCAACAGACAATTTCCAGCCATTACTAGAGCGGGTAGCTCCCGAAACAGCATCTACTGCTGCTGCTCCATCTCTTGTTTTGCCAATCAATTTATTCTTCATCAATCCATAAGCTTGCCATAAAGCGCTATAATTGTTGCGAGCATCTCTATCGATCAGCTTAGGGCTGGTTCTCAGGAGATCAATGCTAGTAATTTTTCCATCTTTAATTTCGATCTTAGCGCCTTCAGTACCTTTGGAGTATGCATCGCCATAAGCTACGTAAACCCCATCTTGATATACATTTTCCTTAACTGTAACCGGCAATGTTGTAGGCACAGGCTTAACAGTCGCAGCTGGAACTACTGTAGCCGCTGGAGCAGCGGTCGCTTTTGGCGTTGTAACTGGTTTTGTCGTTGCTGCTGGAGCTGCGGTTGCCTTTGGTGTTGCTACTGGTTTTACCGTTGCTTTCGGTGTTACTACTGGTTTTGCTGTTGGCTTTGGTGTTGCTACTGGTTTTGCTGTTGCTTTTGGTGTTGCTACTGGTTTTGCTGTTGCTGCTGGTTTTGCTGTTGGTTTGGCTGCTGGTGCATCCGCTTCTTCAGAAGCTGCGGATACTGCATCCACCTTCAAGTTCAAAGCAGGCACATTAAGTGTGTAAGCAAATGGCGCTAACAATATTGCCGCGCTAACCGTTAAAGAAATTAGTTTTTTCAATAAAATTCTCCTTTACCAAATCCCCAGTGATATAAAGCTTTTCTTAACCGAACTTACCTTTCACGGCGCCCCTTCTCTTCTTATGAAGCATTACTTCTCTCTTCATAAGAACTCATCCCCCCTCTCATGCTTATGCGCGACCCATCACTTTCCAAAAAAAGAATGCCTTAAATCTATTCATTCCTTCCTTTTAACAATAAACCGTATAAAAGGTGAAATAATTCACATATGATATTAAAAAAAGAATGAAGGCGCTTTATCAATCAATTTCTGGTTTGATACTACCAAACTTTCCCGCAATTCCTCTGTATCTAAAATCACATACCCTATAAGAAACATCACTATTTGCTCATAAACGTGATTTTTCATTATTTTTCCCAAACAAATACACCCATTTCCTCTTCCCAAGGGAGATAACGTGATCTCAATTATTGTGCATCCAAGAATAGATATGCTATTTTAGAACGATCTCTAACATGGGAAAGGAGTTCAATGCTTTGAACAAACAGCCACCTATTGGAGTTATACTCGCCCAAATTGGCACACCTACTGCACCTACTGCTAAAGCTGTGCGTCCTTATTTGAAACGTTTTTTATCCGACCGCCGGATCATAGATTTTTCCCCTCTGCTCTGGCAACCTTTGCTGCGCGTCATTATTCTGCGCACACGTCCACGCCGGTCGGCTGAGCTGTACAGACAAATATGGACTACAGAAGGATCACCTCTACTCTTCCACTCATTAGCTCAGCAATCTGGTTTACAAGCGCTTCTAGGCCCACGGTATCAAGTAGAGCTTGGCTTAGCGTATAGCGAACCAAGTATGGAACAAGCGATGAACACATTGGAGACTGCCGGAGTCACACGCATCATTATTGTACCGCTATTCCCGCAATATTCGTCCACTACGACGGCATCCGTATTCGATCAGGCGAGCTTTGCTGCACTAGGACGCCAAAGCTCCACTGGACCGGTAACGAAACGCCTTATTCCAGCTCTCAGATTTATGGATGCTTACTATAATGAACCCGGTTATATTTCAGCCATGAAGTCGCATTTACTGCAGCAAATGGAACTTCTGAGCTCTGATCCTGATTATTTCGTACTGACCTTCCACGGGATCCCCAAACGTTATGCAGATACAGGCGATCCCTATCCAGAGCAATGTATGGAAACCGCGCGTCTTCTCGCATCAGCTATGAATTGGGAGACCGGACGCTGGCAAGTTACTTTTCAATCACGCTTCGGACGCGAAGAGTGGGTAGGTCCCTCTACAACAGATGTTTTGGGAAAGCTAGCGGAACGCGGAATTCATAGACCTTTAATTTTCTCACCGGGTCTTGTAACTGATTGTCTGGAAACGCTGCATGAGCTAACGATAGAAGGGTGTGAACAATTCGAGGCTGGAGGAGGACATGCTGAAGACTTCACTGCGATTCCCTGCTTGAATAATCATGAGGACTGGCTTCAATTTCTGGCTCAGCATGTTGAACGAAACGCCATGGGCTGGTAACGCAAAAAAAAACCGTTTTGTCCGCAAATATTCTCTGCTGCAGATAAGACGGTTTGCTATGTCAGTTCATAAGATCTAAGGATTAAAAAGATACTTATGCTGTAAGCTGCTTATATTTAGTAGTCAGTTCATGGAACCATTGCTTGTCCTGTAAGGTCAACGCAAAATCGATCAGCTCGGCAATCTCGCTCGGCAGCAAATCAGCTGAATCATTAAACAATACTTCAGCCGTTGCGGTGGCTTCTCCATTCCCATCCTCTGCGTAATCATAAGAGAAACATATCTTGATATCACTTTCCAGAAATTCGTTACGAAGGAAATATAACACTTCACACATTAGCACAGGTCTAACATGATCATCAAAGACACATTCCATAACCTTTGCCCAATACTGCTGGTTGCTGAGGTGTAACTTATCATTGGTTAAGAGATATTTCTCACCCTGAAAATCGGTGACAAATCTCAGCTCAAGCGGCTTCATTTTAAAAATAGTAGCAATTTGCTTCATGCTAATATTCAGAATGTCTTGCGTTTCTAGTCTGATCATCTCTCATGCACCTCGTCCCGCTTAGTTGGGTTATCTGAAACCTGATGATATCTATAATTTCGTTATATGCCAATAATGTAAAATTAACTCCATTCATTCACTTTAATTTTTATCTAATTTAACATTATTATCGTCACCTGACTACGCTTTGTTAATATTTTTTCATTAATTCCACAGAAAAATGTTTCAATCTTTGTCCATCTGTTTAATATGTATATTTTAACAAAAAACTGTTCTGAGTGGTCATAAATGACCTCAAAACAGTCTTTTGCCTAATTATTATTCAGTTAACTTTACTTAAACAAACAGTGGCACTAACTGTATGCCTTCAGGCGAGATCCGAACAAGTCCTTTATCTGTGATGCGTAGCGTCGGGATAACCGCCAAAGCAAGCAGGGATAAGGTCATAAACGCGTAATTCAAAGTGCAGCCTGCATCATACAGCGCTTTGCTGATCGCAGCCGATTTTGCAGCAGCAATTTCAAATGGCTCTGTGGACATCAAACCTGCAATTGCCAGAGGGAATAACGTTTCTCCATTGGATGTGATCATGCAAACACCACCCTGGGCGTCAGCCACCGCATTTGCAGCTTTAGCCATTAACTCATCGTCATTGCCGATAACGAGTACATTATGACTATCATGCGCAACCGTCATCGCAATGGCAGCAGGCTCCTTAAATCCGATGCCTTCTACAACAGCCACTGATTTATTTCCTGTTCCTTTATGCCGTTCAAGCACAGCGATTTTGCACAGACCTTCTACAGCATTTACATCCAGTTGCCCCGCCACTA
>DJUJ01000017.1:15162-28272 GCA_002438345.1 Paenibacillus sp. UBA6285
AAACTTCCTCTGGATATGTGAATTTAGCAAGTTCTGCCGTCATTACACCGTTCTCAGCAACTACTACACCTGCGGCAATCGTAAGTACTACGTTAACATCCGCCAAATTCCCGTCCAGCAGAATAATATCTGCAAAGGAACCCGGAGTAATAGAACCTATATCGCGCGCTAAACCGAAGCGTTCAGCAGTATTAATAGTAGCCATTTGTATAGCCGTTATCGGCTTCACGCCTTGAGCAATCGCATCGCGCAGAACGAAATTCATATGACCTTCATCTCGCAATGATTCTGAACTACGGTCATCCGTTACCAGCATCATTCGGCGAGTATCAATTCCGTGTTCTGTATGGGCCGTAATTGTTTTAGCCACATCATGCCAAGCGGAACCACGGCGCATTTTGGCATACATCCCCAGTCGAACGCGTTCAATCACATCGTCTGCCGTCACACACTCATGATCGCCAGTCACACCTGCCGCCACATACACCGGCAGTCTCCAGTCACTGGAAGGCCATGTGAAATGACCATCCACAAATCTGCCTGCTCGCAGTGTAGCTTGAATCTCTCCAAGCATTTTCTCATCGCCATAAACAACGCCAGGGAAATTCATTACTTCGCCTAGAGCGATCACATCTTCTCCCCAGGTAAAGGCTTCAGCGACTTCTTCAGGTCCAATAGAAGCACCCGTAGTCTCGAATTCCGCACCTGCCGCAGGCACACAAGAAGCCACCTGCATATAAGCAGCTAACGGCGTACCACGCATTTCATCCAGCATCAATTGAATGCCTTTCAGCCCGAACACATTAGCGATCTCATGGGCATCAAAGAAACCTCCGGTCGTGCCTAGAGGTAATACTGCGCGGGAAAATTCGGTAACGGTTAACTGAGTGCTCTCAATATGACAGTGACCATCAAGTAGTCCCGGAGCAATATACTTGCCGTTGGCATCAATAACCTGCGTTCCTTCACCGATCATATGTGTAACATCTTTGCCTACGTATGCGATACGTCCACCTTGTATACCAACAGACATTCCTTCTAGAATTTCACCAGAACATACATTAACTAGCTTCCCACCAGTGATTACCAGTGTTGCCGGTTTATCACCTCGAGCCGTAGCTACAAGCTCAGGCACACAGTCTGCTAAAGGCTTTCTTGTAAAAGTTGTCATTGTTATCTCTCCCCCGTTAGTATCCAAGTGCATTCTTGATGTAGTGAATAGTTACATATTAATAGAGGATTTCCTAACAATCGGTTGTGTAGATATCATGGCTGGCAAGTCTGATATTGTAAGAAAAAACGGCTCCGTCATCCCTATAGATGATAGCCGTTTTCTTATTTCCAAAGATTGTCCAATCGCTCAGGACACCTCTGGTTTGAACTCCCCGTCGGCCGCTCTATTCCAACGATTATCTTACTTTTGCCTCATGTACGTCAAGTGCTGCCTGAACACCAAGCCCATAAGAGACTCCAAACCCGTGACGCAGCAGCACTGCTTCCAGCGCTCCAAGCAAGCGCAGCACATTATTCTCACGACAGCTGAAACCCATCGTACCGATGCGCCAAATCTTCCCTTTTAAAGCCCTGAAAGAGCTGGCGATTTCAATACCGAATCATCGCGAAGAAACAACAAGGAGGATCACCCTAATGGACTGGCTAGAGCTCATATACGGATTTTGTATGGATAATTTGCTTGGATACGGTGGCGGCCCCTCCTCTATTCCACTGATGTATCAGGAAATCGTTCCCCATTATGGCTGGCTGACGGATGAACAGTTCTCCAACATGCTTGCACTTGGCAACGCCCTGCCTGGTCCGATTACTACCAAAATCGCAGCTTACGTTGGCTTTGATGTCTACGGCTGGTTTGGACTAATTGTAGCTTTACTAGCAACTGTCCTCCCTTCCGCAGCAGCGCTTATTATCCTGTTAGAGGTCATGCAAAAATACAAGCAATCCCCCGTAGTGAAAGGGATGACATTGCTTGTTCAACCAGTGATTGCAGTTATGATAGCTGTGCTCACCTGGAAAATGGCCAAAGGCCCTGCGGGCTCCTTCGGAATCTGGCAGACTCTACTCATTGCCACAATCGCATTTTGGGCCATAAAGCGGCTTAAGCTACATCCTGCCTTAGTAATCTTAGCCGCCTTTGCCTATGGTGGTCTTGTACTCCGCTACACTGTCTAACTAAGCTATTTCAAAATATACTGCGACAGCACAGCCTGTACTTCGTAAATATTCACGGATTTATTGAAGGTCTTCTTGAGCGGCACAGTGCTGCTGGAAATATAGATACATAACTCCGCATCCAGATCAAAGTGACCTGCCGTCTCCACGGAATAATGCGAGATACTTTTGTATGGGATGGAATGATAATCCGTCTTTTTGCCCGTCAGTCCCTGTTTATCCACCAGAATCAATCGTTTGTCTGTAAAAATAAACATATCTCTAATCAGCTTGTACGCTCGTTCAATTTTCTCCTGAGGAGCAAGAATTTGTGCGTACTCCCGTTGTACCTCCGCAAGATTCACTTGAGATGCATTACCCATCAATCCGTCAAAAAGTNNCTTTTCATCTGTTTAATTTAGTGGCTTCTCTTGTCCCCACCATAGAACCATATTATTCCATGATTCATATTCTATGCAGTATAAAACTTCGCTCTTCCATCTTTTTACTTGCTTATTTCTCAATTATTGATTACACTGTCATTAAATTTGTTAAGAAAGGGGTGTGGAAGGAATGGATCACAATTGGACCAACAGTGTTATGAGTCGGCTACCTAAAGCGATAGCTGGCATTGCTCATGTAAATGGCGATAACGGGAGAAGTCTGTCCATTTCCATGAATTTAATAACACTACACAATTGTGAAATGCCTTTCCTGCCATCACCCGGACGGATCAGTTAACCGGAGAATGATAAGGCCGTGGGGAAATTTCCCTACGGTCTTTTTTTATGGTTTTTTACTGGATTTCGAAGCCATTTAGGGTTCTGGCGGTGCAAAGGGCATTATTAAAGGAGAATATATATGATCATCCAATGCCAAAACGTTCAAAAATACCACGGTGCACAGCTCGTGCTGAATAGCATTACCTTCGATATCCGCCAAGGAGAAAAAATTGGCCTGATCGGCCGCAACGGCTGTGGAAAAACTACACTATTCCACCTGCTGAACGGCGAAGAGCGGCCCGATCAAGGGCAAATCTCAATACGCAAAGGCAGCGTAGTAGGTCTGCTGGCACAAATTCAAGAGGTTAACGAAAAAGAAACCGTTTATGACGTTCTCCAGCGCAGCTTCGCCGAGCCTTTGCAGTGGCAGCGTCGCCTGCGAGAACTGGAGCTTGAAATGTCTACCTTCAATACCGGAACGGATGAAATACTCTGGAATCGGCTGCTTAAGGAATACGGTAGTCTTCAGGATAAATTCGAGACTACAGGTGGCTACGAAATCGAATCCTCTATTCAGCGAGTAGCCTCAGGTCTCGGAATCCGTACTGGACAATACAGCCGCTTGTTCGCTTCCCTTTCTGGCGGCGAGAAAACCAAAGTCGGTCTCGCAGAGCTGCTGCTGCGTCGTCCGGATGTACTTCTACTTGATGAACCAACCAACCACCTCGATATGAACGCCATCGAATGGTTAGAGCAGTTCTTACAGAGCTATGACGGCACAGTGCTAGCCATTTCCCATGACCGTTACTTTCTGGATGCTGTAGTCAAGAAAGTGATAGAGATTGAGGACGGCGAGGCTTTTACTTTCCATACCAACTATAGCGGCTATCAAGTGGAGAAGGAAACGCAGCTTCTTCAACAATTTGCTGATTATCAAGAGCAGCAGAAAAAAATAAAACAAATGCAAGAAAGCATCAAACGTCTCATCGAATTTGGCAATCGTGGTACTCCTCCTAACCCGTCCTTTTACCGGAGAGCAGCCTCCATGCAGAAAGCTCTGGATCGCATGGTGAAGGTTAAACGACCTATTCTGGAGCGCAGATCGATGGATTTACAGCTACAGCAAAATGATCGTTCCGGTAATCAGGTCGTCATTCTGGAGGATATCGCTAAAGCATATGGTGAGCGAAGCCTTTTCACAGACGCAAACGAAGTGCTTCGTTACGGAGAGACTACGGCACTCATGGGAGGTAACGGGGCAGGTAAAAGTACACTTTTAAGAATTATATTAGGGCAGGAAACCCCAGACAGCGGAAGCTGTACGCTCGGCTCAAGAACCGTTGTCGGCTACCTTGCGCAAGAGGCTGTCCCTGAAAATAACAAACAATCTGTACTCCGCTACTTCCGTGAAGAAGCCGGACTTGAAGAGGGTGAAGCTCGCGGGCAGCTTGCACGGTTCCTATTCTATGGTGCCGATGTATTCAAAGACATCACGAATCTGTCCGGTGGTGAATGGACCCGCCTGCGTTTCGCTGTACTAATGCATCGTAAACCGAATCTACTGATTCTGGATGAGCCTACCAATCATCTGGACATTGATTCCCGTGAGGCGCTAGAGGAAGCATTAGAGGAATTTCCTGGCACAGTACTGGCCGTATCACATGACCGTTATTTCATCAATCGTTTATTCCATAAGCTCTGGTCCATTGAAAATGGACGATTTGGAGTCTTCAACGGCAATTACGAGTATTACAAGGAGAAGCAAGCTGAAAAGGCATCAACAGCCTTATCTTTTCCGGATCAGCCTAAACCTTCCTCTTCAGAAGGAACAACTTCACGCTCCGGTAAGCTTCAATCTAACAATTCAGGGAAAGATACCAGCGCTAACTCGTCCAGTTCCCGCAAGAAAAGCACCAACTTCGACTGGGAGAAGGCCATTGCAGAGGTTGAGGAGCGGCTTGGGGAAATCGATGCCAAGATGCTAGATCCACAGATTAGTAGCGATGCGGCAGAACTCGCCGAGCTGCAGAAAGAACGCGATGCGGTGCAAGAGCAACTAGATGAGCTTTATACGGGCTGGATGGATACAGTTGGACACTAACGTTGCTGAATTCGCCTATACGGAAGGAGAAGGTGACCGGACATTGAAGTCGTGGCGCCATGATCATGAGAATTTCTTCACCAGAGAATCCTTAGAGTTCTTGAAGAAACCCTTTGATCCAAAGATGAAGGTTGTTTGCGAGAATTTTAGACTGGTATATAGTAAATCTTGAGAACTTCAGGAATTTCAAAAGGCTGTCTCTTCAACAACGAAGAGACAGCCTTTTGTATATACTATAGAATTAGTTAGTCATTAAATAGTCAATTAGATATGGCTCAGCGCCAAAACCCCAGAATCCAGCCAATTACAGAGATCCATAACGGAATGCTGATTAAAATACCCCAAACCAGCCCAGTGGCAATATTGCCTTCTGCAGGACGCACCACATTTTCCTGTTTCAATGGAATGCTCAATTTCTCTTGTTCCATGCGATCCCCTCCTAAAATATCTTATCGTCACAGTAGAGGAAAAAATGTAGACCGCTCGACCCAAAAACTTTGAAATATTGACTTTTTAAAAATATAAGAATGTATAAATTTCATGCTATACATCATCCTTATATTTCTACGAGAAATGGTTGTCAGCCATAAAGGACGACAACGTCGTTTCTTCTTGGATATAAAGGCTCAGCGGTTCACTATTGTAAGTGCTTACAAAATAGATATTAACCATAATTTGAATAATTAAAACTTCATCTTTCGGAAGTCATACATCATATGCAAATTCTTAGTCCAATATTACTATTTTTTCTGGATTTCGTAAATATTCAAACATCGTCCGAATCTGCTCATTTGTATTCCTCTCTACTGAGAGCTCAGGCAGTTCATCTTCAGCAAAAAAGGATACTTCACTCGTCTCCACCCCTTGCATCGCCTCGCCGCCTACAATTCTGCACAAAATAAAAAACTTGTACACGTGATACGGCTCCGGAGGATGGTTATGAAATTTCTTATCTAGAACAGCCAGCAAGCGAATTGCTTCTGTCTCAAATCCTGATTCTTCTTGAATTTCCTTAACAACGACTTCACTCGGTGACAGACCGATGTCCCCCCAGCCCCCGGGAAGCGCCCACTTTCCATCCAATTTCTCGCGGACAAGCAGGATTCTGTCTTCCTGAAAAACAACACCACGGATATCCACTTTCGGCGTAGAATAGCCACCCTCACTAGCAAAGGAGAGTCTTATTCTCTCCTTGCTTTCGAACGTATAATTAGCGAGGATATCCACACTTAGCTCCCGCAAAGCTTGATACCGTTCTATATCATAGACATCTTTTGCGTAAGTTAGTCCAGTCTGTGCGATGGCCTGTATTTCTTTAGCCCAAGTTAACCATTTCTGCTCCATTGCTGCACCCCTTTAAATAACTTCATTAGGATTACTGGCAAAGCATTAAATGACGGGAGAACAAACCTTTTTTAGCTTCACAGCGGTCTATAATCGTAAATCCAGCTTCCGTGATCATCTCATCCATCGGTTCAATCGCAACGATAACTACCCGATCTGCAATCCGGCGTGCATTCACTAGAATCGCAAACTGTTCCTCAGGTGTAATACTAGAATATAGATTATAAGGCATATCTACAATAGCTACGTCGTAATGTTCTGTGATGTCAGCAATATCTCCAAGCGTGACCTCACTTGTAAATCCAAAATGGGCAATATTCGTTCTGGCACCGATCGCGATCTGAGGGTTAATGTCACGTCCAACCATATTGATTCCCATCGACAGAGCTTCTACCATTACTGTTCCGATGCCGCAGCAAGGATCGATGGCTCGTACACCTTCCGGATTCGGAACGGCTATATTGACCGCAGCTCGGGCTACACGTGTGCTAAGCGCGATAGAGTAACTACGCGGCTTTTTCATTTGACGGAACCAGGTGGCCTTGTTCTTATGATAAGATCCAAAGTACCAGCANNAACAATACCGTATACCAACTGAGGGTGGTTTACATCCGCTTCCCCTTCAATACGCAGCCCAATTTCTCGCTCGATCACTCTTCGCTCATCATATTCTATTTTGTCCGCAGGGGACAGATCATTGGTCTTCACAAAAATAACCTTAAATGTCTTACCGCCAAGCTCCACCTGCTCCGTTTGATCATAAATCTCAGGTAAGTTGTCTCCCTCGTACATGACATCAATACGCTCTTTAATGAAGGGACTGCGACTGACATCCACCTCTACCTCACTCATAAAGATTGAAGAAGGTACTTCCTCTCCAAAAAGACAACGCAGCTCCATCTGACACAGAGATAACTCATCCTCTGAACAGGTGTAAGTATATATAAATGTGTTCTTTCCACTTTTCTTTTGCAAAATAATCCATCCTCTATCCCAGTAAATTGTACTGCTAGCTTGCTACTCCTGCGTTTCGTGCTGACTATCATAACCTATACGCGCTTTGGCGATTTCAGCGTTATTTCTATTGACCCATTCCACAAGGGAGGTTAGAGGATCCAGCAAGGACTCTCCTAAACTCGTCAGACCGTATTCAACAGTCAAAGGCACCGTAGGCGTGACCTTACGCCAAACTATACCATCTCGTTCTAAATGACGGAGGGTCTGAGTCAGCATCCGTTGTGAAATACCACCAGAACGCCGCTGCAGTTCTTTAAACCGCAATGCTTCTGCACCCAAATTGACAATGATGAGCACACTCCATTTGTCCCCAACCCTGTCCAGAATCTGGCGGGTGATGGAGCAATCCTCCAGCGTCGGCATGAGCCGAATGGGTTCGTCCATTGAATGTTCCAAAGTGGTTACCTCCATGTAACTTAAGCATGTAATAGTGCCTTCTTGTCCCTTAAGCTTATTCAGTCTATCATGGTTACTGTTAGTAATCAACAACCGGAAAGGAACTATTAATCATGAAAAAAACGATAGCTATCATTGGAGCTGGCCCCGGTCTAGGACTCTCCATCGCAAAAAAATTCGGAGCAAACGGATTTCAAGTCGCCCTAATCTCTCGTAATGCGGATAAATTGAATACCCTCGTAGAAGAGCTTCGATCGCTGAATATCGAGGCCGCTGCTTTTCCAGCAGATGTATACAATAAAGAACAAGTAATTGCCGCCTTCCACGACATCAAAGCGAAATACGGCTTTATCGATGTGCTTGAGTTCAGCCCTACAAGTGGAATCTTCCCACCTACTCCAGCTTCTCAAGTTACTGAGGAGAATGCATTAGATGCTTTCCAAGCTCTGGTTGTAGCCGCAATCAGAAGCGTAGAGCAAGTATTACCTGAAATGCTGGAGAAACGCAGCGGAGCGCTACTGTTCACAACCGGTCTGTCCTCCATCTATCCGATGCAGATGATGGGTAATGTCGGTATCGCACTAAGTGGACTGAGAAATTATGTCCTCAATCTTCATGCTGACTTGTCTCCGCAAGGAATCTATGTAGGTCATCTGGCTCTAGGTGTATTTATCAAGCCAGGTACAGTTACAGATCCGGGTCTCATCGCTGACGCTTGGTATGACATGTATGTGAATAAAGACAAAGCAGAAGACACTTTTCCTCAAGGTGTGACGCCGGCTACAATCATCTGGTAAGATATTTATCCGATCGCTTTTGATCCATAGTGAGTTCTCCAGTATAATGATTCCTATAGAATGCTAAACAAGACGGTCACGCATGGCGATTAAGCTCATAGCCGGTTTTGCGCAGCAAAACTTAAGGAGGTACATACACACTATGTCATACGAAACGTATTTTTCAACACACCGGGATGAACATCTCGAAGAACTAAAACAATGGCTCAAGATTCCAAGCATTTCTGCCTTGTCTGAGCATAAGGACGATGTACTAGCTGCAGCCCATTGGCTGACAGACACACTAAAGAAAGCCGGCCTTGAGAACATTGAACTTCATCCGACAGCGGGACATCCCGTCATATATGCTGACTATCTTCATGCTCCGGGTAAGCCTACTATTCTTGTATACGGCCACTACGATGTGCAGCCAGTAGATCCACTAAACCTGTGGACTACACCTCCGTTTGAACCAGAGATCCGTGACGGCAAGCTGTATGCACGTGGAGCAACAGATGACAAAGGACAAGTATTCATTCACCTCAAAGCGATTGAAGCAATCTTGAAACAAGAAGGTACTCTTCCTGTTAACATCAAGCTCTGTATCGAAGGTGAAGAAGAAATCGGCAGCGCAAATCTCCCTCCATTCCTGGAAGCTAACAAAGAGAAGCTGGCTGCGGATGCGGTGCTAGTCTCCGATACTTCCCTGCTGGAACGCGGTCGCCCTGCAATTTGCACAGGACTACGTGGCCTAGGATCACTTGAAGTGAGCGTAACTACAGCTCTTACAGACCTGCACTCCGGTTCTTACGGTGGTGGCGTTCCGAATGCACTGCACGCTCTCGTGTCCCTGCTCAGCTCACTTCATGACGACAAAGGTCGTGTTTCTGTAGAAGGCTTCTATGATGGTGTACCTGAACTTTCTCCAATGCTACGTGAGGAATTCGTGAAGCAAGGCGTAAATGAAGATAAAATCCGCGAAGGACTTGGACTCGATGCGTTATATGGCGAGGAAGGTTATTCCTTTGTAGAACGTATTGGTGCTCGCCCTACCCTTGAGCTTAACGGTGTCTATGGCGGTTTCCAAGGCGAAGGTAGCAAGACGGTTATCCCGAAAGAAGCACATGCCAAGATTACCTGCCGTCTCGTCGGCGATCAGGATCCACAGTATATTCTTGATGCTGTTGAGGCGCATCTGAAGGCTAATATCCAAACCGGAGCGAAAGTACATGTGAAGCAAATGGAGAAGGCGCGTGCCTTTAACATCGATCCATCGAACCCTATTCTGCAAACTGCCGCAGACGCTTACGGCAAAGTATACGGAACCCGTGCCCTCTTCACCAAAGACGGTGGCTCCATTCCGATCATGGAAAGCTTCTCCCGTGTACTTGAAGCACCAGTGGTCCTGATGGGATTTGGTCTTGATGATGAGAACCTGCATGCACCGGATGAGCATTTCAACCTTGAGAACTTTGATAAGGGACTGCTCACCATTGTTGAGTTCTTGAAGACTGTTTAAGAGAATCAGGTAGTATATAAAAAGGCATGCTCCTCTTCTTCGAGGAGCATGCCTTTTTGATAATCTAAGATAAGTTCATAACACAATCATCTACCAAAACATAAAAAAATCCTTGCATCGCAAGGATTTGGAAGTTTAAATTATGGAGCGGGTGATGGGAATCGAACCCACGCTATCAGCTTGGAAGGCTGAAGTTCTACCATTGAACTACACCCGCATTAGAAAGTGAGTACAAGAGATATTGTATCACCCCCACAAATAAAAATCAACATTTTTTTGTTCAAGCATAAACGCCTTCGGCNNACTTATACTTTCTTATATTTTAGAAGGAAGCGCCGAGAGGAGCCTTTTTCAAAAAAGACGTCTCAAATTCAGCCGCTTGAATAGGTTTACTGAACAAAAAACCTTGAGCTTCATGGCAATGCTGCTCGCGCAAAAACTGCAACTGCTCCTTGTTCTCCACCCCTTCTGCGGTAACCTTAAGCTTCAAATGATGCGCCATAGAAGTAATCGTGGAGACTATAGCAGCATTATTACTATCCTCCATCACTTCGGAGACAAACGATCTGTCAATTTTCAGCCTGTCGATCGGCATATTCTTCAAATAGTGCAATGAACTATAGCCTGTACCAAAATCATCGATGCTAATAAATACACCTAGATCTTTCAAACGCTTCAGCTGATCAAAAGCCGTTTCTTTATCTAAGGTCATACTCTCTGTAATTTCAAGATCGACATAACATGGATCCAATCCAATATCAGTCAAAATGGAATGAATCTTACCTGCTAAGTTCGGTTGAAGGAATTGACGCATAGATAAGTTGATGGAGACGCATAACGGCTGGTAGCCTGCTAGCTGCCACTGTTTATTTTGCAGACACGCCGTCTTCAGTACCCATTCCCCAATTGGAACAATCAACCCGCTATCCTCAGCTAGAGGAATAAACTCATTAGGTGAGACGATACCACGCTTAGGATGATTCCAGCGCAATAAAGCTTCCATTCCTACAATTTCTTCCGTCTCCAGCTGCACTTTTGGCTGATATACGAGATAGAACTCATCACGTTCAAGCGCTCTTCGAAGATCATTTTCCAGCTTCAGACGTTCCTTTGCCTTCATCTGCATGGCTGGGATATAACGGCGAATCTCCACTCCCTGTTCCTTCGCATTATGAACCGCAGTATCCGCATTTTGAATTAGATGTTCAGCAGTTTCCCCGTCACCAGGATAAATACTCATCCCTAAACTGAGCGAAATATGGTACTCTCCGGATTCTAGCTCAACAGGTACTTCAAATAATCTCAGTAACTCAGTAGCCCGAGCCAAACATTCTCCAAGACTTGCTCTATCGGTCATTAGAAAAGCAAACTCATCTGCCCCCATGCTATACAGTTCTTCACTGGGTCTAGCCTCATTACCAAGCCGCTCAGACACCAATTTCAATAAAAGGTCTCCGGCATAATGGCCTAGAGAGTCATTTATATTCTTAAAATAATTAATATTCATAATGGCCAAAGCTGAAAATTGATCACTCGTGTCCGTCTCTCCAGCACCAATCATTTCTTCTACACGCTGTGTCAGCCGACGTCTATTCGGAAGTCCCGTTAAATCATCATGATACGCCAAATAATTAATCCGATCCTCGGCCAACTGCTTCTCGTAAAACGGTTCTTCAATCGTCAGGCGATACACGCCGGTAAGCAACAGATAATAAGCAACTCCGCTACATAACATCCCAAAGAGATCGTCTATATTACCACCACGTAAGGGAGTCATGAAGAAAGCCTGGCCTAGAGAGAAAAAGATAAGTGCCCGAATGATCACAAGCAGCGAGGCTGATTTTTCATTATTCCCAGGAAATACGATGACAGCAACACCTGCTAAATAAACAAAAAGTACTGCCAGATCAACAAATTGTTTAAGCGTACTCATCCAAGGCTTAGTAAATAAATCTGGCACAGCCGAATGGATAAGTATAAATAATGCGATAACGAGCACGATCAACATGAAGGCGATTCTGAATACATTTCTTTTTTCGGTCACGGACACAGGTTTATCTTCTCTACTAAAAATAAACAATATGCCCAGCCCGCTGGATAGTCGCGAAAAGGTAAGCAGCCACATTGATTCCTCAGGGGTTATAAACGATGAAATCAATGGAAATGCTACAAAGCCGAGCGTATGCAAGAAATCAATAATACATATTCCACCAAAAAGAGCAGCGACATATAATCTACCTTTAGATAATCTGCTAGAGAAAAACAACCAGCCCTGTGCAAATATCGCAAATCCAAAAGCAACAGTACAGCAGCCGACAATGAGATAGAGTGCAGAAATAATATTCCAATTGTCCAATCGGTTTAGCGATGTATGGAAAATTTGAATGAATAGGAACAGTAAAGCTCCTATAATAGCCGCTTGAATTGTCTTTTTCTCTTCTTGTCTCATAAGTCCCTCGCGTCTGAAAATGATGTCTATTAATAAGCAACTATGTATAGTCTTGTCCTATGTATAAATATCGGCTAGATCGGTCTTTAAAGTTACATTTCTTTTAAGCACAAGTATTTTTATAGCGATTATTCATAAATCTTGCATAAATATAAACCATTTTCTTCAAGCAGGCAAGCATAAACACTTTCAGCGTCCTTATAAGGGCGGTAAGCATTTTTGCGAGAAATATAAACAATTTATCAGAGAAACTTATAAATCGTTCTTATATTTCAACAAAAAAAGCACTTCCCCCTGTGAATGGGTTCAGTGCTTCTGAAAAACATCTTTATTTATCTCTGAAGCTTACTTCTGGTGTTGTAAGCTTATCATAGAAATCAACCGCTTTATCCTTATCTGCTGATACGCGAATCGCCATAGCCGAACGTGGATGCTCATCAAGCGTACCAGTGATCATGTAAGGAATGATATAGCCCCATTCCTCTTTCTCACGTAAAGGAATCATCAGACGTTCAAGGATATCAACTATAGGGCGTAATGTGTAACGTGTATTCTTCAAATGAGTCACTAGCAGCTCCGTAGGACAATTTCCGGCAGCACGTCCCATTCCATAACAGGAA
>DJUJ01000017.1:28407-32418 GCA_002438345.1 Paenibacillus sp. UBA6285
AAGTTTGTACCAGCTGTAAGGCTTTCTCCACATCTTTGCTATAGCAAGCCACTCGAATCAGATCCAGCATACTTTCGCTGCGAGGCAAAATATCATTCTCATCCACACGGCCGATATCAACCAAAGCTGAAAGCTTGGTATGCCCCTTTTGCGGGATAACTTTACGTAAGAAATCATCGTTCAGAAAACGCCATGGTCCGGCACCTTCTGCTCCTTTGAGCAGTTTAGGGGAATTTTTATAACCAATTTCCATATAATCAACACCAGCTTCATTCAAGCCGGCATACAAATTTTGCACAAATTCCACACTGAAATCCCAGTTGTTAACTAGCCCCCCATCGCGAATGGTGCAGTCAACAATCTTACATTGATTAGTCTTCATAATTATCCCCCTTCAGTTCCTGCAATCATCGTAACCGCTATTGCAATCATTATAACCGCCAACATAGCTTTACTATGCAATTTATATCGTTCAATCATACTTTAATGAAGAATAAAATGTAAAGGATATTTCGCCTTTAGCTCATAGATGCTATCATACAGTATGTCAGTGACAAATATCACAGTATACAAACACTTAAAAATGCTACATTACAATAAAACAGTTGAGATTGATTATCAGTCTCTTTTGGAGGGATTACAATAGCTACTTCTACACACTGTTCCTTGCTGCAACTACAACCTGGTTCTGCCGGCTGTATTCATAAAATAGAAGGTATGAACCCCATTCTGCGCCGTCGTCTTGCTGATCTCGGAGTGTCAGAGGGTGTGAACATCCGCCTTAAAGGAAAGGGACCTTTTTTGGGTCCGATTACCTTGGAATGCAACGGACAACTGTTCGCCATCCGCCGAAAGGAAGCTTCGATGATTGAGGTGAACGTATCTTGAGTTCTATAGCTCTTGTGGGCAATCCAAATACAGGTAAGACCTCTCTCTTCAATACATTAACTACGTCATACGAATATGTTGGTAACTGGTCAGGGGTAACGGTAGAGAAGAAGGTAGGCAATCTGAAGAACGGGGCTGGCAAGCTCATTGATTTGCCTGGCATCTATTCTCTTCACCCACTCTCACGGGATGAGGGGGTCGCAGCCCAATATCTGATAGAAGAATCTCCAGAAGCATTAATTAATATCGTGGATGCGTCACAGCTCGAACGCAATCTGCTGCTCACGCTTCAATTACTTGAGTATGGCAAGCCTACTCTACTCGGGCTTAATATGGTTGACGTCGCTAATGCTCGTGGTATTCGTATCAATCAAACCATTTTACAATCAAGATTGGGTGTAACTGTCCTACCACTTATAGCAAGAACCGGTAAAGGCAGCGCACAGATGCTCAGTATTCTAGAGGAATCGTCAGCTATTCCTGCTGTAAAGTTCAAGCTGAACTATGGTGAGGTTGTCGAAAGAGCGATATCTTCTATAGAAAAGGAATTACGTCCTATAAAGGATCTACCAAATCATCGCTGGATCGCTCTACAGCTATTGGAGCAGAATCCAGTTATTCTTCAATTTCTGAAGTCACGTATAGATATTACGGGACTACTGAATATCTGTGAATCTTGTCAGAGTGAGCTACAGATCAAAAAACTCGCCCTGACACTACCGCAATGGATTCGCTCGAACCGAATGGAGTATATCCGCTCTATTTGTGATGATGTACTTGATACAACAACTCAGAAGCCTCATAACTTGACAGAAAGATTAGATTCAGTGTTGACTCATCGTTTTTTGGGGCTGCCCTTATTCATTTTCTTTATGTATGCTCTCTTTAAGACCACATTTGACTGGGTTGGTGGACCCTTATCAGATATCGTAGATGGCCTAATATCCGGCCCCATTAGTGATGGAACGAATTCGCTGCTTCAGACAATTGGAGCTTCCAACTTCACGCATGCACTAATTGTGGATGGCATCATCGGCGGTGTAGGTGGCGTACTGGTCTTTGTTCCGCAAATCTTCATACTATTCTTGATCATATCTTTCCTGGAGGATTCCGGATACATGGCACGGGTGTGCTTGTTGTTGGATAGCACAATGGAACGAATGGGACTTAACGGAAAAGCATTCATTCCATTCATCATTGGTTTTGGTTGCAACGTACCTGCCATTATGGCCGCTCGAAGCATCGAACAGCCCAAAGACCGAATGCTAACGACCCTGCTCATGCCGCTGATGTCCTGTTCTGCAAGATTGCCTGTTTATGCTTTATTCGCAGTTGTATTCTTCCCTGCACAGCAAGCATTAGCCGTTCTGTCTATGTATGTCATGGGTATTGTATTTGCGCTAATCCTTTGTAAGGTATTCTCTAAATACTTATTCAAAAATGATTCCTCTGTCTTCATCATCGAACTCCCTCCTTACCGTATGCCGCAGATCAAGACCTTGTCGCGCAGCACTTGGGAGAAAGGCAAAGNNGAACGATTATTCTCGCAGGTTCAGCCATTATCTGGTTTATGTCCTATGCCGGTCCTGGCGGATTTGATGTAGAAATGGATCATAGCTTTCTAGCTAAATTCGGAGGCATGATTGCCCCACTACTGGCACCGCTTGGTTTCGGAACATGGCAGGCTGGCTCTACATTGGTTCCAGGATTTTTAGCTAAAGAGGTTGTTGTGTCTACGATGAATATCATTTATCACGCACCGGATACCGCAGGATTAGAGAATCAAATTTCACAAGTCTTTACACCGCTGAGTGCAATCAGCTTCATGGCCTTTATTCTGTTATATGTTCCTTGTCTGGCCACAGTAGGGGTTATTAAAAAAGAAACAGCGTCTTGGAAGTGGACCTTCTTCTCTATTGGCTATTCTCTTGTTCTGGCATATATCGTATCTTTTGTAATTTTCCAAGGTGGACGATTATTAGGTTGGTCGTAGAACTTGTAAATGATTGATTTTCTTGATGAAAGTGGGGCACCGTAATGATAAATGTTCTGATCGTCACTCTGATCTTCGGTTATTCGGGCTGGATCATCTATCGACATGTGCAAAAGGGCAAGCAGGGTGCTTGCGCTGACTGTGATAAGGGCAAGAGCTGCTCAGCAGCATCTTTAGATTCCCCCCTCTCCTGTTGCTCAACACCTGTTGACAGTAAGAAGTAGGCTTGCAATATATTCTTTATCATTCATACAAAAGCAAAGAAACCTCTCCTGTGAAATGGTTGCTCATACTTCCATTTTCCTAAAGAGAGGTTTCTATTTGTTGTTTATGAGGAGATAATCATTCGCTTTCGCTGAGCAACCACTGAACCATTGAGCGAACCATGACACCTGTGGCCCCCCTAGGATTAACTCCACGTTCTTTAGATAAAAACGCTGTTCCAGCAATATCTAGATGTATCCACGGCAGACCCTCCGCAAACTCACCTACGAATAATCCAGCGGTAGTGGCTCCCCCGAATCTTCCTGCAGCGTTACGAATATCGGCAACTTCACTCTTCAGCATCTCACGAAATTCCGGGTAAGCAGGAAGCTGCCATATTTTTTCTCCCGAAACGTTAGATGCTGCCAGAAACCGTTCCATAAATTCCTCGTTGTTAGTAACTGCGCCTGTAGCTATATCTCCCAATGTAGACAACACTGCACCTGTCAGCGTGGCGACATCAATTATACGTTTCGCTCCCCATTCCCGAGCATATGTCAGCGCATCCCCAAGTACAAGCCTGCCTTCTGCATCAGTATTCAACACTTCTATGGTTCGTCCGCTCATGGATGTAATGATATCTCCAGGTTTAAAAGCATTAGCAGAAGGCATATTCTCAGCGGATGGAATGACCATCACGACGTTAATTCGTGGACGTAATCGGCCGAGTGCCTCCATTACTCCGAGTACAGCCGCTGCGCCCCCCATATCACTGATCAGTTCTTCCATGCCAGGCGCTCTTTTCAAGGAAATACCACCCGTATCAAAAGTAATCCCTTTACCGACCAACCCCACTACGTTATCCCAGTGCCCCGTTCCCTGATAACGGATGACGATCATTCGCGGAGGGTTTACACTTCCTTTTC
>DJUJ01000017.1:32500-57544 GCA_002438345.1 Paenibacillus sp. UBA6285
GTGGACCGTTATATTGAGATTGCTCCTGCTTATACGTGGGTCGGCGATAGGATCCGAGCAATAACCCCTCAGACAACGCATAGGCGATAGATAAGATATCCTTCCCTACTGTTAGCTCCTGAATATTTTCAGATACCTTAAACACTAGCTTTATCGCCNNGCCATTTGACGTAGATCTTCAGTCGTAAGAAGTTGGTCCCCCTTACCAACCAAAATAGCAACGGGACAACCGGATGGATTATCTAGAGGCAGTACATAAGTCTGATTCAGCTTCCCACTAAATAGACCTGTCTTCCCTAATAGGCTAATTCTGTCATTCCATCCCTCAGAGAGGCCTCCGTGTTCAAGCTCCGACTCAGAGATGATAAGGATAAGGGCGTCACCCTGTATTTCATTAATGGTACTGCCACTGTTAAATTCTATATCCATTGTGTTTACCTCCATTTGTCTCCCAAAACCAATCCCCATTGTAACATAAGCAAGGCTGATCTCCGCATCTGTATTATCTGCAGGGATCAGCCTCTTATTACTCTATATTCTAATCGAGTGTATTAATGGATTAATGGCAATGAGATTACAAAATGGGTACCTTCGTTAACTCTACTACTGACAGAAATACATCCGCCATGATTTTTGATGATTCGGTCACTCACAGAAAGCCCGAGCCCAGTCCCATTCTCCTTAGTCGTAAAAAATGGATTGAATAACCTGTCCAGTGTACGGATATCCATTCCCTTACCGTTATCAGAGATGTAAATACGGACCTCAGAACCCTCTCTGTGGGCTCCAACCTCTATTTTACCCATTAGACGATCTGTTCTATCCGCAACGGCCTCCATAGCGTTTCTAATCATGTTGAGGACTACCTGTTTCATTTGTTTTACATCTCCAGAAATCATCATATCCCCCTGAAAAGGATGCAGATTGATCTGGCAACCTTTCATCAAGGCTTCGCTCTCTGTAAGCAGCACTACCTCCTTGAGCAAGGCTGACACAGGAATCATCCCCACTTGAGGAACTGACGGCTTGGATGAAGTTAGAAATTCATGAATGATATCGTTCGCACGATCGATCTCCGCCAAGATTATCTTGCCATATTCCTGCTTCCCAAGCTGCTGTAGATGCGGGTGAAGTAATTGAATAAATCCGCGGATCGCAGTTAATGGATTTCGGATTTCATGGGCAATAGATGCAGATAATTTACCTAGCATAGCCAAACTATCATTTCGGTAAGCCGTTTGCTCAATCAACTTATAATCGGAGATTTCTTTAACTGTAAACAAATAACAACCCTTCATTTGCTCTCCACAGCATAGTGTAACCTTCCAGTAACGGCCATACTCGTCTAAAAATTCATAATTAGATTTTCCTTTGTATACCATCTCTCTATAGCTTTGCAGTACTTGCTTTTTCTTAAAGCGGCTCAGTCGAACATTAGATAACAGGTGTGATATTGTACAGCCCACAAGGGAGTGACGGGTCAATTCAAGCATCCCGTACATTTGCTTATTTACAAAACTTATAACTCCCTCTTCATCAAAAAGCATGATTCCGCTGTCAATATTCTCTAGTACATCCTCGTATGTAGTATCCACAGGTCCTGATTGATAGGTTCTTCCCGGTAATAGAAGACTTTCTTGATATTGGCTAATCACGATACGAAGTTCCCCCTTTTACTGCATTTGACGAAGACGCTAAAGCGACATCAAATTACTATGTATTTGAGTATATGACGAAGCCGCCAGAACATTCGGTAATCGTTGCACTTTTTCCAACCGGTTCAATTATATTCCAATCATATCCAAGTGAAGTAGACAACGCAATCAGAGAAACTGTCGAATGATAAAAAAATTCATAAAATGATTCCAAAGACATATAAAATATCACATCAAATTATATTTATTACTATTAGCTCGTTCAAATGATTTAAACCAATCTAAAAAAGATTAGAAAAAGCTAAAAAGCCCTCGCAATTGCGAAGGCTTTGATACGAAATGGACCAGTCCAAAATGTAATAATAATCTTATGCTTTCTGTTGCAGACGAAGGCGCCTTTGACTCATCACAGCTAATCTTTTCTTCAATTCCCGTTCCCACTTCGTATCCTCAATCTGTTTGGCTACAGCAAGTAGGTCAAGCGCCATATCAATCTGGCTCCGCACAATGGCTAGAGGCTCTTCACTCTCGATGTTAATGACGTTCTCAAATATTGCAGTTTCGTCTTCCATAACATAGTCCTGAAAATCCACATCGGTAACTCCATCTCCATGTGCGTATTCCGCCAAGATCTCATACTCATTTTCGACCTTGTAATGAACCTCCACACGATGACATACCGGACAAAAANNTGGACTTGCGTGCGATAATGTTTAAGGGTTCCCTTTGTTCCTACCATACTCGCTCCACAGCAAAAGCTCATATTTGTTCGCCCTCCTTAGAATAACTAACCCTTTGAGTTTTTATTATTGTATTACATTACCCTAATGGAGATTCCTCCACTCGAGGACATAATATAACTTTTCACGCCTATTTTCAAATCCATTTTGAAATACAAGACCTTTTGGAGCAAAAAACCTCCTTACAGATAAAACTTCTGCAAGGAGGTCCAAATCAGAATATCAAAGATCAGATGATAACAGAACATAATTTAAAGGTTTCTGTCGCCTGGTCTCCAGTTCATTGGGCATAAGCCGCCAGATTGCAGGGCTTGGAGAACACGAAGTGTTTCCTCTACGCTGCGACCCACATCATTGTGATTAACGACTTGGTATTTCAATTCGCCTTCTGGATCGATGATGAACAAGCCGCGCAATGCAATACCTTCTTCTTCAATCAGAATGCCGTACTCTTTAGCGACTTGCTTCGTAATATCAGCTGCAAGAGGGAAGTTCAAACGGCCAAGACCATTGGAATCCTTAGGTGTATTGATCCATGCTTTGTGGCTGTGGATCGAATCTATACTTACGCCGAGAATTTCTGTATCAAGTGCTTCGAATTGTGCAGCAGCATCACTAAGAGCTGTGATTTCAGTCGGGCATACAAAAGTGAAATCAAGAGGATAAAAGAAGAATACAAGCCATTTGCCACGGTAGTCGGACAGGCTTACTTTACCAAAATCCTTACCATCACCTGATACGGTTTCCATAGTAAAATCTGGAGCCGGTTTACCTACTAAACGTTCTGCCATTGCCAAAATCCCCCTTTGATTATGTAAGAAACCAACCATTTCTTGTCATGATATGCTGGAATAATTTACATCTTGTCTACATATCAAATGGTATCATCGTACAAAATCAAAGTCAATATTATAGCAATTCCTCTTTAATAGTAATTATAAATAAAATGTTATTACGCTTTGCGGATCGCTGCAACAATTAGGTCGCCCATTTCAGTTGTACTGATCGCTTTGCTCTTATCTACGGCAATATCACTTGTACGGTGACCTGCATCCAATACTTCAGCAACTGCAGCCTCTATCGCAGCAGCAGCATCTTCATAACCAAAGGTTAAACGGAACATCAGCGCCAGTGACAAGATCGTTGCGATCGGGTTCGCAAGCCCTTGTCCGGCAATATCAGGAGCAGAACCGTGTACTGGCTCATAGAGACCATAATTGCCATCAGCCATCGAAGCCGAAGCAAGCATACCGATAGAGCCTGTCAGCATAGCAGCTTCATCGCTCAGGATGTCACCAAACATGTTCTCAGTAACGATAACATCAAAGCTGGATGGACGGCGCAGCAGCTGCATTGCGCAGTTATCAACGAGCACATGCTCTACCTCTACCTCAGGATATTCTGGAGCAACCTTATTTACGACCTCACGCCATAAACGTGAAGTTTCAAGTACGTTCGCTTTATCAACACTTGCCAGCTTATTACGACGTTTGCCAGCAATTTCAAAAGCCTGACGTACGATTCGTTCCACTTCCATTACGTTATATACACAGGTATCTACAGCTTCTTCCCCATGTTCACCTTGACGGCGCAATTTATCTCCGAAGTAAATCCCACCCGTCAGCTCACGTACGACCATAAGATCTGTACCTTCCAGAACTTCCGGTTTCAGAGTCGAAGCGTCCTTAAGGCAATCGAATACGACAGCTGGACGTAAGTTTGAGAACAATCCAAGCGCTTTACGAATGCCAAGCAGTCCGGTTTCAGGACGGAGCTCCTTTGGATTGTTATCCCTCTTCGGTCCGCCGACAGCACCCAGTAATACGGCATCTGCACTACGACAGATTTCTAGTGTATCTTCCGGCAGCGGTGTGCCTCTCTCGTCTATTGCGATGCCGCCAAATAGCGCGTGCTCCGTTTCAAAGGCATAACCAAATACTTCTTCCGTTGCTTTCAATACTTTTTCTGCTTCTGCTACTACTTCAGGTCCAATACCGTCCCCTGCGATTACGGCGATTTTTTTAACCTCACTCATCTCAGTCACTCCTCAAGTGGTCTGCTCTAACAGACATAGTTCTTCTTTATATTGTTGTATCATACCCAGTCGTAAAGGACAAAGATATAGATTCTATTGAGCTGATAGGCAGAGCCTATAAGATCCTTATTGTTAAGGAATATCTTCTTGAGTAATGAAAAGAGCAGTCCAGGATTATCCCTGTGGCGACTCTACACTTTCACGTTCTATTAATGAATTGGATTTGCAATTACTGAAATTTCCCCAGCTGAATAATTCAGGAAATAAGAAGTTTTTGTAGTTGGATTATAATTCAAAAATTTGCTGTTCCCATTTTCAGGCCATTTTTGATCTTTTAAAATCTGAGTTCCTTCTTGCGAAAATAACGACCAGGTGTGTTCTAATACATCCCCTACAAACACTTGACTATTAATATAGTCCGTCTTCCACCCCGAAAGATTACCCTCTTCTTTAAAAGCTTGCTTAATAGGAGCCATTTCACTTCCACTTGCAACATTCATTAAACGAAAAACGTTCAGAGAATCATTCGAAACAGGACGATTCGCGTTACCTGGAACCGCCTGGTAAATATATGATGTAAATAAAGCCAGATTCGTACCATTGTATTTAAGCTCAATGTCAGTATTAAAATCTTTGATCAGTTTCTCATTTTTGTGAAATAAATTAATTGTTCTCACAAAGAAATCATCGTTCATTATACCTTGTGCTTGATACTTTATAGCTAAGTAAGGATATCCAACAAAATCCCAATCCTGAACGTTTACACTTTCATATCCGGTATCGTTAAATTTAGCATTAAAGCTTACACTTGGCTTATTCCAAGGATCCTGATAAAGATTAAAGGAATCTCCAAATTGAACCATGATTCGTTCGTTTACTTTCCCCGTAGGAGCAACCCATTTGATTTTGTCTGCCACACCTTTAAGCGGTATTTCTGTTTTACTAATCTGCTCTCCAGCATAGGTAAAGACCGTTTTCGTAATTGCGTTGCCATTTGATTTCTTTAGCAGCACTATTTTTTGCGGATTCTTCATCACGTTAAGATCGAGAATCGTATGAGCATCATTTGAAAGGTTGACTACCTTATTTGTTGTTACATTGACTACGTCTGCTTTGTTAGTGTTATGATCAATGATTGCGACAAGATCTGCATTAACATAAAGCGCATCTGTACTGTCCAAGCTTGGAGGTAACGTCGATGGAGCAGCATAGGACTGATTTGTGAATACAAGGATTCCGATAATTGCAGCAAAAATAATACTGAAGCTCTTTTTCATAGTATCTTCTCCCTTGTGAAATTTTTCCCATTTCAAATACGTTGTAAGCTAAAAAAAGTTTTTGAAAACATAGACTGTGCTTTCGATTACCAAAGGAGAACTAGGCAAATTTTCCCTTGATTGATAAGTTGTTTACAATTATAACTAAATAGTATTGCTATCATCAAATTTAAATTCTATCTAAGGAGTGAATGCGAAGTGCAATATGCAAAGCTTGGGAAATCCGGTATGAAGGTCAGTCGGCTATGTCTCGGAACAATGAACTTCGGCCCACAAACAGATGAACAAGAAGCCTTCAGCATTATGGACGCTGCACTGGACGCAGGTGTTAATTTTTTTGATACCGCTAACATTTATGGCTCACCCTCATCATTAGGTCCGTCGTGCTTATCGCTCATTGCACCATAAACCTTGGTAGCCAGCACGACCTTTTCACGTCGTCCGCCCCCCTGACTATCTTCTTATATTATACGCCGCCATCTAGAGGGGTCTCTGCAGCGTCTCCAGACCGATCATATTGAATTGTACCAGATGCATCACGTTGACCGTAGTGTCTCTTGGGACGAGCTGTGGGGAGCTTTCGAGCTTGCTGTAAACCAAGGCAAGATTGGTTATGTCGGCTCAAGCAACTTTGCGGGATGGGATATCGCTGTAGCTCAACAAGAAGCCAAAGCTCGTGGCTTTTTAGGTTTGGTCTCTGAGCAGCATAAATACAGCCTAACCTGTCGGCTTCCTGAACTTGAAGTATTACCCGCTTCTCTCAATCTTGGGTTAGGTGTTATTCCTTGGAGCCCACTGGATGGAGGCCTTCTCGGACGTAATGCGCTTAAGAAAATAGAAGGCAGCCGCAGTGGAGGAAACTCAGAGCGCGTAGAGCAATTTAAAGATCAGCTTGAGGCTTTTGCAAGCTTATGTATGGAGCTTGGGCAACCACAAGATAATGTAGCTCTAGCATGGTTGCTCGCCAATCCTGCTGTAACCGCACCAATTATTGGACCACGTACACTGGAGCAATTCGAGAGTGCACTACGCAGTCTTGAGATTGTACTAGACGAGTCTGTACTTAAACGGCTAGATGAGATCTTCCCAGGACCGGGCGGAGAAGCACCTAAAGCTTACGCTTGGTAGGTCTATTATACAAAAAGGGAGCTGAGGCTTCAGCAGAATCACTCGCTGAAGCCTCAGCTTCCTTTTATTATTCTTACTTATTCTGCAGTATCCACGGTCACACTTCCATTACTCGTGTTTAAGTCCACAGTATACGTTCCTTTACCAAGAACGGCAGTGCCATAGCTATCCCCGTCACGATCCCAGGGTACATTCCCTTTCAGCGAACCATTGCTGGTATCCGCTGTAATCTTCGCATCGGACACGGATGGCAGTCTCACTATAATCTTTCCGTTACTAGACGAACATTTCCAGTTTCCGGTCACAGCTGAATTGATAGTGATCTTGCCGTTGCTGCTCTTAGCGGATAACGCCCCATCTATGTTATCCAATACAATAGCTCCATTAGAGCTTGCGAGCTGAGCTCCGCCTTGGATGTTCTGAACAGTTAGTGATCCATTGCTGGTATGCGCTTCTACTCCGCCAGCAACATCATGAATATTTAAAACCCCATTACTAGTATCAACCATTAAGCCAGACTTTAAATCCCAGGCCTCGATTGACCCATCGCTTGTATCCACCTCAACGGCAAGGCTGCTAGGTACACTTACATTTAAATAAGGACTTTTAGTATTAAATCCAAACTGAATATTAGAGAACCAATTATGCTCTGTATCGAGCTCCATAATCAGTGTATCTCCCTCAGTTGTAACTTTCCACTTCTTTTCCAATGCACTTTCAGCTTCACTTTGAGATTTCCCAGGTAGGAGTAGGCTTCCCTCATAATCCAATGAGCTTCCATCTATTCCTTCTACCTTTACTTTTCCACTTGGAAGTACGATTTTCAGCGTCGTAATATTGTCTTTCACTTCCACATTCCCGCTAAGTGGAGTTAGATGTGTATTCCCGATCAGGCTGCTGAGTGAGCCACCCGCCATTACTGTCTGAGCACTGCTTGCTCCAATCAGCATGATTATCAAGAAGATAGCCCAGCCGCTTACACGGCTTTTGACATCGGATTTGATAAAGAGTCTGATCAACATCTCGAGTCCGAACAGGATCAACAGCGCTGGCCATAAATACCCAAGTACTTCATAGCCGATCATATTATACTGAGCCAT
The DNA here is from genome assembly GCA_002438345.1 of Paenibacillus sp. UBA6285. Taxonomy (GTDB): domain Bacteria; phylum Bacillota; class Bacilli; order Paenibacillales; family Paenibacillaceae; genus Paenibacillus_AQ. The sequence goes on from DJUJ01000017.1 coordinate 40,436, forward strand.
CACAATAATGACACCAAGCGCAATGCAGCCCATGGCTGCAGTGAAACTTCCGATTTTCCATCTCCCCATAGTCAAATCCCCGTTTCTTATGCTCTCGTATTGTTTCTTAGCATCTTCAAACCGTACGCAATCAGACCCAGTGATAGCAAAATCGTGCCAATGTTAATCTCAATCAACATTCTCCAAAGCGTCGGAAATACTGAAATTACCAGCATAAGAAACCCAGCAACAACACATCCGATACCGACCCAAGCTGGATTCACATCTTCATGTGGGTAACCCGGCATAGAGGATATTCCCATCGTCCAAGGCTCTCCGAAGCTGTCAGGATGAAACATCATACGCTCGTGTTCGGCTGCAGTTATTTTCATCCAAGCCGCTTTCTGCAGGGCATCAAACAATTGGTAAAACCATAGTGCAGCTAGCGCAAAAGGGAAGATCATGGGCTCGGACGGAATAAACATAATACATAAGGAAGCCCCGATCATAAACTGCAAACCCTGCTTTTTGAAGCCTAAATACAAATGACCTACACCAGGAATCATAGCCAGCATAAAAGTGAGCCACCGTCTCTTCTTAATCATAATACATCCTCCTAAAATTTGGATAGCATAAACTTCGGTCTACCTGAATCCATCTATTATTTATAAATCTCTTTACGACTATTTTCCAAAGCCATCAAACCATTGGGTTACCGAATTCGACACATGACCATTAATTTCAGTGATCCCATAAGCCAAATTCTCAAAAACTCCAAACTGTAACAATAACAAGCTCAAACAGGCAGCCACCGCATAATGCATCCAAGATGTTCGAGGAGCAAAACGACGTCTTACACTTGTCGCTTTAATCGCTCGCTCTCTGCGCCCTGTTTCGAGCTGCTCGATATGGGCCATAACACCTGATGCGAGATCTGGGAAGTCCATCTGTACATGTTGATATTCGCTGTCTGAATCCATTGTTGACCAAAGGGCTGACATTTCCTTAGCTTCCTCCAGCCACTGCGCACAATCAGGACAGGATTGTATGTGCAATCGGATACTCAGCTCCATATCTGGAGACAGTAGGCCGTCAATGTAATGTGGCATCCATTCCTTCACTATTGCACAATTCATCGCAATTCCTCCCTTTGTCTACGCATCATCTGTCTGGCACGATAAAGCTGCGATTCGATAGTCTTAACGGAAACACCCTTTTGCTCCGCAATCTCTTGATAAGAATTTCGCTGAAAATAGTACAGCTGTACGACCGACCGGTACGGTTCCGCAAGGCTGTTCACATTCTCACCCAGTTCAGCTGATTGTTCCTGCTCTAGCACCTCATGCTCTGGCGTTTGAGACGTCACCCAATCATTCTCTGTGTAATCAGCTGCACTTCGATGCTTCCACTCCCTATCATTGGCCCGTTTCCAGTCCAGACAGGTTCGGTAGGCTATCCGATACAGCCAAGTCGAGAAGGAAGACTGTCCTCTGAAGGAGGGGAGCGCTTTATATGCTTTTATAAAAACCTCTTGGGCCATATCTTTGGCCGATTCGGCTTCTCCAGTAATCTTGACGCACACTCTGTACACCATGCCTTGATAACGTGTCACCAAATGCCCAAAGGCTTGATGCTGACCATTCAGCACAGCAGAAATCCATTCCGCCTCTTCCAGCTTTCTCCCCTCCTTCACCTACATTACGTTAGACGCCGGCCAAATCTAATCCCCTGCAACTTGCTTCAGCTTTTTTTGGATTTGTGAAATATTTTCGAGAAAGGAATATCTTGTTTTATGTCGAATAATGTTTAACTACTATGACAAAAAGAAAACTCTTCCTAATTATTGTACTTTTTCTAACTGTACTTACTGGCTTTCGTATCCTATGGGTATGGGCTTCGCCTAACGCTATACAACCACAATTAGTCAAAGGAGTACTCGATTTACGGGATACAGAATTGAATCAAGACAAGCTCCTTACCTTAAAAGGACAATGGGAGTTCTATCCTAATATGCTGCTTCCCACATTCAATAAGGAATCTCTAACTAAAGCTACCACTAAAAAATATATACAAGTACCGGGGCAGTGGAGCGATGCTTTTAGTCATGGCGAAAAGCCTGCTTATGGTTACGGCTCCTATCGTCTACGTGTTCTTATAGATAAAAACGCAAAGCAGTCATATGGTATCCTCATATCCGGGATTCAGACTTCTTCGGAAATTTATATAAATGGTGAACTGCTGGGCAGTTCAGGTTCACCTGCTGCGAATAAAGAGGATTATATTGCTCGTGTATTACCTTACTCAGTTTCTTTTACAACCGATAAGAGTGAGATTGAAATTGTGATTCATACAGCCAGCTACTCCTTAGCCCATAAAGGCGGTATTTCCAAACCCATTTTATTCCGCAGCGAAAAAGCTCTAATACATCAAAGGTTCATTTCCATAGGCTTTCAACTGTTATTATGTGTAGTACTTCTACTTCATGCAATCTATGCAGCAATATTATATATCATTGGACCCCGGAAAAAGATGCTGATCTATTTTTTTCTATTGGTAATTTCCGCTACTACTACCGTACTCAGCGATGATGACAAGATTTTACTGCATATGCTTCCCTTTAACTATCAATGGGACCTGAAACTATTGTTCATCTCTTATATTTCAACTTTTATTTTTATTCTGCTGACAAGTAAATATCTTTTGTTCGAGGATGTTAAAATAAAAAGTGTACGGATTCTGACCCTCCTGTCCGTAATGCACATTCTTTTCATATTATTTGGACCCGATGTCCACTATTATAAATTTCATACGCCAATTTTCGGCATAAATTTGCTTGTTTTGGCATTAGGAGTTGTTATTCTTCTTCTGAGGTCTATTCTTAAAAATTACGATGGCTCTATTTTTCTGTTGTTATCCATGCTTGCCATCGTTAACAGCTCGCTTTGGGGAATGTTCAAGAATTATAACTGGATTAATGTTACCTATTATCCTTTTGATCTAATTATTGCGTTTTTGTGTTTTGCAACTTTTGGGTTTAAACGTTATCACTGGAATACGAAGCAGATTGAAAAACTGGCACAAAGCCTACAGCGAAGCGTTACGCAAAAGGATACTTTTTTGGCAAACACCTCACATGAATTGAAAAATCCGCTGTACAGCATTATTAACATTGTCGAAACTGTTCTGGACAGCGAGCGAGACACTTTAACACATCAGAACGCAGAGAATTTAGAATTGCTCATTTCCGTCGGAAGACGTATGTCCCTTCTGGTAGACGACCTACTGGATCAATCCCAGCTTCGTGAAAGCAATATACAATTGCAGCTTAGAGAACTTAAAATTCAGTCCTTCGCAGTTGGTGTGCTTGATATGTTCAAGTTCTTAACGGAAGGAAAATCTTTAACCTTAATATCGGAGATACCAGATTCATTCCCTTCTATTGTGGCTGATGAAAAAAGACTCATTCAGATCTTGTTCAATCTGCTTCAAAATGCTGTTAAGTATACGACTATAGGTACGATAAGAATCCATGCGGATATTCACAAAAAATCGGCGCGGATTCATATTACGGATACTGGACTTGGCATGGACGAGGAAACGTTGCTTAGAGCTTTCCAGCCCTATGAACAGGGTGACTCCAGCATGACTGAAGTTAGCGGTGGTATCGGGGTTGGATTAAGCACCTGTAAGCAGTTAGTTGAGCTTCACGGTGGGAAAATCAGTGTAGTCTCTACACTTGGCCAAGGAACTACTTTTACCTTCACAATGCCTTTATCCGATCCAGCGAACCGAGAGGCTAGTTCAGAGCTCCCATCAATAACTGAATTTCCAGATACGCCATCTATGATCACTCTATCCAAATTGGCTGCGACCAGTACCGCATCATTAGCTCATGGTAGAAGACCTAAGATTTTGGTTATCGACGATGATCCGCTTAATCTAAAAATACTTACTAGCGTACTTTCCATCACGGACTACGAAATCGTTACGGTGACCAGCGGAAATGATGCTTTACTATTGCTAGATACCGATCAGTGGGATTTAATTATTACAGATGTAATGATGCCACAAATGTCCGGGTATGAATTAACCCAAAGAATTCGTGAACGTTACACCATTGCTGAGCTTCCTATTCTACTTCTGACAGTACGAAGCCAAGCTGAAGATATTTATATCGGATTTATTTCAGGTGCAAATGACTATGTATTGAAGCCTGTGAATGCAATAGAACTGAAGGCTCGGGTACGCTCCTTAACAGATCTAAAACAATCCGTTAACGAACGGCTTCGTGTGGAAGCTGCATATCTTCAAGCGCAAATACAACCACATTTCTTGTTCAACACATTAAATTCTATATCCGCTCTGGCATCGTTTGATATTAATCGAATGAGTCACCTCATTGATGCCTTTAGCTCTTATTTACGCTTAAGCTTTAACTTCTTGAACGCCGAGCCGATGATACCCATTGAACGCGAAATTGAGCTTGTCCGTGCCTATCTGTACATAGAGAAAGAGCGCTTTGAGGACAGGATGACCATTAACTGGGATTTGGCAGAGAACCTACACTTCCAACTACCTCCCCTGACCATTCAACCACTCGTTGAAAATGCCGTCCGGCACGGTATATTAAGCCGCTCCAAAGGAGGAACGCTGTCAATATCCCTCAAAGAACAAGCTGATGATATCGAGATCACAGTCGCTGATAATGGTAAAGGCATGACTACTGAACAACTTCAGCAGCTGCTGAGCGGTCAGTCTAATGTTAAACGGGGGATTGGATTTCTCAATACACATAAACGACTGTTACGTATCTATGGTAAGGGTCTGCAAATTAAAAGTAAGGAAGGTAAAGGAACTTTGGTAAGTTTCATAATCCCTTCTGAAAAAAGAAATCCGATTCGAAAGAATTCCGATTCACAGACAGACTATAATGAACCGAAATATAAGTAAGAGATTATTGTTTTTTGCTTAAAAATACTATATTGAGTGGTGAAATAACAATGATTCAAGCAGTATTGGTGGACGATGAACGGCTTGCTCTCGTAAAGTTAGAATTTATGTTAAAAGAAATGAAAGCCATACATATTGTCGTCGCGTCCTATACAGATCCTGTCCAAGCCATACAAGAGGCTCCGTCATTGGAACCTGACGTTATTTTTATTGATATAGAAATGCCTGAAGTGAGCGGCCTTCAGGCTGCCGCAATTCTGCAAGAGGTCTGTCCAAACGCTAATATCGTTTTCGTGACCGCGTATAACCAATATGCAGTGGAAGCCTTTGAGTTAAATGCGATTGATTATATTTTAAAGCCCGTGCGACATGACCGGTTGCTCAAGACAGTACAACGCTTGGAGGACAGATTGAGGTTTGCACCAAAAAGCACAGAGGTAGAACATGAACTAACGATTCGTTGTTTTCAATCGCTGCGTTTTGAACGAGGAGGACAACCTTTAAACAATCTCCGTTGGAGAACTTCTAAGGCACAAGAATTGTTTGCTTTCTTGCTTCATAATCGCAATCGATTCGTCAGTAAAGACACCCTGATTGACCTACTATGGCCAGACTTTAGCCTTAAGAAGGCCTCTACCCATCTTTATACAACCATTTATCAAGTACGGCAATGCTTGAAGCAGAGNNGTGGCGGTGAAGGGTATACACTTGAGACCGGATCGCTGCTAATCGATGCAGCCCAGTGGGAGCACAACATTCTTGCACTAGAATCCATCGGAGAGGACAATTGTGCAGAACATCAAAGCTTATTTGATCTTTATTCAGGGGATTATTTTGGAGATTACGATTATTTGTGGGCAGAGGGCGAACGACAACGTCTGCGCACCATTTGGCTACACCATGCTATGGGAATGGCCCAGTTCTATATCGACAGCAGCAGAGTTCCCGAAGCTGTCACCGTGTATCAGAGGGTAGTGCAGCTTCAGCCCTATTTTGAACAAGGGCATTTAGGATTAATGAAGGTCTACGACAGCATTGGGGAACGTTCCGCTGTGGAAGAACAATACAAAACTCTCAAGGATTTATTAAAAAGTGAACTCAGTATTGGACTCCCAGCCAGTGTTGAAGATTGGTACGAACAATGGGAGCTCCATAACCTCAGAGTCCAATAATAAGGAATACACTTTATGAACATAACAAAGACACCCGGATAGTATCAGGTGTCTTTGTTATTACTGTGTATTAATTACTTCGTTTAAATCTTCGAGCTAACACAAATCCTATTAGAACCAGACTTCCACCTACTAAGTAAATAGGAAGCGAGCTGTCTTCTCCCGTTTTCGGAAGCTGAGTTGGTTTATTGCTGTTATCCCCTGGCTCTTTGACTGTACCTGTTGGTACTTCCTCGACATCAATCTCGATCTCGATCTCTTCTTTATTTCCATTCTCATCTGTCACAATGATCGTGAACTTATCTTTTCCAATGAAGCCCGGATCCGGTGTGTAAATCCATTTGCCGTCCTTAGTAATTGTCACCTTACCATGATCTGGCTCATCACCGATACTTGGCAATCCTCCAAGTGGAATTTCACCTTCAATAGGAATGGCCTCATCTGTAGTCAGTTTCTCTACAGGTGGAGTCACCTTCGGAACAATAGGAGTACTAGTTGCCACCGGTGTGACAGTTGGTGTTGAGGTTGGTGCTATGGTTGGCGTTACAGTTGGCGTTGCCACCACAGGTGTTGCGGATGGAGTAGCAGTAACGATTACTCCCGGTATTGGCGTCGGCGTCGATACAGGAACCGTTGGATTGTCTGGCGTCGACGTCGGTGTTACTGTCGACACAGGTGTTTCCGTTGGCGTCGGCGTTACTGTTGGCGTTGACGTCGGTGTTGCTATCGGTGTCAGTGTTACTACCGGCGTTGGTGTCGGTGTTACTATCGGTGTCATTGTTACTACCGGCGTCGGTGTCGGTGCTGTTGTTGGCGTCACTATCTTTTGATTCTTTACAGTCATATCTGTTACTGTTGTTGAACTAAATTTCACCTCATATTTATTTGGATCCAAAATATATCCATTAGGTGCCGTTTTTTCTTGCAAAAAGTATTTACCTGGCCGGAGATCTTTAAATGCTGTCTTGCCGTCCTTATCTGTCGGAATAGATGTGCTAAATAAAACCTCTTCCGATCCAGACACTCGATATAAATTGAAGATAGCTCCTTCAAGAGCTTTACTATCTGCAGCATCTATTTTCATGACGGCTAATTCTTTCCTAGTCCCTTGTCCAATTCCGCTTGAATCCGAAAATACTACAGTTACACTTGATTCTTTGGATTGGGTTCCTATTTGAGATCCATTACCACTAAATTTAACGAAGTTACTAATCTTCCCATTATTTTTCGCTTCTAAAATTATGGAGTCATACTTCAAAATAAAAGGTTTCTCAATACTGTTATTGAATTTCAATATAAACTGCTCTGCACCTGTCTTTGCATCCTTCGTAATATCAAGCGTATAGTCCTTGTCTGCTCCTTGTTTAAGTGCTGGGCCAAATTCTTTAACTACGCCTTCCTTTGATATCGTTGTTNNGTTGTCGGAAGCAATTGAAATGACTCCGGCAAAAACATTTGATTAGCGTCCGGATTGTCAATGATTTGTGCATCTTCTACATAAGATTGATTATAGTTGATCTTTAAAGTCCAATTTAGCTTTGTCTCATTTTTAGGGTCCTGAGCCCCTGTCTTGGTAACATATTGATCATTTTTACCGCCGTTTGGAATGTTAACTTCACTTTTCAAATCTTTGGATACAGGCACACCATTGTCAGACAGCTTAGCTGTATTGTAAATCTTTTCACTCTCGACCACTTGATCTTTTAAGCTGGTGGTGAATTTAATCAAATAAGGCTTAGCAATTTTATCATTAAAGCTTATTTTCAATAATTTAGTCGTTTTATTATAATCTACAGAATATAGTTTGGGATTAGAGCTGGCATTAACAGTGACATCTTTTCCAACTTTAGGGTTACCACTACTTTCTATCGAAAGTTCGTAAACCTTTATTGATCCCTCTATCAACTGCTGTTTATCTTCTAAGGTATCNNAGCTTTATCAAGCTCTTTGCTGTTGTAGTTAATCCCAATTTCCCAAGAAATCTCCTTGGTTTGAGCGTTATAGGAACCGTTTTTGTAGCCATTATTCTGCGCTCTTGAATCAGGATAGAATGTATCCTCAACCTTGATGGTTTTCGTTTCTGTAGGTTTGGACGGGTCAACATTCCATACAACAGAAGCTCTATTCAAAAATTTCACATCGTTTTTAACCCAATCATATACAGTCCCGTCATTATTCTTCAACCAATCATTATTGAAATACGTTTTGTAAGTAATCGTATACGTCTTATCAATAGATGATTTGAACTTCAAGGTAAAACCTACTGTAGGCTTGGAATCATCAATAGTATACATAGAGCGGTCCACTAGTTTACCGTCATCATCTTTGATTTCAAACCCACCTTTAGTAAGTTCCAAACCTTTGTTAGGGAAGGTATCCGTAATCACAACATCATTCATTACTTTTTTATCATTATTAATTTTTATCGTCCAGCTTATAGTTTGATCAGCGTAATTAGCCTGTCCAACCGTTTTGGAGATAATATCTTGATTAAGTGTCCCATAATCAGTCTTGTCATTAGTAACACCATTAACTACAGTAGTAACTGTATTCTGAATCTTTGTTTGTCCTTCGATTCGATCTTTCGCCCGGGTCTGATACTCGATCATGTAAGCATTCGAAATATTATTATTAAATGATAATTCGAAATTTTTAAACCCTGTTTTCGGGGATAAAGTATTCTCAGATACTGTGTAGTCATTCACTAATACTTTATCAGGATTATCTTTAGACTTAGTGAAATCTAGTTTATATACCTTCATAGAGCCAGGTACAAACTGTTGAGAGTCCGAATAATAATCGAACAATTTGGCCTCTGCCTTAGAGATCGATTTTTCACCGTAATTGTATTCAATCGCCCAATAAGTGTCCTGTGTCACAGAATTATAATTGAGGAAAGATTTCTTCAATAATGATCCATGTTTAAGAGATACACTTGCATTATCTGAAACAGGTCCTGTACCATTACCCTTAAAAGTTGCCGTGTTTACAAAAGTGGTTTTAGTATCATCAATAACATCCGTAACGTATTCAATGCGATATGCATCCGTAATAGGTGTATTAATATCAGGGGTAATAAACTTTACCTCTAAGGTGTTCCCCAATAGGCTTGCAGAATATTGACTATTGTTTAACGGAGCACCAGGAGATACATCACCGTTTAGTGCTACATTAAGCTTACTGACCTTGACATCACTTATATCAGTTAAAGCTAAACCCGTAGGGATTACATCGGTTACAACAGCTCCATATACACTATCCATAACCTTGTTCACATCAACAGTCCATTTAATCTGTTTGGCATTATAATTCCCTTGATTAGTACCTACCGCAGCTCCATCTTTGTCAATAGTAGAACTAACCTCAGGTTTAAATTGGACTGTAAACTCCTGCTCTGCACCACCATTTATCGGAAACTTAATCGTATAGGGTATAGTATCCGTAAACTTCGTTGTGTCAAAACGAGTCTCCACTTCAATTGCACCTTTGACATCGAAATATTCTCCGACTTCACCGGTGAATGTTAAGGTAACTTTGTTAGGACTCCCTTTAATAATGTCGTAATGCCCCAGCTCTTGCCCGTCAATCATAATCTTTTTATTCAAAAAGTCTTTCTCGAGCACAAACCCCTCTGGTAGTTCAAATGTAAAAGTATCACCTGCAACGTAATCACTTCCATCTGGAACCGACCAGTTATAGTTCAACTTCACGGTGGAGCTCAGCTTGTAAACAGAATCTGTGACCTGTACCCCTTTCTCATATACAGACATCGTCACACTTGTAATGATATTAGCACTGTTCTCAATCGCCTTTGCTTTGACCTGAGAATCGAAGCCAAAAGCATTAAAAAACTGCGTACTAAGAAGTATTACTACCATCCATAAACCAATTTTCTTTTTCCACATAAAACGAAAGTCCTCCTTCTTCCTATAAAAGTACTTACTCGACTATTTCTAAGTTGTTTGTTCTCCAAATACTTCAATAATCTCCCTTCGATTGTAATTCACCGACATGAACAATTTCTGAACAGATCTGAAATTTCGTCAGAATTGGCTGAATCAGCATTATTTTGAAGCATAAAAAAAATCCTAACAGTGAACTCACTGTCAGGACTTCTTCTACATAATTATAAATTTCTGCACAATTTAATTTCACTTAAAGACTAGCGTGGTCACGTTTAGTGTAAGTTTTACGCTTCTCCAGAAGCTTGTTAAGCGCATCAATATAAGCACGGGCACTCGCTTCTAGAATATCGGTGCTAAGTCCACGACCCTGTGCAGCAACTTCGCCCTGCGACAGTACTACATGAACCTCGCCCTGTGCATCTTTACCACGAGAGACGGATTTAATGGAATAGTCCCCAAGGGTAACTTCCTCACCTGTGGCTTTATCGATTGCATTGTAGATTGCATCTACTGAACCATTACCTTCGGCAACAGCTACGATTGGCTGCTCTTCCGGACCATTAATAATCACCTTGGCGGTTGGAATAGCTTCATTACCGTAAGTTACGTAAATCATCTGAAGTTTGAATATTTCTGGCGTATCAATTAGCTTCTCTTCAATCAATGCCAAAATATCTTCATCAGACACTTCTTTTTTCTTATCCGCCAAATCCTTAAATCTTGAAAAGGCTGTATTAAGCTCTTCTTCGGATAAATCATACCCTAAATCACTTAACTTATCGCGGAAAGCGTGGCGTCCAGAGTGCTTACCAAGTACCAATTTGCTCTCTTTAAGTCCAATGGTCTCCGGTGTCATGATCTCATAGGTGGTTTTCTCTTTTAGCATACCGTCCTGGTGAATACCCGATTCATGAGCAAATGCATTTGCTCCTACAATCGCTTTATTCCCTGGTACTACCATACCTGTCAGCTTGCTGACCAGACGGCTTGTGCGAGAGATCTCGGATAACGTTAGTGAAGTTTTGGCGCCAAAAAATTCAGCACGTGTCTCCAGCGCTAATGCAACTTCTTCAATCGCTGTGTTCCCAGCGCGTTCACCGATACCATTAATCGTTCCTTCGATCTGATCCGCACCATTCTGAATCGCAGCAAGCGTATTCGCCGTAGCCATACCAAGATCGTTATGACAATGAGCACTAAGCTGTACGCGTTCAATATCAGGCACATTTTCTTTTAAATATTTAAAGATAGCTCCATACTCTGAAGGATTCAGATAACCTACAGTATCCGGGATATTAACAACATTGGCACCTTCTCGAATAGCCATTCCGACCATTTCAGCCATGAAATCATACTCCGTACGACCTGCGTCTTCTAAAGAAAACTCAAGTTTGGGAAAATATTTCTTAGCATATCGGATAGCTGACTGTGCAGTTTCCAGCACCTGAGCCTTATCCATCCGCAGTTTATGCTGGCGGTGAATAGGAGATGTGGCTAGAAAAATATGAATACAAGGGTCCTGTGCCCCCTGCAGCGCTTCTTTTACAGCATCGATATCTGTCTCTCTAGAACGAGAAAGACCGATTACCGTGACGTTCTTTACAGCTCTTGCTACCGCATTTACTGAAGCCAGATCACCTGGCGAAGCAGCAGGAAAGCCCGCTTCCATACGGTCAATCCCCAGCTTTTCCAGCTGGTAGGCGATCTCCACTTTCTCACGCGCGTTGAGGTTCACACCCGGCGACTGCTCTCCGTCTCGCAGCGTCGTATCGAACACATAAATTTTCCGCATGCAAAGCACCTCCTAAAGATTGTGCTGAAACTCTCAAATGCGGCTCGCAAAATCACGGCCGCATTTGAAGGTCACACTATTTAATCATAAGTATATATGACTACTTCTTAATCCAGTGCATCATTTCACGCAATTGGCTACCTACTACTTCTACTGGGTGAGCAGCTTCGTTACGACGAGTAGCTGTAAGGAAAGCACGTCCGGATTGGTTCTCAAGGATAAAGTCGCGAGCGAATTTACCTTCTTGGATATCCGTCAGAACAGCCTTCATTGCTTTTTTAGTATCTTCAGTTACAATGCGTGGTCCAGTTACATAGTCGCCGTACTCCGCAGTGTTACTGATGGAATCGCGCATGCTGGACAATCCGCCTTCGTATACCATGTCAACGATCAGTTTCAGTTCGTGCAGACATTCGAAGTAAGCCATTTCAGGAGCATATCCTGCTTCTGTCAATGTTTCGAAACCTGCTTTGATAAGCGCGGATACACCACCGCAAAGTACAGCTTGTTCGCCGAACAAGTCGGTTTCGGTTTCTTCACGGAAAGAAGTTTCGATAACTCCTGCGCGTGTACAGCCGATACCTTTTGCGTAAGCAAGACCGATGTCTTTAGCTTTACCTGTTGCATCTTGTTCGATAGCAATCAAGCCAGGAACGCCAAAGCCTTCAACATAAGTACGACGAACCATGTGACCTGGAGATTTTGGTGCTACGAGCAGCACGTCCGCATCTTTAGGAGCAACGATTTGTCCAAAGTGTACGTTAAATCCGTGGGAGAACATCAAAGCCGCGCCTTTTTTGAGGTTCGGTTCCACTTCATTTTTATATACGGAAGCCTGAGTTTCATCTGGCATCAGAATTTGCACAACATCAGCACGGGATACTGCTTCAGCCACTGGCAATACTTCGAAACCATCGTTTTTCGCAGTTTCAAAAGATTTACCTTCACGTAGGCCGATGACAACCTGAAGACCACTGTCACGTAGGTTCTGTGCTTGGGCATGTCCTTGGCTACCGTACCCGATTACCGCAATTGTCTTTCCTTTTAATACACTAAGTTCTGCATCCTGTTCATAGTACGTTGTCACTGCCATTGTCAATATCCTCCTTTAATTTGAGACCCATCATAAAGAGCGGGTGCTTCAAGAGAACTAGATTCATACAAGATCAAGCTGCTCTTCAAGCTCCCGCTCTTTAGCGGGAAGTTCATTCATATCATATCAGATTAATGCAATCAAGCAGTAATCCATTAAAGTCATAAATTATAGTATTTAAGAGTTACCACGTACCATAGCCGTAATACCTGTGCGAGACAGCTCTCTAATTCCATAAGGTTTCAAAAGCTCGATCATCGCGTCAATCTTTTGTGTATCTCCAACTACCTGAACTAGCAATGAGGTGCTGCCGATGTCGACAACTGAAGCACGGAAAGTCTCTACTACACCCATAATTTCCGGACGCTCACTTGGATCAGCATTCACTTTAATCAGAGCCAGCTCACGTGCAACCATTGGCTTGGAACCAAGATCAACAACCTTAATTACATCGATTAGCTTATAGAGCTGCTTCTCAATTTGTTCAAGCGTGTGCTGGTCTCCAAGAGTAACGATGACCATCCGAGACAACCCAACCTCTTCGGACTGACCAACGGTAATACTCTCAATATTAAATCCCCGGCGACCGAACAAACCTGACACCCGCTGAAGCACACCCGGCTGGTCATTTACGAGTACAGAAATCGTATGTCTTGTCACTATTATTCATCCCCCATCAGCATATGATCGATGGTTGAACCTTGAGTTACCATCGGGTAGACATTCTCGTCTTTTGGAACAACGAATTCTACCAATACTGGACCTGGTGTTTCCAGTGCTTCCTGCCAAGCAGCATGCGCTTCTTCCTTGTTCGTAGCCCGTAGACCTTTTACACCATAAGCCTCAGCCAGTTTTACAAAATCCGGACTGCCTGCGAGGTCTGTATAGCTATAACGTTTATCATAAATCAGATTTTGCCATTGTCGAACCATACCAAGCACCTGATTATTAATGACTACAATTTTAACCGGTATATTATTAATGGCACAAATAGCAAGTTCTTGAGAACACATTTGCATCCCGCCATCACCGTTTATCGATACTACCAACCGTTCAGGATGTGCCATTTGTGCACCGATAGCTGATGGGAATCCGAAGCCCATCGTTCCAAGACCGCCTGAGGTGATCCATGAACGTGGATGATTGAACTTATAGTACTGTGCTGCCCACATCTGATGCTGGCCAACATCCGTAGTGACAATAGCTTCACCTTTAGTCGTGTCATTGATCATCTCAATAACCCATTGTGGTTTAAGCTCTGTCTCTGAATCTTCATACCGAAGTGGCTGATCAAGTTTCCACTGAGCAATCTGTGTTCTCCAAGCATCAGCATTAGATGCACGGCCAACCTCAGGATTCAACATTTCCAGTACAATCTTCACATCTCCTACGATCGGAATATCAGGAGATACATTCTTTCCGATTTCTGCAGGGTCTATGTCGATATGAACGATCTTAGCCTTAGGTGCGAAGCCATCCAGCCTACCCGTAACACGGTCATCAAATCGAGCTCCGATATTAATGAGCAAATCACACTGCTGAATAGCGTTGTTTGCGGTGTATGTGCCATGCATACCTGGCATTCCCATCCAAAGATCTTCAGCACTTGGGAAAGCTCCAAGACCCAGCAAGGTCGTAGTGATTGGAATTTCTGTTCGTTTCACGAATTCGAACATAGCTTCATGTGCTCCGGAGTAAATAACTCCACCACCTGCAATGATGATCGGACGTTCAGCAACCTCTATAGCGCGAACCAACTTATCAAGCTGTAGCTTGTTTGGTACTGTACAAGGGTTATAGCCACGAAGATTTACTGTTTTCACTGGTGTGAACAATGTTTTCGCTGCCGACACATCTTTCGGAATATCAATCAATACTGGTCCTTTGCGTCCGGTATTAGCTACATGAAAAGCTTCATGAATAACACGTGGGAGATCCTCTACATCTCTTACAAAGTAGCTATGCTTAGTGATTGGCATCGTTATCCCAGTAATGTCTGCTTCCTGGAATGCATCTGTACCAATCAGGCTGGAGAAAACGTTGCCTGTGATTACAACCAATGGAGTTGAGTCCATATATGCTGTAGCAATACCTGTTACAAGATTTGTTGCTCCGGGACCTGATGTAGCTATACATACCCCTGGTTTACCACTTGCTCTAGCGTAACCGTCAGCTGCATGAATAGCGCCTTGCTCATGACGTGTTAACACGTGATTGAAATCCGTAAAACCGTACAATGCATCATAAATGTACAATACAGCTCCACCCGGATATCCGAATACTGTGTCTACACCCTCCAATACAAGGCTGCGGAGTAATATCTCGGAACCGGAAATGACCTCCGGCTCCATCCATTTTTCTTTTAACTGCTCAGTAGACCGTAATTCCGGTATTTGTGCGCTCATCAGTATTCCTCCTCCGATATTTAACATTCATTATGCAAATGACGGACCGTCCTTTATA
This sequence comes from Paenibacillus sp. UBA6285, assembly GCA_002438345.1. Lineage (GTDB taxonomy): Bacteria > Bacillota > Bacilli > Paenibacillales > Paenibacillaceae > Paenibacillus_AQ. The sequence continues at coordinate 55,790 of DJUJ01000017.1, forward strand.
CTTCAGCAAATGGTTATTTTAAATACAAAAAAACCTTTCGCCTCCCACGCACAATATTAGCGCGTGAGGGACGAAAGGTTGATCTTCCGTGGTACCACCCATGTTTGCATTACATCTCGCGATGCAACGCCTTATCAGGTATACAAAAATCCATCGATGTAGGCAAGGGCCCTAATCTCTGTAACCTGAAGTCCGTAACGCGGACTAAACGATTCCCCCTAATAATTCCACCACTCTAGCTAGTGGACCTTTCAGGGAAACAGCTCCGAGGTGAGCTCGTATATAAGGGATTTCGGTGGAGGTTGCAGCAAATCCTCACACTCTCTGAGCAAAAGAGCCCTTAAAACTTCGTCCTCATCATTGCCGATACATGTATGTTCGATAAAATGTTTAGACACATTATATGATTCCTAACACGGATAGTCAATACCCATATTTTTAAAATCGTCACAACTCCTACTTCTACACTCTCGGAACGCTCGCCCCTCTCCCAACATATGATGTACGACAATGCGTGGAAAGGGGACGCTCTATGATTCGTTATCGTCGACCCAAGCAGGATGACGTCATTATTCTTGATTTAATCGAGCGACAGCTCGTACCATTATCTCATCTGCCGCAAGCTGAAATTATTAAAATCAAAAAGGATTTACCTCGTCGTCTGGGACACGGAATCACCCTTGTCACCTGTCCCGACTATGAAAACGATCCAAATGGGTTTGTCCATTTCTTGCTACATGGTGATTTACTCTACATCGATATGCTAGCCATTGCACCCGAAGCTCGGCGAAAACACTTGGGGAATATGCTCATGGATCGAGCAGAAAGATTTGCACTATCTCGCGGATGTCATCGTTCTAAGGTATCCGTCGATTTAGGAAATGCAGCAGCACTAGCCTTTTATCACAAATTGGGCTACAGCGTAGCCCGTTATCAATCTCTAAGTTTTTGCTACGAACTTGAGAAACGATTTACCTGACTAAAGCAGATCTAATCTAAACTCAAAAGAATCCAAAAGGTGGATATGGTGTGCCTCCGTAGCCATACCCTCCATAAGGAGTTCCATTACCGTAGCCGCCACCATAAGGTGCACCTCCGCCATAGCCGCCACCATGAGCATAAGGAGCAGTACCAATGGCAAGCAAATCAAACAACACTAATGGAATGATTGCTTTCGTTTGTACTTTTTTACCACTTACACGTTGCAATATAAGACGATTTCCTGATACACGAAGCAGCCTTCCTGTAACCTGTGTGCCATCCTTTTTTACTGCGATGATCTGCTTACCTACGAGCCTCATAACCTGCTTCTTTGTAACTGGCTTAGTCATATTATCCCCTCCTAAATGTTTTGCAAGCCTCTGATTCCCATCATCTTCAAAACAGTTTATTCGCTGGAAAGACCCTTCGCCTGTACACTTGCCCGCATCTCTCAATGTTTATCCTTGCCTCTTCTAACAAAAAAACCGCATTTCCGGAAAAAGTCCGGAGATGCGGCTTCGTATAAGCAAAAAAATAAAAGGTCTAGCGCTTACCAGGATCGTATGGCTGACCTAATGCCTTAGGAGCAGCGGAACGACCTACAGCACCTACAAGCACAATGATCGTCAATACATAAGGAATCATAAAGATAAACTCTTGTGGAATTCCTTTAGACCACTCGAACAATTGAACATAGTTGCGGATCGCTTGGGAGAACCCGAAGAATACAGCAGCTCCAAAGGCACCGAGCGGATTCCATTTACCAAAGATCAT
>DJUJ01000017.1:57609-61606 GCA_002438345.1 Paenibacillus sp. UBA6285
ATGGCGTCTTAAACAAAACGAAATAAATAACGATAACCAGCACGATGGCTAGATAAGTGGTCGGATAGGAATTAAAAATCCCTTCACCGATCACCGGGATTTTAGAGAGTCCAGGAATTGCAACCTTATCAAATCCATCGATTAGCGGAGTTTCAGCAGATCCATCAAACAGCAGCTTTACCATATAGAGCGTACTACCTGCGGCTAAAAAGTTAATAACCGTACCACTGATCGTCTGATCCGATTTAAAGGTTATAGATGCAACTGCATGAATTAGTGAACCAAGTACCCCTACGGCCATAGCACAGAGTACTCCAATCCAAGGAGCCCAGCCACCCATCCCAGCATCTTGAGCATAATAACCGCCTACTGCTGCTGCAAAGGCACCAAACATCATCAAACCTTCAAGTCCAATATTTACGACACCGGAGCGTTCAGAGAAGATGCCGCCAAGTGAGGCAAAAATGAGCGCTGTGGAAAAAACAAGCGTTGTATTAAGCAGTTGACCTAACGTCTGCAGATCCATCTATAACACCTTCTCTTTCTTGCGCTTGAAGTAAAAGGGCTTAAGCACCCAGCGCACAATCCCTTGTGCCGCAATAAAGAATATGATTGAACCTATAACGATACGAATAAGCTCTGGAGGAACATCTGCAGCAAAACTCATTCCCGCAGAACCATAAGTCAACGTACCATAGAGAATCGCAGCTAGAACAACACCAAGTGGATGTGTTAAGCCAAGTAGAGCAACTGCGATACCATCAAATCCATATCCTGGCGATGCCGCGAACACAGATTGATAATGGAATACACCCAGTACCTCTCCTGCTCCGGCCAACCCTGCAAACACTCCGCTTATGAACATTGCTTTTACAACGTTACGGCCAACATTCATCCCTGCGTACTCGGCAGCATGAGGATTGTAACCAACAGCACGCATTTCATATCCTTGCTTAGTCTTCCATAAGTAGACATAGAAGAATACTGCTGCGGCAAGGGCAATAGCTGTTCCCCAGTGCAAACGCGCATTGTCAAACAACGAATTCAAGAACGTCATGGAAAGAGAAGCTGGAATATCCTCGGAACGATTCTGTCCCGGAAGTAACAGAAATGCTCTTACAATATAATTCGACAAGTACAGAGCAATCCAGTTTAACATGATCGTGGTAATAACTTCATTAATCCCACGTTTTGCCTTCAAGTAGCCGGCGATAGCAGCCCACAGACCTCCACAGACCCCCGCCATAATAACAGCAAGCGGAACTAGCAAGAATGCTGGCAAGGCAGCAAATTTAATACCCACCACGGTCGCAGCTGTCATACCAATCATCACTTGTCCGTCTGCCCCGATATTAAACATCCCTGAGCGGAATGCAAAGGCTACGGCTAGACCAGTAAGCATCAAAGGCGTCATTTCGCGCACGGCTTCACCAAAGTTATACAAGTTACCAAATACACGTTTGAACAGTGCGGAGTAAGCAGCTATCGGATCATAACCACCCATAAGCATAACTATTGCTCCCACAAGAAAACCAAGCACGATGGCAACAAGAGGAACGATATAGCTGTCAGTTGTGAAGATTTTTTTGAACTTATTCAACTGCCTTACCTCCCCGCTTCAAGCTGCCTGCCATCATAAGACCCAGTTCCTGATCATTAGTATCCTGCGGGAACACTTCACCGACAATTTTGCCTTCATAGATAACAGCAATTCTATCAGATACATTCATAATCTCGTCCAATTCAAATGAAATGAGCAGTACTGCTTTACCCTGATCACGTTGAGCAATCAATTGCTTTTGAACGAACTCGATAGCACCAACATCTAGGCCGCGTGTTGGTTGTGCTGCAATAAGTAATGTCGGATCTTTATCTATTTCCCGAGCAATAATCGCTTTCTGTTGATTTCCGCCGGATAGAGAACGTGCCTTGGTCTGAATTGAAGGTGTACGCACATCAAATTGCTGTACAAGACCCTCCGCATACTTATCAATCACGTCATTTTGCATAAAGCCGTTTTTGTTATATGGACTCTTATAGTAAGTTTCAAGAACCATATTCTCACTCACCGAGAAATCAAGCACCAAACCATGCTTATGACGGTCCTCTGGAATATGAGATACATTCATCTCCGAAATTTTGCGTGGGGATAAATTGGCACTCTCGTTTCCGGACACTTTAATAGAACCGGAATCAATTTTGCGCAGACCTGTAATGGCTTGAATTAGTTCACTTTGTCCATTGCCGTCTACACCAGCTATTCCGAGAATTTCCCCTGCNNAGCCCGTCCAGCACCAAGACACCATCTTTACTCTTGCTGTTAACATCCTTCAGCTCGAGTACAGTTTCGCCAACCTCAGGAGCTTTCTTATCCACCTTGAAGGTTACGCCGCGTCCTACCATCTTCTCAGCTAGCTCATTCGGATTAGTCTCTGCGGTATTTACGGTATCGATTACTTTTCCGCGTCTAATAATGGTAACTCGATCAGATATTTGCATAATTTCTTTAAGCTTATGCGTAATCAGAATAATAGATTTTCCCTCTGCAACAAGCCGCTTCATAATCGCCATCAATTCCGTAATTTCTTGAGGCGTAAGTACTGCAGTCGGCTCATCAAATATGAGAATATCCGCTCCGCGATACAGGGTCTTCATAATTTCTACCCTTTGCTGCATACCCACAGAAATGTCATGAATGACGGCATTTGGATTCACTTGCAGGCCATATTGCTCCGATAGCTTCCGAACCTGTTCCGCAGCGGATTTATAGTCAATTTTAAGACCTTTCTTCGGCTCCATCCCAAGAACAATATTCTCGGTAACCGTAAAAGGTTCCACAAGCTTGAAATGCTGATGAACCATACCAATACCAAGCTCAATCGCTTTATTGGGATTATCAATAATAACCGGTTTCCCGTCGATTTCAATACTACCTTCGTCCGGTTGATACAATCCAAATACGATATTCATTAGGGTTGATTTTCCTGCACCATTCTCACCAAGCAATGCAAGAATCTCTCCCTTCTTTAACGTCAAGCTAATGGAATCATTAGCAACTATACCGGGAAATCGTTTTGTGATTTGCTTCAACTCTACGACAGGAGCCGCAGCACTCATGGAATCACCCTCATCACAGAATATATAACTATCATGTAGACACGGATGTACCGCCCTTTTTAAGGCGGTATAACTGTGTCCAACTTATCATAACCATTGCTTTAACAAGGAATAAGGCCAGCGCATAACCGGCCTTATTCCTTATTGCTTATTGTGTAATCCGATAAATAAAAGGGAGATATTACTCGGTAGGAACTGTAATTGTTCCATCAATGATTTGTTTTTTGAATTCTTCAACTTTAGCCAAGATTTCTTCAGAAACGTTAACTTTAGATGTATCAGAGATACCTACACCATTGTCCTTCAAACCAAGAACAGTTGTAGTACCACCTTTGAAAGTACCATCAATTACTTCTTTGGAAACCTTCTTCACAGCTTCGTCAACGCGTTTGATCATGGAAGTCAAAGTTACGTCAGTACCAAACTCAATGGATTGGTCTTTGTCTACACCGATAACCCATACTTTAGCACCGCCAGCTTTGTTACGGGATTTAGCTTCGTTGAATACGCGATTTCCTGTTGCACCAGCAGCAGGGAAGATGATGTCATTACCATCGTTATACAATGTAGCTGCAAGGGACTTACCAGTATCTGGTTTGTCATANNGGCATAAGTAATTGTAACTTTAGCTTCAGGGTTAACTGCTGCTACACCAGCTTTGAATCCTACTTCAAAACGTTTGATTACTGGGCTTTCCATACCGCCAATAAAAGCGACCTTGTTAGATTTTGTAGTCAAACCAGCAACCACACCAACCAAGAAGGAACCTTCGTTCTCAGAGAAAGTAACGGATGCTACGTTAGGAGCATCAACTACGCTATCGATAATTGCCAAGTTAGCATTTGGGTTCTCACTAGCAACTTTTTTAATTGCGTCACCA
>DJUJ01000017.1:61681-79925 GCA_002438345.1 Paenibacillus sp. UBA6285
AGTCAGAGTTGGATTTACTTTGCAAATATTTAACGGAAGAACCTGTTTCTTTTTCAAGAGCTTGTAGTGCTTCCCATGCGGATTGGTTAAACGATTTATCGTTTACGCCTCCGATGTCAGTAACCATCCCAAATTTGAAATCAGATTTCGCGGCATTTGTTCCGCCATTTGTTCCAGCATTAGTCTCGCCATTTGCAGCATTCTTTGTGTTGTTGTTTCCGCAACCGGCCAATACTACTGTGAATGCCAGCAACATTACAAGAGATAGTTTGAAAACTTTTTTCATTGAATGTGATCNNGTGTGTTCTGCTTGGACATTCCATAGATCAAATTATAACTGCAATAAAATCTAAAATCCAGTCCATAAATGACCTCAGGTCAATAATAATTTGTATTTTTTCGTAAGTAACCGTTTTCCATGACACAACATGTTATCATCATGTTTGGGTGATGTTAGAAAACCTTATTTTCCTCTGTATAGTATGCCAACACATTACAAATATTATTGCACACTTATGTGTTTTCTATTATTATAATTGCTTAGTATTTGCACTGAAAGGAAGTTATCAGAAATGACCGATGAAAAAAATCCACAAACGATGCCGGCTTTCAAATATTGCCGTGAATCCCGCGTCTTCAAAACCGGGCGCGTTTTCCCTAATGATGTCAACAATCACAAAACATTGTTTGGCGGCAAGCTCATGAGTGGCATTGATGAAGTAGCCTCCATTTCAGCTATGCGCCATTGCCGTGCTAACGTCGTCACAGCCTCTACAGACTCTGTCGACTTCTTGAGGCCCATCCGACCTACAGACTCTGTATGCTTCGAATCCTTCGTATCTTGGACCGGACGTACAAGCATAGAGGTATTCGTAAAGATTATTTCAGAAAATCTGTACACTGGTGAGCGCGCCGTCGCTGCCACTTCATTTCTTACCTTTGTTGCAGTCGGGGAGGATGGCATCCCAACCCCAGTTCCTGCCATTATCCCGGAAACCGATGAAGAAAAGCTGATCAACGAATCAGCTAATGAACGATCTGAGTTACGCAAAGTGAGGAGAACCATCAGTAAAAAGCTCGCTGCCGAGCTCAATACCGTTAAATACTGGGAATAACTCTGCTTGATGCAGAGTTTTTTTCTTATTTCGTTATTGCAGAGGATCTTCGCGCCACTATATATACTTCATACCACACAAAAAAGCACCGCTGCATGGGCAACCCGCAGGCGGTGCTTTTCGATTATATTACAACACTTACGCGTTGATTTTCTCTTTGGCAATACCAGCCAATGAGTTGAATGCGTTAAGATCATTTACAGCCAGATCAGCCAGCATCTTACGGTTAACTTCTACACCAGCCAATTTCAGGCCGTACACAAGCTTGCTGTAAGAAAGACCATTCAAACGAGCTGCTGCATTAATACGAACGATCCACAGTCTGCGGAAGTTACGTTTCGTTTGACGACGGTCGCGATAAGCGTAAACCATCGATTTCATTACTTGTTCTTTAGCTGTTTTAAAAATGCGATGTTTAGAACCGAAATAACCTTTTGCCAATTTCAACACTTTTTTATGTCTACGACGAACTACAAATCCGCCCTTAACTCTTGCCATATTAATAAACCTCCCAAAAATGTGTGATAAACTATTTCAAGTTAGCCAATCCTTGTTTCAAACGTCTTACATCCCCAGGGGCCATTACTGGATTACCGTTCAGAACGCGCTTAGCGCGTTTAGATTTGTGGGACAGCAAGTGGTTTTTGTGAGCTTTGTAACGTGTTACTTTACCAGTTCCGGTAATTTTGAAGCGGCCTTTCAGGCTGCTGTGTGTTTTCATCTTAGGCATGGTGTTTCCTCCTTGAATATTATGCGGCGCCAAATTGCAGGTAAGCAAGTGACTCCAGATTTATTGGGCTTTAGGAGCCAAAATCATAATCATGCTGCGGCCTTCCAGCTTTGGCTGGCGCTCAACAACAGATATATCAGCCACTTCGTTCTTAACACGCTCGAGGATTTTTTGGCCGATATTCGCATGTGTAATCTCACGTCCGCGGAAACGTACGGAGCACTTTACTTTATCGCCTTCACCCAAGAACTTGATTACATTGCGGAACTTAGTTTGATAATCATGTTCCTCAATGTTAGCACGGAACCAGACTTCCTTGATATCAACAATCTTCTGGTTCTTACGGGCTTCCTTCTCTTTCTTCTGCGTTTCATAACGGAACTTGCCGTAATCCATGATGCGGCATACCGGCGGCTTAGCCTGTGGTGCTACATTGACTAAATCTAGATTAAGATCGATCGCCATTTGCAACGCTTCGCGGATCGGTTTAATTCCGATTTGTTCACCTTCCGCACCAACCAACCGTACCTCTTTGGCCCGAATTTCATCATTGATCATATGTTCCTTACTGATAACTCTCCACCTCCGGATCTTTTTAACAACTATTCTACCCTACTCCATAAAAAAGGGGTGCCGGTAACACCCGACACCCCGTGTTTGATCAACGTTCATGAACATTAACATTCATAAAGCATTGAGATCAAAACCAGCCGGCGAATATGCCAGTCAGGTGAGAAGCAGGTGCTTCTTCTTGCAATCCCTATGATTTGCGTACTTGAATACTATACACCACTCCAATCGGAGTGTCAATTCTTTTTATTCAACATTCTTAAATTTTTTATACCTGCTTGCTTTGTACTTCTTCAAGCCTTACGACACGCGTATGCTTGGTGTGGCTCCATTGCTTGTTGTTCTGCGTGAAGAACGCATAGAACGTAATAGGATACCACGAGATCAGGTAAATTGGGAAGAACACCAGATAAGCGTACACCTTCTTAAATTTAACCTTCTCCAAAGCCAGCGAAATCCCAAAGGTCACCAGATTCAAGCCAATAGCAAGGAAGCCGATCCATACTGGTAAGCTGCCGTAGATATTAGCGATATTCGGTCCGTTAAAGAGGGCTATATCAATCCCCATTACCGCCGTCATTAAAAAGGTGAGCAATACAATATATACATTCGCTCCATAAAGCGCGAGGTCAAACTTCGTTAAGCTACGTTCTTTAATACTTTGCCAAAGTAATGGAAAAAAATAACGACGTGCTACAGTAAAGTGTCCCTGCATCCAGCGCAGACGCTGTCTTGAAGAGGCCTTAAAAGTTAGAGGCTTCTCATCAAATACCTTTGCGTCATAATTGAACTTAGGATATACACCATGAGATGCACTGCGCATCGTAAACTCCAGATCCTCAACTAAGCTTGTAGCTCCCCAGCCCATCTCTTTAAGTAGAGTAGTCTCGAAACACATTCCTGTTCCGCCAAGAAAGTTCGCCATATTCAAATTATGGCGTGAAAGTTGCCACAAACGGTTAATATACCAGTACGACACACCATATGCTGCAGTAATCCAGGAATCTTCTGGATTCTTGGTGTCAATATAGCCTTGAATAACACGTGCTCCTGAACAAAGATCATTATTCATCTCCATTAGGAATTCGGTATGTGCCAGATTATCGGCATCAAACATTACGACTGCGTCATATTGACGCTGCATGCCCCAAAGTTCCTTGAGCATCCATTCAATAGCATAACCTTTACCTCTCAGATTCGGGTTAGTGCGGACACAGGCGTTCATTCCGTGCTCTCTAACGATGCGAGCTGTACCGTCTGTGCAATTGTCACAAATTGCAAATACGTCAAACAGTTCTGAAGGATAGTTAAGCTGCTTCAGGTTCTCCATTAATGCGCCGACGACTTCTTCCTCATTATGTGCGGCAACAAGTACTGCAAATGTTTTTTCTGGCTTATACTGTGTCTTTGTCTTTTTCTTGTGCAGCCCAAATAACGAAAAGGTAAACTGATAAACTGCGATTGCTGCCAAGATCACTTGGAGCGTAACAAACAGTGCGTCTGTCATGACCTTCAGATGCCCCCTTTTTTCACTCTCGGTGTTCTTTTTTTCTCTAGCTTGCTTGACGTTCCTTCTGACCCTTTTGTTGCATCCCTTAACAATAAACGAAGAGTATCCTCTTATTCTCGGCAGACTTCACAATTTTTATATATACTGTTCAAAAGAATTGTATGGAATCCATTTACTATGGATCCTTATTTATCTCTTACCCTTTTAAACATGTTTAAAAGGNNGGGGTATGAGGCTCTAAGTCAAAACTAGCAATTTTCTAGCAAACCTGAGCTTTTCCTTGAAATGGACTACCTTAAAAAAGTATGATTAAGACAGATCTATGCTAAAGAACGGACTGCTCATAAGCACCTGTTATCGGTAGCCGACTGGCGGAGGGACAAGATATGAGACATTTATTCATGAAACTACATCTCGGGGATCGGCACCTTTTTAAGTGGATCAACGGACGAATGCATAATCGCTTTCTGAACTTTTGGCTCTTCTATCTCACCCATTTGGGTGGNNATGGAGAACCCCTAGCCTGCAAGCAATGACAGCTCTAGCTGTTAGCCATTTGCCCGTTGCTGTCGCCAAAAAGCTGTATCCACGCATGCGGCCTTATCTGGCGCTACCGGGTACGAATACATTTCGTAACCCACTAAAGGATCATTCTTTTCCTTCTGGTCATACTACAGCTATCTTTGCTTCAACGGTCCCATATATGGTAGCATTTCCTACCTTGACCGTTATTCTGCTGCCGCTGGCCTGTATTGTCGGATTTTCTCGCATTTATCTGGGATTGCATTATCCATCAGATGTCTTTGCAGGCTTAGTGATCGGATCCAGTGTTGCAGCGGGCACCATAGCCTTATGGATCTGAAGCATATATTGTCAAACCGGGAAAACCTTTGAGAATAGGTGAATCAAAATTGCAAAAAAAAAGAATCTTAATACTCTCAGAAGGCTTTGGCGCAGGGCATACCCAAGCAGCTTATGCGCTGTCGAGCAGTCTGCGCCAATTGTCACCTAATTTACAAACGAAGGTGCTGGAACTTGGGAATTTCCTGAACCCCAAGATGGCACCCATTATTCTATCCGCTTACCGAAAGACGGTAACGACACAACCAAAGCTGATGGGCTACGTCTACCGTCACCAGAAATCATTTAATCGTCTTACCACGCTTGCCCTGCATCGTATATTTTATACGCATACCAAGAATATTGTCATGCAGCTGAAACCAGATGTTATAGTCTGTACACACTTCATTCCGGGTGCTGTAGTTTCTCGACTGAAGAGAGTGGATCCCACCCTAAAAGTACCACTCGTAACCGTAATAACGGATTATGTCGCACATGCCAGCTGGATCAGCCCAGAAGTAGACCGTTATCTGGTATCAACACCTGAGGTTAAATCCAAGTTGCGCATGCGGAACATTCCTGCTTCGAAAATTCAGGTCACAGGCATACCAGTACATCCTAATTTTTGGCAGCATCCTGGAAAGCAGGAGATTCGAGAGCAATTCAATCTGCGGAATATGCCCACAGTACTAGTCATGGGCGGCGGCTGGGGGATCATGAACGATCAGGTCGTAAATGCCTGTCTGGCAGACTGGCGAGAAAAGATTCAGATTATATTTTGTCTCGGAAATAATGATAAGTTGCTACGTGAAATGAAAGAAGATCCGCGTTATAATCATCCTCATATTTCCTTGATCGGCTTTACGCGTGAGATTGATAAGCTTATGGAAGTATCCGACCTGCTTGTCACGAAACCGGGCGGAATGACCTGCAGTGAAGGGCTCGCAAAGGGAATTCCGATGCTTTTCTATCACCCTCTGCCTGGGCAGGAAGAGGAGAATTGCCGCTATTTTACTGCAGCAGGTTTTGGAGAGCCGATCGATTCTTTAAACGTGGTTGTAATGTGGATGGAGCGCCTCTTAAACAACTACGAGGATGTGCAGAACAAGCGAAAACTTCATCTTGAGGAAATCGCCCGCTACCACCCATTGCAATCTGCTCAGAGCATTATCGAATTACTGGAATAGCTAATGAATAAAGCGGTAAGCCTCCAAATCATCGGAGACTTGCCGCTTTATTGTTGGACCACTTCTAATTGAGTAGCCCTTTGTAACTACAGCCGATATTTATCCAGTCGGGTAGTCTGATATTGTTTGAGTGCATCTGCACCGACAATCGCCTCACAACGGTGGATATTGACGCCACGTCCGACAAATTTCGTCTCATATTCCGTCATGATGTGATCCTCATTTATAACGCCGTCCGCATGTAGGTCCAAAGAAATATTTTTCATCTGTAAACCAAAGTCCGCAAATGCATTTAATGAGAATTCAAATAAGCTTCGGGAATCTGTTTTCAGATGAATTTCTCCTAAGTCGCTTAGCAGCCCGCGATATTTGTCAAGAAAACGCGGGTGTGTCAAACGACGCCGAGCATGCTTACTCTTAGGCCACGGATCACTAAAGTTAAGATAAATTCGTTCTAGCTCTCCTGGAGCAAATACTTCCTCTGCATAATCAATATTAGCGAGTGCCAATTTTAGGTTAGGCGGTGTTTCATGTCCTGCCGGCTCCCATACTGCTCTAGCTTTATCTCCGGCACGACGGATCAGCTCATCATACATATCAACTCCGATAAAATTAATATCGGGATATTTGAAGCTCATTTGGCTGATAAACTGTCCTTTGCCCATTCCGAACTCCACATGGATCGGATGATCGTTCCCGAACAGCTTGGACCACTCACCTTTATAACTCCGAGGGTCAAGAATGACTAGATCGGTCTGTTCTTCCAAACTTTCACGTATTCCTTTTCTTCCGCGTAAACGCATAGGTTTTCCTCCGATTATCTCTTATACGATAACTGTCACTTGCAATATTGTGCCGAAATTGTCCCGAAAAGTAAAGGGATTGGGGCAAAAAAGAAAAAGGAATTCTCTGGTTCAGCTCTTAAGTGAGCTGTTTCAGAGGAATTCCTTCCTTGTTGTATATTTGGAATTAGGGTCCGTTTTTGTCAGGCAGATGTGATCTACCTTGTGTTTGAGTTATAAGCAAATGTCTTTTTTTCGAACGCACTACGAATCTTACGTTGAGCATCTGTCTTGATCTTAGGGTTGCCGTTAAATTCCACGCCCGTTAGAGCAAGGGCTTCATCTGGTGTTAAATGGACTTCAATCGAATCTTTACCCTCAGCATATACCGTTTGAGAATTCATCGCTATCACCTCACGGTTATTATTATGGACCGGACGACACGAAATTATGAACTCTTAGATGAATTTCTTCAATGCCACAGCAACTTTTCACACTCTGAATATAAAATACTATGTAAGCATTTACAAGCCGAAACCCCCCTTCTTGCGGCCTATTTTTCATGCCATTACCGGGAGTCAATGTTACGCCGAGCTCGGTTTTTTGATACAATGTATTGGATTATGAAGAAACGGCTGTGTGTGCTTTTATAAAGGACGCTATCCGTCTCAGAAAAATATAAGGATTAAGGAAACTTATCCATGATTATATTTTCAGAAAGGAGCTACTCGTGTCTAATCTTCAATACACTTCCTCTCCGCTACTGTGGGGAGATAAACGATTCCATACTTGGAATTATGAAATGCGTGAGCACATGAATACTAAGGTATTTAAAGTTATGCTCGATGCAGGATTTACCTGTCCCAACCGTGACGGCTCCATCGCTAAAGGTGGCTGCACCTTTTGCAGTGCCAGAGGTTCTGGTGATTTTGCGGGAAGTCGCCGGTATGATCTCGTCACTCAATTCAATAATATCCGTGACAAACAGCATCTAAAATGGCCAAATGCCAAATACATCGGATACTTTCAGGCCTATACCAATACGTACGCTCCGGTCGAAGAGCTCAGAGAATATTACGAAGTTATTTTGCAGCAACCAGGTGTTGTTGGATTATCTATTGCTACACGTCCTGACTGTTTGCCTGATGATGTTGTCGAATATTTAGCGGAGCTGAACAAGCGCACATATCTGTGGGTAGAGATGGGTCTTCAGACTATACATGACTCCACTTCTGAGCTTATTAATCGAGCGCACGATACCCAGTGTTATGTAGAGGCTGTTGAGAAGCTTCGGCGTCACGGTATTCGTGTNNGCACGAAATGATGCTGGAAACCGTATCTGCTGTAGCCCGCATGGATGTGCAGGGCATCAAAATTCACCTTCTACATCTCATGCGTAAAACACCAATGGTAAAACAATATGAAGCAGGCTTGCTTCGTTTCATGGAACAGGACGAGTATGTTAAGCTGATTGCTGATTCACTTGAAATTCTGCCACCTGAGATGATTGTACCCCGTCTGACCGGCGATGCACCTCGGGATCTCTTAATCGGACCGATGTGGAGCCTCAAGAAGTGGGAAGTGCTAAATGCCATTGACGATGAGCTTGTCGCTCGTGATACTTGGCAGGGTAAGTATTGGAGGAAAAGCTAATGGGCTTTATGTCCGTTCTAAGCTTTGCCCATAAATTAATCTCTGAGCGGCTGACCTTAGGTGATCGAGCGATCGATGCTACTGTAGGTACAGGGGCAGATACGCTTTTTCTAGCCAAAACAACCGGAACTCGCGGGGAAGTCTACGGCTTCGATATCCAATCCGCAGCGCTGAAGCTGGCTGGAGAGCGTCTGCGGAATGCAAGAGAGGAAACTCCTTCGCTCTCTGCCGTCACCTTGCTGGAACGCAGTCACGCCGAAATGGCTGAAGCCGTTCCAGCGATCTGGCATGGCACCGTGGGTGCTATAATGTTTAATCTGGGGTACCTGCCTTCTGGCGATGCCGACAAGAACATTATCACCCAGCCCGATAGCACAATTGCAGCCTTGGAGGCTTCACTCCAGTTGCTTCGTCCAGGGGGAATCATTACGGCTGTACTTTATCCCGGCGGTGAAGGCTGAGATCTCGAAGCCGCCGCTGTTCAATCGTGGGCAGCGGCAGTATCCCCTCAGCTAGCGCAGAGCATTGTTTATCGCCAACTGCAGCGCAATGATGCACCTTATGTGATTGCGCTCGAGAAGAAAAAAGGAACCCCCTCTTAGACTGTAAGTAATCAAATCATTTTATATTTGGGAAGGAAGATGTACTAATGACACAACCATATCCTTTGAAATTTCAACCAGAGTTTAAAGAACGTGTTTGGGGAGGCCGCGCACTGGAGAAATTCGGCCTAGATCTGCCAGAGGGACATATTGGTGAAGGCTGGATGATCGCCGATCACGCAAATGGTACGTCTTCGGTGGTAAACGGAGAGTTAGCCGGTCAAGGCTTGGATCAAATTCGTGAACAGTTCGGCCATGAATGGTTCGGAAGCAAAGGGATTTCAGAGGCGGGAGGAAGATTTCCTCTACTAATCAAATTGCTGGATTGCAACGACAATCTTTCCGTTCAAGTCCACCCTACAGATGATTATGTGGGATTACCAAAAGGTGAACTGGGCAAAACAGAGATGTGGTACGTGTTAGACGCTAAGCCAGGTGCCAAGATCATCTATGGCCTTAAGGATGGCGTGGACCGTGAAACGTTGCGCGAAGCACTGGAAAAAGGCACCGTTATGGATAGCCTTCAAGAAGTATCTGTCTCCGCAGGAGACTCCTTCTATATCCCAGCTGGAACCGTTCATGCTCTATGCGCTGGTGTCGTTGTTGCAGAGATTCAGCAGAATTCTGACACTACTTACCGCATTTATGACTACGACCGTCCAGGTCTGGATGGAAAACCACGCGAGCTTCATATCGAAGATTCACTTAATGTTACGGCATATGAAGGCGCCGGGGCTACTTCGATGAAGACAGATAATGCAGTTCCTGGAGCGTGGCTGCAACTTGCCGCCTCGCCATATTTTATCGTAGAAAAAGGAATCGTAAATGGTTCATGGGGCCTCACCACTACAGAAGACAGCTTCACTATTCTGGTTATCTGTGAAGGCAGCGGACATCTGACTTGGGATGGCGGATCTCAGCCTTATGCTGCAGGAGAATGTTATTTAATTCCTTCCAGTCTAGGTCTCTACACCATCGAAGGACATTCCACTGTGCTTCGTTCTTATTTGCCATAAGTCACGAACTTAAGGAGGAAAGGACATGACGGAAAACAGCTTTACCCTAACGGATCCTATTGGCGTAGTCATTCATGTTTATGAATGGTTGCCAGAGTCGGATAAACCAATTAAGGGAATTGTGCAAATTTCCCACGGAATGTGTGAAACGGCTGCCCGTTACGCTCGTTTTGCGGAAGCATTGACAGGAGCGGGTTATGCAGTATATGCCAATGACCATCGGGGACATGGTAAAACTGCTGGTCAAGTCAATCTGCTCGGAGATACTGGTGAGAACGGGTTTTATTGGATGAGGCGCAATCTCCTTCAAGTCGCTGCCACAGCACTATCCAAACATGAAGGGATACCGATTGTTTTATTCGCTCATAGTATGGGCTCCTTTCTGGCCCAAAAGCTTATGTGCGAAGAAGGCAGTGAAATCTATGCAGGGTTTATCCTAAGCGGGACAAATGGTCCACGCAGTATGCTGCGCATAGGAGAATCTCTGGCTAGTGTGCAGCTTAAGTTAAAGGGTGAACATCACCGTAGTGTACTGCTGAACAGCTTAGTATTCGGCAGTTATAACCGTGCCTTTTCTCCGGTAAGAACAGCCTATGACTGGCTGAGCAGTGACGACGCGGAAGTAGATAAGTATATTTCTGATCCATTCTGCGGAGCCATTTGTACGACACGCTTTTTCCGTGATTTCTTCCACCTACTTAGGGAAATCCATTCTGAGGACTCTTTGCGTACATTATGTAAAGACAAGCCTATTTATCTTTTCGCTGGCGATAAGGATCCTGTAGGAATGAACGGTCAGGGTATTCTCCGACTTGCAGAGTTGTACAAGAAACGAGGGATATCGGACGTAGAATATCGGCTCTATCCAGGAGGCAGGCATGAAATGCTTAATGAGGTGAACCGGGATCAAGTTACAACCGATGCGCTTAACTGGTTAGACCAGCATCTCCCTTCAGAGGTTACGACGAAGACTTAGGAGAAAAAACATAGGGGTGTTCGTGGTAGACATGAAAAGTCTACCACGAACACCCCTTATTTTTGAGTAGGATAAACATAGACGCTTGGTGTGGACGCTCACCGTATTACAAAGGCAGCGTATAGTATTGAGCGCGTTGGCTCTCGTTCTGTTGATACATTACGATTAGCAGCGTGCGACCTTCTCGAACGAAAGCAGGTTCAGCTACGGCTATAGCAGAGCTTGAGGTTTGAACAGACTCTTCTAAACTGCTATCTGTGACTCCCTGTAATAGCGACTCTGAAGAAAGTACAGCCTCGTGATTAGCATTATCAGCTTCATCTTCCTCTGAACCCCCATCCGCCCGAAGACCGCTGATTGAATCCAGCACCGCTTCTAGCGAGAACGGCAGCACTTCAAGCACAGTATACTTTTGCAGCTCTCTTTCACTGAGTCCGGCTTCTGCTAGTTGGGCAGAGATTTGGCTTGGATTAGCAGCTATATCCTTCAAATAGCTCGACCAATCCGATTTATCCAGCACGAAATCCCACCAGATTTTACGAGGCTTGTACTTGTGTCCTAGGAAATAATCAAGCTTCATCAGCCCAGTAATAATATCCATAGACGGTGTCCCACGATCTATCAGGAAGGACTGCAAGCGGGTGAAGAGATCTTCCAGCTGATGGCCAATCTTTTGCCAGCCTCTCTCCTCCCAGTAGTCTCCGAACTCCTGAAAGAAATCGAATGGTGAATTAAACACGTGACGGATCAAGTATTTGGCAGTATGGTCCATCCGGTGGCTGTTCCAGAATTTCTCCAGCACATCCTCAAGCCGCTTCAAACGGATAATATCAGAGAAAGTCATCATATGACTGCTAAGAATTTCGTAAGGTGCATGTTCCATATACGTGTACTCATATTTTTCCGCCTGTGCGCGCAGACCGGTCCCGCGAAGCATTTTGAGGAATCCGAGCTGCAGCTCTTCTGGCTCCATGACGAATACATCATTAAACGTTTTGCGGAAGGTGTTGTAATCCTCCATCGGAAGCCCCGCGATCAAATCTAGATGCTGATCGATATTGCGACTTTCCTTGATCTTCATTACAGTACGGGACAGCTTCTTGAAATTCTGGCGACGTTTAACGAGCTCGTTCGTCTCATCATTCGTAGACTGTACACCAATCTCAAATCTAAAGATGCCCGGAGGCGCATTTTTAGACAGGAAATCAAGAACTTCCGGCCGCATAATATCTGCTGTGATTTCAAACTGAAACACGCAGCCTTGATGATTATCGATCAGAAATTGAAACATTTCCATCGCATAGTTGCGGTTAATATTGAAGGTGCGGTCCAGGAATTTAATGATTTTGGCACCATTTTCAATTAAATAGAGAAGATCAGACTTCACGCGTTCAATATCATAATAACGTACGCCTACCTCAATACTGGACAAACAGAACTGACAGTTAAAAGGGCACCCACGGCTCGTCTCAAAATAAACAATACGTTTACCCAAATCTGGAATATCATCAGGAAAACGATGTGGTGTAGGAAGCGTATTTAGGTCGCTTTTGGGACGTGGTGGATTTACAATGATCTCCTCTCCCTTACGATAAGCGGCTCCATATACAAAGTGAAACTTGCGATCATCCCTTAGCTCCTGAAGCAGATGGTGGAAGGTCTCTTCTCCATCTCCATTGACTATAAAATCAATACCAGCTTCTCTCTTCATCCAATGGAGCGGTTCATAGGACACTTCCGGTCCTCCGAGAACAATCGTAACTTCAGGCATAACTTGCTTAAGGATACCAACCAGCTTAAGAGTCTCTTCGATGTTCCAGATATAACAAGAGAAGCCAATCACATCTGGCTGTTTCTGAAACAAGTCGGACACGATATTCATCACCGGATCTTTGATGGTGTACTCTGCCAAATGAATATCATTAAATTCATGCTCACTGTATGCTTTTAGCAATCGGATCGCCAGTGAGGTATGGATGTATTTGGCGTTTAATGTGGTTAGGATGATTTTCATGCTACACGACCTTTTCTACATTTCATTTTGAAAAAACTCCAGGAATGCCTTACCGTACTTCCGGTATTTCACTTCCCCAACACCCTTCACTCTCAGCATTTCCGCTTCGGTCTGCGGACAAACCACACTCATCTCACGAAGCGTTGCATCATTAAAGATAATATAAGACGGCACATGCTCCCGGCCTGCCAGCTCCCGCCGGATAAGACGAAGCTGCTCGAAGACTGTCTCATTGACAGCCGAAGGTGACAGATCATGCCCGCGACTACGAACTCGCGTGCCGGATGCGTTGCCTGCTCGTGAAGGACGCGCCACACGCTGCATGACCTCACGCTGTCCGCGCAGCACCTCAGCAGCCAAAGGCTGGAGCCGCACTACGGGGTATTGTCCTTCCGACAAAGCAAGATATCCTTCAGAAATGAGCACATTGATACTCTCCGAGATCTCCTTCTCCGTCCGGCTCGACATAGCACCATGGGTCGGCAGCTTATCAAAACCATACTGCATCACCTTTTGATTGCGAGAGCCTTTAAGCACAGAAGCCACCAATGCTACACCATAACGTTCCCGCATACGGTGAATGCATGAGAAAATCTTCTGCGCATCTACGGTCATATCTACGAGCTCTCGTTCATCCGTACACGAGCTGCAAATGCCGCATGACTTGTCCCCATGCGCCTCACCAAAATAATCCAGCTGGGCACTACGTAAACAACGGGTAGTATAGCAATAATCGATCATTTGCTGAAGCTTACGATATTCGTTGGCTTTGCGGTCCGTATCCTGCGGATTCTGCTCAATCAGGAACTTCTGAGTCATAATATCCTGCGCACTAAAGAGTAGGATACACTCACTGGGTTCACCGTCACGACCAGCACGACCAGCCTCCTGAACATATGCTTCCATATTCTTCGGCATATTGTAATGAATCACATACCGAACATTAGATTTATCAATCCCCATCCCAAAAGCATTCGTAGCCACCATGACACGGATATCATCATATAGAAAGCCTTCCTGGCTATCTGCCCGTTCCTGATCATTCATACCCGCGTGATAGCGGCCTGCTGCTATTCCAGAAGCCTGCAGCCTTTGATATAGATCATCCACTTCTTTGCGTGTAGCTGCATATACAATGCCCGGCTGGTGGGAATGCGTCGCTGTGTAATCCATGACGAACTCCCGCTTGTTCTCTCCACGTAGCACGGACATTGCTAGATTATCTCTTCCGAGTCCAGTCATGAAAATACCCGGCTCGCGCAGACGCAGCAGCCGAACCATGTCCTCCATAACCTCTGGCGTTGCCGTCGCTGTAAATGCAGCCAAAATAGGCCGTTCTGGCAGCTCGTCCACAAATGGCGATACTGACAAATAGCTTGTGCGGAAATCATGCCCCCACTGGGATACACAGTGTGCCTCATCCACAGCCACGCAAGAAATGGACAATTCGGCCATCTCTCAGCGGAACCAGTCCAGTTCAAGCCGTTCGGGCGCGACATAAAGCAGCTTCAGATCGCCCCGCCGGGCCGCCCGAATCCGCTCATTCACTTCTTTTCCGCTCAATGTGCTATTAATAAAAGCTGCCGGAATACCTGCAGTGGTTAAAGCATCCACCTGATCTTTCATCAGTGAGATCAGTGGCGATATCACCAGTGTCAGCCCCGGTAGCAGCAGTGCAGGAACCTGGTAGCAGATCGATTTTCCGCCCCCCGTAGGTAAAATCCCCAGCGTGTCGCGACCTTCCAGCAAGTTCTGAACAATCTTCTTCTGGCCATCCCGAAAGTCTGGATAACCGTAATATTTTTGCAGCTCAGCCTGCGCCTGTTCAATAGTAGGTGCTTGCATCTTCATATCTCTCATGACTCCTTAGGCGTTTCTATCTTTAGTTTAGCGGTCAATGGTGTATTGAGCAACACTCTTGAAGTCTTCTTTCCGTTTCTTGCTGCCCTTCACATAGTATTTCTTAACAGCCCATGGTATATTGAGGAGTACAATATTAAAGGACGGAGAATGCAGTCATGAACTCAAGAAGAAATCCTAAAGAAACAGCCAAAAGAGGTACTCGTTCCCACAGCAAGCCGAATGGCAAGCTTAATCATAAAGTTAAAGCACCCGCAGCGCCTAAGTCTTTTACAGTAAATGAACCTTCTGAGCTGTTACCATTCTTACTCAGCCACATCACAGGACGAGGGCGAAATGCGATCAAATCCATCCTATCTCGTGGACAAGTAGCAGTGAATGGTAAGGTAGCCACCCAGCATAATCTCCAATTGCACCCAGGTCAAACCGTGGCGATTGATCAAGAGAAGCCCGTACAAGTAGCTGAAATGATCGGACTCACCATCGTTCATGAGGATGATGATCTAATCATTATTCAGAAGGATGCTGGACTCCTATCAATTGCCACTGCGGAAGAAAATGAATTAACGGCTTACCGCCAGCTAATGGAGCATGTCCGCATCAGCAATCCGAAGAACCGAATTTTTGTCGTACACCGCTTGGACCGCGATACGTCTGGCGTGATGATGTTTGCCAAAAGCGAACGGATCCAGCAGGCACTGCAAACTACCTGGAAGGATACGGTGAAAGAACGTTCTTACGTAGCACTAGTCGAAGGCGCCGTTAAAAGACCTGAAGGTACGGTGAGTTCTTGGTTAAAAGAAACCTCTACCCTAAAAATGTACTCCAGTCCCCATGAAGGCGATGGTCTACATGCGATCACACATTATAAGCTCATTCAGGCTAACCGCCACTTCTCCTTGCTTGAGGTAAAGCTCGAAACTGGACGCAAAAATCAGATTCGTGTTCATATGGCGGATATCGGCCATCCGATCGCAGGAGACAAGAAATATGGTGCAGAGACCAAAACAGTAGGCCGACTCGGCCTGCATGCTCGTGTACTTTCTTTTATTCATCCAACTACGGGAGAGTTAATGACCTTCGAAAGCCCAATTCCGAAGACATTTCTGAAATATACAGCACCTGTACCGACAAACTGATATGTAACGGATAATACCCATTCAACGGATAGGGGCTGATTACAGTGGAGTTTACTACACTACAATCGCTACAATAACTTAACAAAGAATGGGTGATTAACTATGACAACAGCTCACCACTATGAATGTATTGAACGTTTACCAACGACCGAGGAGCATTCCTCCTTATGGGAAGCCGTCGGTTGGGGGAACGTGAATACGGAAATGACCGCGGCCTCTCTGGCTCATTCGGTTTATGGTATGGTCGTAATACATGAAGACAAGGTTCGGTATGGGGCGGATCGTCGGAGATGGTCATATGTATTTCTACATTCAGGACGTAGCCGTTCTTCCCGAATTTCAGGGTCATGGAATTGGTGATGCCATTATCAATCAGCTACTACAGTATATTCGATCTCATTGTTGTTCCAGCGCTTTCGTCGGACTTTTCGCATCACATGGCAATGATACCTTTTACGAACGATATGGCTTTAAGAATCACGCCCCCGGCATGACGGGCATGTTCAAGGTCATGGAGTAAATACTCGAAAGATGCCCGGTCCATATGGTCCTTGGGCATCTTTTTCACTTCTATTTAGATCATGTTACAATACAAATAAACAAAAGAAGGTGCCATTATTGTTCCATCCTACTGTCTTCGATAATATAAAGATTGCTTTTGAGAACCAAATCTACGACTACGATAATCTGGACGGAATTCTGGTAGTTACAGATCGTTCCGACCTTCTGAATATGGCATTGATGTCCAGAGAATTCAGCCTTTCCTTCCAATTGACTGCTGGCAGGGACGTAACCGCCGAAGTCTTCCTCACTTCATCTGTGAAAGATCTTAGCAATGAAATATTGGAAGTGCCTAACACGGATCCCGGTTGCAATCTTTCGTTACGTTTTTATATGGAAATCGAAGATATCCCCGCTGAATGTCAGGCGATCGAGAGTATTCTCAAAGCGATCTGGGGACCTGAATTCCAGCCCGTACAATCTTTAAGCTTCATTTATGGTCAAGAAGGCGAAACCTACAATAACTGCATTGAGCTGCGATTCAAAAGACAAATCACTGAGGAGCAGATGGAGGATATTCCTAACCTGCTGAATCATCTTCTGCAAAGTGCAGAAGAACTGGAATCTTTCTCCGTTTAATCCCTACCGCACACCGTTCATACTTTGGAAAAAGAGGTGAGCAAGATATGAAATTCCTGCCTGCTGCCAAAAGTAACCGTTGGTTTATCTGGATGGCTGTTTATGGTGTTTTTCTATGGTTGCTTTTCATTTTGCACAGATTCGTTATGATGGCTCATACATTGGATGTCACACTCTTGCTGCGCTTCGCACTTTTTTCCATTGTCGTATCTGGTATCGTCAATGCCTTAGGGTGGCTCGGAGCTCGTCTGCTCTGGTTAATCACTACAACAGGAATAATTATCGGTTCGGTAATTATGCTAAGCTACACCTATAGAGAGATGTCCGGTTGGGAGGATCTCGCGGGACCCCTAGCTTTTTTCTTTTTTACATGTGGCGGATTTGCACTCGGTTTATTGACGGAAGGAATTCGTCTGCTGGTTAAGCAGTGGCCGAAAGCTTGAATGGAGGAGATGATAGATCGTTGTCCAATTCTTTTCTCACCAAAAATGCATTGTCCCATTCGTTAAAAGAACTAATGGAACATACGTCGCTCAATAAAATTACGGTCAAACAGCTCGTGGACCATTGCGGACTAAATAGACAAACCTTCTATTATCATTTTCAAGATATATTTGATTTACTGGGTTGGATCTATAAGACTGAGGCTGTAGAAAGCATCGCCCAGTATCGTAGCTATAGTACATGGACGGACGGTTTTTATAGAATCTTCTGCTACATCGAACGGAATAAAACTTTTTGTTGCAACACCTTGAACTCACTGGGCAGGAATCATCTGGATGCGTATCTATACGAAGTGACGAATGATCTCATTATGGGTGTCATAAACGAACTGTCCAACGAGATGGAGGTTAGTCAAGAAGATAAGCACTTAATTGCTAATTTCTATACGCTAGCCTTCACAGGCCTTGTTATTCAGTGGATGAGAGATGGGATGAAGGAGCATCCGGATCACATTATTGAGAAGCTAAGTGTACTCATTGAGGGGAATATTCTAAAAGCCTTGCACAAATATGAGAACAAGCCGTTGTAACCTTTGGGTTCAGCGGTTTTTTTGTCTAAAAACTAGACACATGGACCGTAATGACTAAAATCCATACACTCTAAAAG
>DJUJ01000017.1:79939-94016 GCA_002438345.1 Paenibacillus sp. UBA6285
AGGATTGATTATACCTTCGAAATTGGAGTTGGTTTACATTAAGAGTGTGATTATTTCAACAACAACTTGGAGGCGACCATTGTGAAAAAAGAGTACGGTAATAAACAGGTTTATTTTGTCGGTGGCGGAATTGCATCCTTAGCGGGCGCGGCTTACCTGGTCAGAGACNNCTTTCCGGGACAGAACATTCACATTATTGAAGAGATGAAGATTCTCGGTGGCAGCAACGACGGCGCAGGTGACGCTGAGCACGGTTATGTCATTCGCGGTGGCCGGATGCTCAACGATGAGACCTATGAGAATACATGGGATTTACTCATGTCGATTCCCTCCCTCGACCATCCTGAGAAATCTGTCCGAAAAGAAATTATAGAATTCGATACCGCCAATCCAACGCACGCCAACGCTAGACTCGTTAACAGCAATGGCGAAGTGGAAGATGTATTATCCATGGGCTTCGATATGGCTGATCGGCTCGCAATGGGTAAATTGATTATTACACCGGAAGAAAAAATGGGAAAAGCTCGGATTAGCGACTGGTTCGGCCCACACTTTTTCACCACGAATTTCTGGTACATGTGGGCGACTACTTTCGCCTTTCAACCTTGGCATAGCGCTGTAGAGCTTAAACGATATATGATTCGTTTCGTTCATGAGTTCCCAAGAATTCAAACTCTGGAAGGCGTAACCCGCACTCCATATAACCAGTATGATTCCATCATCTTACCTATGCATAAATATCTCGAAGGTTTCGGCGTAGACTTTACACTGAAATGTAAAGTAACTGACCTGCAGTTCAAAGACGGAGATGGCATTACCGTAACCCAAATGAACGTCCTACGCCAAGGTGCCCCAGACGTTATTAACATAAACGAAGACGATATCGTAATCGTCACGAACGGCTCTATGACCGAAGGCTCCAGCCTTGGATCCATGACCTCTGCTCCACGTCTCAATGGAAAGGGAAGCTCATGGAATTTATGGGAGAACATCGCCGCCAAAAAACCAGGTCTCGGCAATCCATCATCCTTCGATGATCATATAGACGGCTCGAAATGGGAGTCTTTCACCGTGACCTTCCAAGATTCCAAGTTCTTCGATCTGATGGAGAAATTCACACGCAACCGTGCCGGCACTGGCGCGTTGGTTACATTTAAGGATTCGAGCTGGTTGATGTCCGTTGTCTTAGCCTTCCAACCGCATTTCCGCAACCAACCGGAGCATGTCAAAGTGTTCTGGGGTTATGGACTATATCCGGACAAAGTAGGCGACTTTGTGAAGAAGAAAATGAACGAATGTACCGGGGAAGAAATTATGGAAGAATTAATCGGTCATCTTCATTTCGAAGAACATAAGGACGAGATTATGGCAACTGCCAACTGTATTCCATGTATGATGCCTTTCATCACTTCCCAGTTCATGCCGAGATTAAACAGTGACCGACCTAAGGTAATTCCAGATGGCTCTACTAACCTCGCGTTCGTCGGACAATATTGCGAAATTCCAGATGATGTTGTATTCACCGAAGAATACTCCATCAGAGCGGCAAGAACTGCAGTGTACACGCTGCTCGGAATTAACCGGCCTATCGAGCCGATCAACCAGCATCAGTTCGATGTCCGCACCTTGTTCACAAGCTTTATCACATCATTTAGATAACCACATTATACAGAGACGAGCGCTCCCGAATAGGTTCGGGAGCGCTCGTCTTTGTATTATGTAAAACTTGATTTAACAAGAACTCTCCATTCCAGGTAAAATCGTGTGTATGTTAAGCTCAACATGAATTTCAAAGGAATGGATGAGGAAATTATGTACATAGAAAATGGAAATTTAGTCATTCGCAATGCAACAGCAAATGATGTCCCCCTCTTATGCAGTTGGTGGAACGATGGAAAGATAATGGCACATGCTGGTTTTCCTAATGGCATCGGCTGCACAGAGCAGGATATATTGGAGAACCTTCTGGCTAACACCGATCTTAATCGTCGCTTGATTCTGGTCATCGATGGTGTCCCATCTGGAGAAATGAATTACAGAACCATTGCCGACGGCACTGCAGAAATTGGCATCAAAATCTGTGATTCTAACGAACAGGACA
Organism: Paenibacillus sp. UBA6285; assembly: GCA_002438345.1. Lineage (GTDB taxonomy): Bacteria > Bacillota > Bacilli > Paenibacillales > Paenibacillaceae > Paenibacillus_AQ. The sequence goes on from DJUJ01000017.1 coordinate 82,041, forward strand.
AAGGCTTTGGAACTCTATTTTTAACCATGTTGATTAACTTTTTATTTGTGAAAATGGGCTATCGCACAATCGTTCTCGATACCAACGCCAAGAATACAAGAGCTCAGCAAGTATATGAGAATATTGGCTTCCGAAAAGTTGCCCTTCATTTGAATTCGTGGAGAAACCAACTCGGAGAATGGCAATCTTCTATTGATTATGAATTAACAGAAGCAGAATTTCGTAATTAAAAAAAAGAAGAAATGGAAACTGATCCATCTCTTCTTCTCCACACTATATGATCTTTAGATATTGCAAGATCCATCCGCGCAGCCATCATCCGTAGAGACTTCGGCTTTTCCATTGCCAACCACCTGTAGCGTTGGACCGGCTTGCTCCTCCGCCCATACGGTATCCAATACTTCTGTAAATACAGGTCCTGGCTGTGCACCGGATAAAGCATATTTATTGTTGAACACGAAGAACGGCACACCGGTAATATTAAGACGACTTCCTTCTTCAATATCGCCATTCACTTCAGCTGTGTAAGCCTCCGTCTCAAGCATTGCCGCAACTTCTGCCTGATCCAAACCCACCTCAGCAGCAAGTGTAGCAAGTACACTGCGGTCTCCAAGATTCAATGAATCCGTAAAGTATGCACGTAGTAGACGTTCGGACATTTCTGCACCTTTTCCTTTTGAACTTGCAAAGTGACTCAAGCGGTGACTATCAAAAGTATTCGTATGCTTCATCGAATCGAATTGGAAATCCAATCCCACCTCTTGCGCTTGCTCAGCTAGCTGTGCGTTCATTGCTTTTGCTTTTTCAATCGTCATACCGTATTTGGAAGCCAGCATCTCATGAATACTCTGAGTCTCATTCAATTTTGCATGCGGATCCAGTTGAAAACTACGGAATACCACCTCTACTTGATCTCTGTTCGGGAACTGACTCAGTGCATTCTCCAAACGTCTTTTACCAATATAACAAAATGGACACGCATAATCGGACCAAATATCTATTCTCATGAAAAAACCTCCTAATATTATTGTTCAATTGTAACTGCTGAATAAAATTGATAACTAAATATTCGTCGCTTACTATTATATAGTTAAAAACCGAAAAATACAAACTTAACTTTTATTTTTAAATAATCTAATTAGACCTGAATCTCAACTAAAAGTATACGAAAGTGGTATATACGCTCTTCTTCAGGACAGATAGAATGAAAGTAACCATTTCGCCGGAAGACTGCATTCAGATCAGCAGACGAAAGAAGTCCTGAAGGGAGATTACGATATGCATGATATATCTATAGTGATTCCTACCCGCAACCGAATCAACGACCTTACGGTGTGCATAGAGTCCATTGGCAAGCAGACACAGCTTGAGCATATCTCCATCGAGTTATGGATTGTGGACGATGGTGAGATTCCTGAGGACAGTTTAACCTATTATCGTGAAATACTAACTGGATTACCACAAGCTGAACTTCGTTATCATCGCAAAACTAAGCCTGGTCTCTGGCTTTCCCGCTGCGAAGCGCTAGGACTGATCCATTCAGAAATTGTGCTCAACTTAGATGACGATGCAGAATTGGATGACTCCTTATATATTCGACGACTGCTAGATACTTATGCAGCCGACGATTCCATTGTCGGTGTAGGCGGTGTAGCCAAAGGCATACATAGCAGCAGGCCAAGCAGGCTGTTCGGTATGCTGACCGGACAAATGTCCGGATCACCTGGCAGATTGTCGGCAAGTATGTTTGCAGGCTCGCTCTTTCTCTGGAGAGAGAAGAACCATATTTTTGAAACAGATTTTTTTCACGGCTGTAATATGTCCTTTCGGCGCTCGGCACTGCGTGATATTAAACCCTATCCATGGATGACAAGCTATTCCATAGCCGAGGATATTTATTTATCCCACTTGGCCAGCCGGTATGGCAAGCTTGTGATTAACCCCGCCATGAAGATCATCCATCATGAGTCGCCAGGTTCTCGTGATAAGGCAGGGGTTGTTGCACGAGCTACTGCAATCAATCATTATTATTTGCTGAACTTGCGTAAAGCTCCATTTATGAATTATGCTGCCCTGATCTGGACACTGTCTTGTCTGACGGCTAAAGCAACCCTAAAGCGGAATTTCAAAGCCGTTAGCGGATATGCCAAAGGGATCCTCTTCGTACTAAATCCTCGTAAGAATAAATACAGTGAATATATGCTCGATTAAGTAGGATCGTTTTTTTAGAATCTATAGCGCCGCCCCGAATTAGGATACGGGGCTTTTTTGCTATGCTGACCGGCTTATCCTTAAATGTGTCATGAAATTAATTTCCATCAACTTCTTATCTGGGGTATTATAAGTAATGATGTGGTTTAGAAACTAACTTTATGGATGGTGGAATATGCTCAAGAACAAAAAAACGACGCTGATCCTCGTTGTAATCGTCATCGTCATCATAGCTGTCGGTGCTTGGCTAATTACTAAGGATAAGGACGATAAGGCGGCGGAAACTACGGGTAGCGCAGTAACATCCGGAAAAGGAGAGGAAAAGTCTCTCTCACAAACATTTTATATTTATGACACTGTCGTGAATATTAAAGTGTTCGGAGAAACCGTAGCACAGAAAAATATGGATGATATCCAGCACATGCTGGAGCGAATGGATATGGAGCTTAGCCGTACCAAAGAAGGCGGCGAGCTTTACGCTGTCAACCAAGCAGCAGGGAAAGAAGCCGTTGTCGTTTCTGACGAGACCCTGGATGTGATTAAACAATCCCTTCAATTTGCAAAAGAAATGGACGGGCTATTTGATCCCACAATCGGTCCGCTAATCGATCTCTGGAATATCGGTAGGGGCGGCGATAAAGTCCCTCCCCAAGCTGATATTGATAAAGCCAAGAGCCTAACCAACTACAAGGACGTTGAAATTGATGAAGCTGCGAAAACTGTAAAGCTGATGAAGGAAAATATGGTGCTGGATCTAGGCGGCATTGGAAAAGGTTATGCTGCAGACCGTATCGCTGATTATTTGAAAGAGCAAGGTCTAAATAGCGCTATGATTAACCTCGGAGGCAGCAGTATCATCGCACTCGGTAAGAAGCCAAACGGAAGCGAATGGAATATCGGATTGCAGGATCCAGATCAGAGCCGTGGCACACAGCTAGGAACGATCAAAATTGCAGATGAGGTCATCGATGCTTCTGGTGTTTACGAACGGTATTTTATGCAGGATAATGTTCGTTACCATCATATCATTGATCCGCGCACAGGATATCCTTCTCAGAACGGTCTCAAAAGTCTTACCATTATGAGCCCGAATGCAACAATTGCGGATGCCTTGTCTACTGGGGTATTTCTAATGGGAAAAGAAGAAGGCATGAAATATCTTGAATCGTTACCTGAAGATGTTGAAGCTTTCTTTATTACCGATGACAACAAAATTTATGCCACAGCAGGCATTAAAGAAAGAATGAAACTGACGGACCCAACGTACAGCTTCGCAGAGTAAACGTAAAAGCTTGCCCCTTTATGCCGAAATTGGCTTTTAGGGAGCAAGCTTTTTTTATATGGAGAAGAATACACACCAGAATGCGCTACTATAGGGATTTTCTCCCTATAATTCTAGATTTAATAGCCGAATTAACAGAATATAGGGAAATTGTCCCTATAATTCACCTGAATCGTTCTTAATTTATTGTTTTCACTGTATTTATAGGAAGGATTTCCGCATAATTCGCAATATAACCTAAATAGTCGCTTATTATAGGGAATATTTCCGTATAAGCTAACATGCACACTACGTTGATCCACTTTTATCCTATGAGCGTTTAATTAAATTCCACCTCTCACATCAAAGGGAGCTCCCCAAATTCCTTATAATTAGTGAAGATGTAACTAGGCTTATGATCCGTAGCTGGTTGTCTGCCTCTTGGATTGTACCAACAAACCTTCCATCCAGCCGCGAGCGATCCAACTACATCGTTAGCCCAAGTATCCCCTATATAAAGCGAGTGGTCCGCCGAAGTGCCTGTCTTCTGGTTTACGTGTACGAATATTTCTGGGTCCGGTTTAGCAAGACCGACAGCATCAGAAATAAAGATCATGTCCTCGGGAATAATCTGATCTAAGCCTAGCCCACGAATCTTACTCATCTGATGATCCTTTGGGCCATTCGTAATAATGCCTACCTTATGACCGTCCGCAATAAATCGTTCAAGGTGCTCACGTACGCCTTCTATCATGTCGATCGAATATTGACGTCCGATATATGCCGCTTGTACCGCTGAGGCTTGATCACGATCAATCTGCAAACCATACTCAGCAAAAGCAAGCTCCAGACGGCGCACCCGTGTCTCCTCCAGCGGAATTTCTCCCCGCAAATACATCGGCCATAACACATCGCTATGATGTCTCACTTTATAGAATAATTCCGCAAAATCCAGACTACTCTCATCTGGGCTGAGCACTTCCCGTACTGCTTCTTTAAATGGAACCAGATGATCATACAACGTGTCATCAAGGTCAAAAAAGATTGCCAACTTATTACTTCTTGTTTCCACTTTAACGCCCCTAACTTGTCATTCTCTCTAGCTAGCCTTAGAAAAAAAGGTTATAGGTATAAAATTCATCATCTCGAATGTAGCCATGCGCTTCATATAACCGCTGCGCGCCTACATTCTCCGTCATCGTTGTCAGGGACAAGCCCTTCGTATTCGTAGAAATCGCATAATCTCTAGCACTTTCCAGCAGCATAGCGCCTAGCCCATGCCCTCGGATCTCTGCAGTAACGAACAAATCATTCAGTATCCAGAGGCGCTCCATCGTCACCGATGAAAATGAAGGATAGAGCTGTGTGAAGCCCCACGAACGTTTTCCGTCACCTTCTCCCTCTACCACCATAAGAATTACAGATTCATTCAGCCTTAGTCTGTCGGTTAAGAAGGCGCGTGCCCCTTCCCGATCAGAGGCTGCTCCATAGAATACTCGATATTCATCAAATAATGGTATGAGCCGTTCTAAATCATCTAAAACCACTCGTTCTATACGATAATTGTTCATCATCAGCGCTCACTTTCCGGCCTCGCCCGTTTTAACATCATTGTAAATGGTAACCGAGCCGTTCACCATGGAGAGAACGCCGAATGATTTGGACAATTGACCCTTATTCCTTTGAATCGTAGAACACATGCCGGGCACTAACCTTACCCGCTTCGATGTCCAATATTCCGAAAGAATACAATTTTTCACGCCGCTTATCTGTAGGAGAACCAGGATTAAATAGCAGGGTCTNNAAACCAGGATTAAATAGCAGGATCCCATTCTCCTCTCTTAGCAAGGGTTGATGTGAATGACCGAAGAGAATACAATCCACCTCATCATTCGCAAAAGCAAGCAGGGCATTCCCGTCCGTTCCTTTACGGGAATGTGGCGTATGTCCATGTACCATACCAATCCGGATTCCCTCAAGCGTAATAATCTTGCGCTCTCCGAAACGCTCAATGATCTCATCGCCATCATTATTTCCGGCAATACCCTCTACCGGTCCTAATTCTGACAGCAAATCATAGATTCCCATACTCACCCAATCCCCGAGATGCAAGATTATGTCCACATTTCGGAATTCTGCAATAAGCGCCTTTGGCAGAGACTTAGCCACTCTTGACATATGTGTATCAGATACGACTCCTACTTTCATAAATCTCAGCTCCTAATCTATCATACTCAACTTTGGTTATCGCACATATCCATAAATCTAATATTCAAATAATTGTACGATTTGCTTAAGCGAGAAGCAAGTTCTGTGACTTCTTCCACTCCCCTGCTAGTTCAATATTGTTACGATAAGGAAAATAATTCATGAAGGAGGTCAGTTAGATGGCACAGTGGAAATGTACAGCCTGCGGAGAAACTAAGGAAGGACGCTGTAAACCGCAAAAATGTCCAAGCTGTGAAAGCAAGGGACAATTTGTTAAAGCCGAAGAAGGACTAGAAAAGAAATAATCTGGTCTCTATACACAACAAAGCCGGGTACACCCTACCATCACAGGGCATATCCGGCTGAGATTTAAATCATAACAGACAAACCCTTTACACTTACTACTTTCTCCAGTCATCGGCATCCTAACTCAGTTCTCTCTATCCCGCCAATTCCACAGTCTTACTTCCCCAACATGCATGTTGCTGACCCATGTTTCTTCCTTCAGCTTAAGCAGTTCTTTAACCGGACCGGTTACGACAGCTCCATACAGCCTAACTCCGTTCTTCTCCAAATAACTAATAGAGTCATCCAGATCAATAAACGGAATTACTCTATCGGCGATCGATTTATACTCCTGCATCAAGTGCAGTGTCTTAAGGAAGTTTGCATTACGCAGCTCACCATCCCCATATGAGTTAAAAGATGGAGAAACACTCGTGCGGCTAGTCACCCCTCCAAACCAACCCCACTTTTTCTTTGATTCTTGTGTTACCTTCATATCATCAGCATGCCAGATGGGCGTACTTGGAAATCCTAATGGATCATTTATTAATGGCTCTTGTGTCCTTGGACCTGTATCTGCTGCGAACCACAAAAGCTCAAGATTCTTATGCTGAAACTTCTTCAACAGCTCATCTGTCGTAAAAAATTGCTCAAAAGACAAATAGGCTTCTCCTACCGTACCCTCAGGGAGCTTCTCTAGTTTTTTCCACTCACTGCTGTCATCCATCCTATTTTCTGCAAGCTGGTTCTCAATGGGGTAGACAAAGTAATTACCTGTCCCACTGCGTTCATATGTCCATGAATAACTATAGATTCTAGGCCAGCCTAATAGAAACTTCATCGAATAATCTCCAACACTAATCCGCGCATCACCAATTTGTTTTATTATTCCGCCCTGCAGATTCATACTAAAAAACGGACCCGAATCACTGCTCAAATGGACGATTGTATTCGGCTGTGAAACAGCGATAGCAGAAGAAACGACATCACGGTAAGTCTCACCTCTTTCTCCAGTGCCATAAAATATGGCAGTGAGGATACTGCTGATAATCAAGAATATCAAACACGCAGAGATTACTGTTAAAGTATTCGATATACGAGCTCTCCATTTGCCGCGGCGGATAATCTTTTTTTCCTTACCAGGTCTGTTTCTTTTACTCTTTCCGAAATTTATGCTCTTCCCATCACCTGAAGCTGGGTTTTCTTCGGCCATGAGTTCATCCAGATAAGCCTGATAAGCTTCCATCTTCTCTAGCTCGCGCTCAACTTCGTCTCTATCCTCGTCAGCAAGCGTACCTTCGCTGTACCTTCTTAATTTCTCCTTGAACTCCTCACTCATGTTCATTCCTCCTCCGTTCTGCCTCACGCAGCTTCTGTCTAGCTCGAAAAATCAATATCTTATATTGGGACAGACCCACATTCATAATATCCGATGCTTCCAGATAACTAAGACCATGAAAATCATGCAGTAGCAGTGCATGCCTCTGATTGTCCGGTAGCTCACCTATAGCAATCCTCATCTCTTCCCAACGTTCCTGCCGAAGCAGCGTGCTTTCCGTGGTATCTGGATGAGCAAGCTGTTTAAAGAATTCCTCACTCTGTACCAAGCTGCGTCCTTCCTTTCGCCTATAATCTACGAAGGCGTTGTAGGCTACACGGAACAGCCAAGGCTTAATCTTCTCTTCTTTGCAATCCTCTATATATAGATANNTAAAAGGTCTCCTGCATCAAGTCTTCCGCCGCGTGATGATCACCACAAAGGGAGCGCAAATAGCGGTAAATATCCATCACATACATCTGATATATTTCATCCAGTGAATTTCGCTTCATGCACTCCCCCCTTAACCTAACCACGTATACCAACATAAAAAGTTACAGCTAAATTTAGCAACTAGTATGAATATACCAGTAATTCTATGGAAGAAAACGAAAAAAGCCTGCCGACAAGGAGTAATACTCCTGCCAACAGGCTTTCTCTAACCGGATATTCACCGGTAATCATATGTTCTAGAACTATTGTGCTGCCAGAGCGGTTCCAGCTTCCTTGACCATTTCACTAACGGATACCAAACCGCCACCAGACAAGTACCAGTAGTTAGGATCTAGGTAAATAATTTTACCGTTTTTAAAAGCATTTGTGTTCTTCACGAGATCGTTCTCAACCGCTTTCTTCGCTGAGCCAGATTCTCCACTATCACTCTTCACAACCGCATCTCTATCTACTACGAACAGATAATCCGGATTCTTGTCGGCTACATATTCGTAAGATACACTTTGACCGTGAGTGGATACTTCAATCTTATCATCCGCCTGTGCAAATCCGAATACATCATGGATAATACCGAAACGGGAACCAGAACCGTAAGCACTGATTTTCCCTTCATTTGCAAGAATGATAAGTGCTTTTTTACTTTCAGCTGTAACTTTCTCATTTAGAGCTTTAATGGAGTTATTAATAGTAGTAAGTTCCGTCTCTACTTCAGCTTCTTTGCCAAAAATTTGACCCATCATCTTCACGTTATTTGTAAAAGATTCCATGTAGTTCGCATTGTCTACAGCAACGTATAGCGTAGGAGCAATTTTGCTAAATTCTTCATACATATCTTTCTGTCTGCCTGAGATAATGATCAGGTCTGGAGAAAGACTATTAATCTTCTCAAAGTCTGGCTCTTTCAGATCGCCAACATTTTCGTATTTGTCGTCGCTATATTTAGAGAGGTAAGATGGCACGCTGCCTTTAGGCAATGCAGCCACATCTACGCCCAGTTTATCCAATGTGTCGAGTGTACCGTAGTCAAACACAACCACTTTTTGCGGATTGGTCTTAATCGTAGTTTCGCCAAGTGCATGTTTGAAAGTAAGTTCTTTAGGTTCAGTTGTCGGTGCAGTAGTAGCCTCTGTATTGCCTGCCGCTGCTGTATTGTTATTTGAAGTTGCTGTATTATTGGAGCCACAGGCTGCCAAGATTACCGCAAGAAACACTGTCATGATTAGTAAAGATAAGTTCTTCTTCAAAAATGTTCACCCCTAAATTTTATAGTCAAGCTATTTGAATTATACGCGTATACGTCAGGAAGCTGGCGCCTTTCACTTCGTGCGTTACGTCATAATAATTTCCGAATATAAGCGGCGTCTTGTTTAGAAATAGACACCAATTTTACGACCACCAATTGTTTCTATAGGGATATCCATGTCATATACATCCCTAAGTACTGCCGTATCAATAATTTCATCAACCGTACCCGATGAAGCTACCCGCCCATTCTTGAGCGCTACGATGTAGTCAGAATAACAAGAAGCGAAATTAATATCATGAATGACGAGCACAATCGTCTTGCCCTTNNTGCCCTTCTCTTCTACCAATCGGCGTAACACCTTCATTATTTGTACAGAATGCTTCATGTCCAGGTTGTTAAGTGGTTCATCGAGCAAAATATACTCTGTATCCTGAGCCATAACCATCGCAATATATGCCCTTTGACGTTGTCCACCACTAAGCTGATCAATATATTTATCCTGCATCTCCTTGAGATCCATGTAAGCAATCGCTTCATCAACGAACGCTCGATCCTCAGATGTGAGCTTCCCTTGTGAATATGGGAACCTTCCAAAAGAAACGAGTTCCTTCACGGTGAGACGTACGCTGATATGATTGGACTGCTTTAGTACCGATATTTTACGAGCAAGTTCATTACTCTTACAGGTGCCAATTTCCTTCCCTTCGATCAGTACTTCTCCCGCGTCTTTGGAGATAAGTCTACTGATCATAGAGAGAAGCGTACTTTTACCGGCTCCATTCGGGCCAATGAAGGAAGTGATCGCTCCTTTTTTAATGGAAAGAGACACATCATCAACGACGGTTACTCCGCCATAACGTTTGGTTACATGTTTAACTTCTACCACGACTTATTCTCCTTTAACAGCAGATAGACAAAGTAGACGCCGCCTGCAAAATTAATGATTACACTAACCGTAGTAGTGAATCCAAAAACACGTTCTACCAGAAACTGTCCCCCGACAAGTGCAATAATGCTTAGCAAAATCGTGCCGGGAATCAGATAGGAATGCTTATGCGTACGGAACAACTGGTGCCCCACATTAGCTACAAGTAGACCTAAGAAGGTGATCGGCCCCACTAGAGCCGTTGATATCGAAACGTAGATGGATATAACCACTAGGAGTCTTTTCACCACGTAGTCATAATTGATCCCTAAGTTGATCGCTTCATCTTTTCCTAAAGAAATAACATCTAAATACTTAACAAATCGCATGAAATACAGCGTAGTTAGCGTTAGGACAATGGTCGAAATAATCAATAGATCACTGCTGACATTGTTAAAGCTGGCGAACATTTTCCCCTGTAGAATCAGGAATTCGTTCGGATCAATAAGCACTTCCATAAAAGAAGATGCGCTCTGGAACATCGTTCCCATAATAAGTCCTACGAGAAGCAGAAAGTATATGTTTTGACCCTCTCTGCGGAACATTAGCTTATACAGCACACCTGAGAACAGAACCATGATGCAAGCAGAGAACAAGAAATTAACATTTTTATTCATAAAGGTCATATTCGATGAGCCTAGGGCATATACACCGAACGTCTGGATCAACATGTACAGGGAGTCTAGCCCCAGAATACTAGGTGTCAAAATACGATTGTTCGTAATGCTCTGGAAAACTACGGTAGAGACAGCTATCACTGCTCCGGTAATCAGAATCGCAGCCAGTTTTCTTCCTCGACTGGGTAGAACGTAGTCCCAATTTCCCATAACATGATAGGTCATAAACAAGACGATGAGAGCAACAGCGCTTAAGGATAATATAGNNCTCTAATTCGCCTTTCTTCTCATCAGCAAGTAGATAAACAGACCACTTCCGATGACGCCTACCGTGAGACTGATTGATATTTCGTATGGATATATAATGAGCCTGCCCAAAATATCACAGAACAGGAGGAACACCGCACCGAGAATGGCAGTATGCGCCAGATTTTTTTTGAGGTTATCGCCTATGTATAGCGTTACTATGTTAGGCACAACAAGACCCAAGAATGGGATCGTACCCACGGTTAAAATAACTACAGAAGAAATTAACGCTACAATCACCAGTCCTATGTTTACAACCGCTTTGTAGTTCATACCGAGATTAATGGAGAAATCCTCCCCCATACCGGCTACAGTGAACTTATTAGCGAAAACATACGCGAGAATGACAAGTGGAATACTGATATAGATTAATTCGTATTGACCCTTAATAATCGTAGAGAAATCTCCAAGCATCCAAGACGAAATATTCTGAATCAAATCATTTTTGTAAGCAAAAAAAGTCGTAATCGAACCTACAATGTTCCCGAACATGAGTCCGACCAGCGGGATAAAAATACTATCCTTGAACTTGATCCGATCCAAGATTCTCATGAATATAAAGGTTCCCAGTAGAGCAAAAACAAAAGCAATGAGCAGCTTCTGCATCGGTGTCGCCCCTGTGAACAGCATCAGGGATACGAGAATACCGAATTTCGCGGAATCCATCGTGCCCGCCGTAGTGGGAGAAACGAATTTATTTCGTGATAATTGCTGCATAATTAATCCGGCAATACTCATGCTTACACCAGCTATAATCAGTGCAGCTAAGCGTGGGATTCGACTTATTAGCAGAGTCTGCATCTGAGATTCCGTAAGAGAAAAAAGATCCAAAGGTGAAATGTCCTTAACGCCTATAAACAAAGATATAAATGAGAATACGATTAGAAGTAGGGACAAATATTTTAGTTTCATGAGTTGTTCCTTATCTGTTTAATACTTTAAGATAGTTTGAGAATTAGGTGATCATAATCTATATGATAATGATTTTCATTCGCACTATGTTCGATTATACCTAAGCCCACTTGGAGGGTCAACCCTTTCGTATACTAAAATTTAAAATAATTGAGTTTTATGAATAGCATTGTAGTTTCCAAAAAAAAGAGACACCCTAGTGAGGGCACTGAAAAACGTATGCTTTAAGAATCT
>DJUJ01000060.1 GCA_002438345.1 Paenibacillus sp. UBA6285
ATCGAGGAGTTGGATATCGCTGATCTTGATGCCCTACTAACGGTCATTAGTTACCAAAATCAGCGTTCTAAATCGATTGCTCGTTGGAAACGACAGGTAACCGATAGAGGAGGTTACGATCTCTCCGAATTTGGGCCGCAGCCTGAAGAGTATATGGAGAACGTTCAGACGGAAATCCGTGGTTTGTTGGACTGGAGACAATCAAGCTTCAATCCTCTGTTACAGATTTTAGAGAATGAAGGGCTTGTGTGGCGTGCGTTGTATAATTCCAAGCCGCTTCCGATAGACAAGAATGCCGAATGGCTTCATCTGCAGCAATTAGTAGAGCAAGAACTTCCAGAAATCATAAATTCATATATCCACGCAGAGAGATGGAATATAGTCAACTGTCGTATTCAGGAAGTGGTACAGACCGTTAGTACTCTAGCAGAACCCCATTCACTTATATTAAGTAGTCTTCAGGAAAGCATTGTGCAGCTAAATCAGCAAAAGTATGGAGAAGCTTATCGTGCCTTACAGCAATTATGGGGGAAAAGTACTCTGATTCGTCAGCGACAAGAATGGCTGCAGCAGTTGGAAGAGAGTGCTCCCGATTGGTCACAGGCGATTAGGAATAGGTGTGGAGTTCACGGTGATGCTCAAGCTCTAAGTGATGTTCAGACTATTTGGCTGCTTAAACAATTAAATATGGAATTGGATCAACGAGCGGCGATTTCTACACAACAGTTGCAAGAAGAACTAGCGGGAATCCGTAAACAGTTTAAATCGGTCACTCTACAACTGGTCGAGAAAAAGGCTTGGCTCGCTCTCGCACGAAAGACTACGCTTAAGCAGCAGAACGCTCTCCATGGCTGGAAGCTCTTAATGAAAAAAGCAGGGAAGCGGACGGGGAAAGCGGCGCCGCATCTTCTTGCCGAGGCCCGTAAGCTTATGCCAATCTGTCAAACTGCTGTTCCTGTCTGGATTATGCCTACTTACAGAGTGGTAGACAGTTTCAATCCTTCTGAGAACCATTTTGATGTAGTTATAGTGGATGAAGCTAGCCAGGCGGATATTATGGCATTAACGGCGCTTTATTTGGGTAAACAAATTGTAGTTGTAGGTGATGATGAACAGGTAAGTCCAGAGGCAATCGGACAGCGATTGGATGAGACAAGAAGGTTGATGGATACTCTCCTGGAAGATATCCCTAATTCGGCCCTGTATGACGGGAGCACTTCAATTTATGATTTAGCCAAAACCTCCTTTGCGGGAATGACGCAGCTCAGAGAACATTTTCGCTGTGTAGAACCGATTATCCAGTTCAGTAACAGCTTGTCCTATAATGGTTCGATTCTACCACTTAGAGATGCAGGTGGGGTGTCCACTAAGCCTTATACTGTTGAGTACCGTGTTGAGAGCGGAGTAAGAAATAACAAACAGAACGAGACGGAAGCGCAGGCAGTTGCTTCTCTCATTCTTTCCGCCATTGAGCAAGAGGAGTATAAGGACGCTACCTTTGGGGTGATTACCCTGCTTGGGGAAGAACAGGCTATTCTAATTGATCAGTATCTACAGAAACATATACCAGTCACGGAATACAAACGTCGAAAGATACGCTGCGGAAATTCAGCGCAGTTTCAGGGAGACGAGCGAGATGTTATTTTTCTGTCCATGGTCGATGCATCAGAAGAATCTGTACCACTGCGTCTAATTTCAGATCCCGGGAATCGAACTAAAAAGCGCTATAACGTAGCCGTTAGTCGAGCTCGTGATCAAATATGGCTTGTTCATTCTCTTGATACCTCAACGCAACTTAAAGAGGGCGATCTTCGAAAACGATTAATTGAGTATATCCGAAATCCATATGCCGCCGATGAAGCCTTGAAGCAGTATGAAGCTATCCTTGAATCTGAGTTCGAGCGACAGGTTATGCAACGTGTGTTGCAGGAAGGATATAGAGTACGTCCCCAATGGAAGGTGGGGGCCTATCGAATTGATATGGTTATTGAAGGGGGCGGCAAGCGACTGGCCGTTGAATGTGATGGGGACAGATGGCATCCAGCGGAGAAGCTGAAGGAAGATATGGACAGGCAATCCATACTGGACCGACTTGGGTGGACCTTTGTACGGATCAGAGGTGGGGAATTCTTCCGACATCCGGAGAGGGCACTGCTTCCGTTGTTCGGGAAGTTAGAGGAACTGAACATACCACGTGAGCTGAACCAGCAGGAGATGGGCATGCATACAGGAGAATCCGAGTCGGCTATGCTTAAAGATGCAATAGTAAATAGAGCGGCGCGAATTAGACAGGAATGGCAGGAGCTCGAAAAGGAGCCGATTCCAGCCGCTTCAATTCCATCGGACTTCGGAGTAGAACAATCAATTGTCGTTCAGTCCGAGGAAGAGGACGCTGAAAAATTCTTTTTCAGAGAAATTAGTATGGAACCGAATTTGGTCTACTATTGGACAGAAGAAATGCGGGATGCAGAAGAAGAAAGACAAGCGGCATTTGAACAAGAGCTTTTGGTACTGGAAACGGCTGCCGGGTTGGAAGTACATTACTGGAGCGATTCCCAAATGATTGGGGGACTGGAGACTTCTACGGAATCCACCTTCAGCTTGACGAACTATTTGGAGTCTCATGGCCTTGAATTCCTAGATTTAAGAGANNCAATGGAACAAAGAGGTGTAACGTTTACTTATTTGAAAGAAGGTACGTATGACACTCGTTGGAGGGCTGCTTGGTATAGCGGATATCAGGAGGATAGTTCGATTGTCTAGAGCTGGATTTAAATATGAATATACTAGTAATGAAAAAAGACGACTGTTGTAGTCGTCTTTTTCATTACTTCTCAAGCATAGTAATCTAGCGTGTAAGAAAAAATATGCTAGATCGTTGCTACTTTTAAGAATACTAAGCCGATGAGGCACACATTTTTTAAAAGTATATTCATGTAGATAACGATGCAACTTCACACTGCGGTTTAGCTATTTTGAGACTTAGTTCAACCCAAGCAACCTTGAGATCTTGTTTTTTTGAAAAACCACGTCCTTCTATTGAATGTCATCTTTAATTCCCCTTATTACCATCTGGCTAGGGCATTAATCGAATTTATTGACCTATGACCTATACCATCATAATTAAGCAAAGCTTAATCCTACCCCCAACTCAAATACCCATACAACTTACTCTCCACCGAATGCTCCAACACCAAATTCATATGCACAACGGATATGGAAGTACCATTCTTATCGACCATAGATGCCTGAACAGCACTTTCTTGATCGGGATGTGCTTTACCCAGATAATAAAACTCTGTTCCGTCGGCATCGTCTTTTTTCACAAATACATGCAGGTCGATGTTTCGTTGGTCTGCCTCAAGTATGGTTCTAACCTCATCGGATTCAAGGGTTCGTCTACTTCTTGTGGACCACTTCAGAACCTGTGGACTCACAAATTCCTCCTGATAGTTCGTACTTGCTTCGACCCCGTCATGCTTGTGATACGTTACAAAGATCGGGCAGGTCTGGTGCTTCGTCTTGTATCCGTACATGGTAGAGCTTTCGTCGCTATGCCAATTCAATAATTTACAGGTATCTTTGCGGGAGTATTTTTGATATAGAGTTAGTGGCTCGCTGCATACATACTGCTCATTTTTATGAATTGCGGTTTGAACAATATCTGTGATCATTTCTCTGAAATAAGCGTTGTTCTGTAAGGACTGGGCCATCATCGTGTGGAATCTAAAGGACTGATCCGGAGCGAACTCCACGATAGCGGTGTTTCCATATTTCTTCTTCACTGCTTCAGTGAAAAAAGACAAGTCTAAAACACGTTTTACCGAATCGATCGTTTCGGAATCTGTTGAGCAACCCCTTTCTTGCAGGGCATTTATGTATTCTTCATAGGTAACTTGATCTTTTGCTAAAAGTAGCTTTAATAGTAGGATTTCATGTTTGCGTTTTCCATTAAGAATCTCGGCGGACAACATCATTATAATCATTTTCTCTTGCTCGGATAGATGTGGCACGGTTTCTTTGATTTTCTGCAAAAAGTGATAATAGCTAAAGTGCTCCTCAGTAAAGATCAGTGGATCGATCGAATCGTTATCAATAAAATCGATTAATCGGGGGATTCGATTCAGTCTATCTCTGAGTTGGAAATATTCTTCTCTAAGGATTTTGAGCGCTGTTAAATTGCTGTTGCTAATCGATCGGTAAATTTGTTGCCTTGCAATCTCTTCGAAATTAATGGTTNNTTCATATGACGACGGATATTATCCTTGTTCTGAGACTTGTCGCCGGAGAGGGCTACCGGAATCAAATAGTTGTTCTTATAGTTACCAATAAAGTCGATGATGGTGACGAACTCTTTATCCGAGTGTTTACGCAGACCGCGTCCTAACTGCTGAACAAATACAATACTAGACTGGGTTTGTCGAAGCATTACGACTTGGTTAATACAAGGAATATCGATCCCTTCGTTAAAAATATCTACCGTCAGAATATAGTCGAGGTTCCCCGCTTCAAGATCTGTTACACACTGCATACGGACTTCCTGAGAGTCATCTCCTGTTAATGCTTTTGTGCGATAACCCCTTGCATTTAACATGCGGGATAGCTCGATGGTCTCCTCTTTGCGACTACAGAAAATTAGCCCTTTTACCGTTTCGCCGGAGTGTCCGTAATATTCGATTTTCTCGATTAAGTATGTAACCCTTTCGTTCGTGACCAATTGAGAGAGCATCGTTGTATCGTCAATCATTTGGTCGTTATATTCAAAGTCAGTGACGCCAAAATAGTGAAATGGACACAACATATCTTCTTCCAAACTTCCTGCAGACGGATCTCGTAGGCAATGTTATAGTCGAAAAGCTCATAGATATTGAAGTCATCCGTTCGTTCGGGTGTAGCGGTCATGCCGAGTAGAAATTTAGGGTCAAAATGCTCAATAACTTTAAGATAAGAATGAGCTCCAGCTTTGTGGACTTCGTCAATCAGTATGTAGTCAAATGCCTTTGGATCAAAATTAGTTAATGTTGAGAGTTTAGAAATGGTCTGAATGGTAGCAAAGAGGTATTTGGCATCTGTAGCTCTGCTAGTACCTGATAAAATACCGTAGTCGCTATCGTTGCCCCCTAGAATTCGCTGATAATCAGTCATTGCCTTGTGCAAAATTTGTTCTCGGTGTGCAATAAATAGCATTCGACCGGGTGCGAAGTTCCTCGTGTCAAAAGCAGAGAGATAGGTTTTTCCTGTTCCTGTTGCCGAAATGACCAATCCTCGCTGCGCTCCAGTGCTGCGAAGAGCTTGTAGATTCATCAGCGCACTCTGCTGCATTTTATTAGGTGAAATTGTACTAAAAACAGTTTGCGGGATCGCTTCAGGAATTAAGGGTAGCGTCAATGGATGGTTACGATTTGCCTTTTGAACCTCGTCATAGAGAATTTGATACAATTCAATCCATTTATCCGTTAGTGGGACTGCGTTTTCCCATACTTTTTCGAATTCATTATGAAACTGTCCTAAGAGTCCCCCGTGTTTAAAAGAGGTTAGCTTCACATTCCATTCATAGTTGGCTTTTAATGCAGCGGCGGTTAGGTTGGAGCTTCCCATAATGATAGTGGAATGATCTTCATGCTCAAAAACGTATCCTTTGGCATGAAATCCACTTAGATCCGTCAACCGTACGTTAACATTTGTGATTTTTAGAAGCTCTTTATAAATTTTAGGTTGGTTGAAGTTCAGATAATTTGAGGTAAGGATTTTGCCTGTTATCCCTCGCATTTTTAGATCAGCTAAATGAGACTTCAGGGTGGCTAGTCCACTCTCTGTAATGAAAGCAACGGAAAAAATAAAGGACTGGCAGCGATCCAGTTCTTCGAGCAAAGGAGTAAGAACAAAATCGCTGGTCTCTTTATTATTGACAAGAAGTCTAGGCTTGTATTGATCCAATGAATCCTGCTGATGGTCAATGAACGCCCAATTTAAGGTGCTTTTCAAATGCTGAATAGGATTTTCCATTTATTTTGCCAACTTCTTCTGGATTATTTGTACAGCAGGAATATCAGCAGGCGCCCAATCTAGTGACATCAGTTCATGCGCAGATAACCACTGGATTGCAACATGCTCAGTTAATGTAGGCTTCCCGCTTAGTAGGTGGCAATAGAAAGTAGTCAGATGCACAAAGCCAAAATCATACTCATGCACAGTAGTCTCGATCTCTTCGCCAATCTCAATCGCACAGTTCATTTCTTCGTTGATTTCGCGTTTAAGCGCAGCCTGAGGCGTTTCGCCTTCTTCGATTTTGCCACCAGGGAATTCCCACTTGTAAGCTAGTGCTTTAGTAGCCCCGCGCTGTGCACAGAGGATCTTATTATTCTCGATGATGACAGCTCCGACTACGTAGATATGTTTTTTCATAAGTTCCCTCCGGTTATGCAGCTAGTATTTATGTGGACAATTCTGCAATTATATTTCTATTCTATTATAGTAATGGGGCTTTGGGCTACTGAGGGATATTATGAAAGATTTCCGACAGACTACTCATAGAATGAATGATAGTATCTAGTGAATACGAAACCTATTTATCTTGTATGGGAGAATCAATAATGAAAACTATGCTACGCCTTTATCATGAGGGAAATACAAACTACCATTCGACTTTTTTTGATTTGATACATGGGGACACAGAGACGAAGCAGACCAAAGGACTCTCCTACCTATTTTCAAGATATCCTAACTTGATACAGTTATTTTTAAAAGAAATTAATCGTCTGACTAAATATAAGTACTCAGAATTTAAGCAGGGAATCGATTTTGTTCAAGTAGACGCAGAAATGTTATCAGCTGGAGCAAAGAAAATAAGACGCGATATTACATTATCTTTATTCCATCGGAACACCAAAAAACTAGTTATAGTAATTGAAGCTAAGAGCGTAAGTGCTTCTGTACAGCAGCAGGATATCACAAGACAACTGGAGTCGTATCTTGATCCAATTAATTTCCCTCTCGATGCTAATGTGCCTAAGCTAGGTGTAACCTTAACAAAGTATAGAGTGCTTCATCCACCTGAGAATGGATTTGTCGGTCTTACTTGGACGGACATTATAGAATTGATAAACGATGTAATTATTCAAGAGAAAAGAAGAGGTGAGGATGTAACTGTTGCAACAGAATTTATAGATTTTATTAAAGGGGTGAGAAAAGGAATGAAATATTACGAGGTTGAAGTTCTGTCGGTTGCAGCGGGTAAGACGCATGAGTTAACGAAGAATCATTTTGTTCATGCATGCCCACATACTGCGAGAGGGTTTTCATATAAAACTCCAATATATATAACTTTCAGATCTAGTGGCGGTGGAGAAATGGAGTTTCTATATAAGATTGATGAGATTGTTGTTCTTGATCCGTTGTCCCCTTCACTCAACGTTTTATTAGAAGGTATACAGATAGATTTTGCTACCAGAATTAAAGAATACATATCAAATCGTATAAATGGTGGTTATGGATTTAATCATCCAGGAGAAGAGTATCGTTTCTATAATCTTTGTAGTAAAGGTGTAATTCATTTGAAGCATCTACCCAAGCCATTAATTAATAACTCTGGTGCACGATACTATTCGATCGCTGAACTCATAAAGGGAGAGAAAATAGTGTTTGTGGAGAGCCAAGATCGGTAAATGCACCAGGTAAATCAGCTTCAAAAGACTACGCTATCTCGCAAGCGGACATGTATCAAGCTTTGATGGAGACTCATCGTATAAGGTTTGTTCACACTGGACATTCAATGCACGTGGAAGCAGTTTGTTCGTTGGTTTATGAGGGTGTGACTCCTTAATAAACCCGTGCTAGAAATTGAATAAAGACGTGATAAATTAGAGGAACGGATGAATGGAGATTGGGATAAACCAAATCCATCAAGCCGTTCCTCTGTTTTTATATCAAGATATTGTTCAGGTTTTGTAGCACGGGATTATTCATACTGACAGAGAATTGGGTATTGTTAATTTGACTAATATGATCTACTACGTTACGTTTATAAGTCTATTCAGAAGGAAATTGAGAAACGTGAGATTGCTTGTATTTAGTGGGATTGTATTATGTATAATAGAACGACTGCCTCAACAGGTATTTATAATATAGAACATAGGAGGATACATGTCCTGGAGCAAATTGAAGCAACATCTGGAGAGTTTTCTCTGTCCTGCGTTATATGGAAGGGTTGAATACCGTGCAACCGGCTATCATTATTTACCAGATAAAGCAGGACTTTGTTATATTGCGGTAGATAAAAAGAATGTACTCAATATGAGTGATAAAACTACCTTAATCAGATGGTATCAGACGGAGCTGGAAATTAAGCATGATTCAGATATCCAAATTCCTATCAGCAATGAAGAAATTGAAGCTGTCAGAAAAGATACCAAGGGAATAGTTCCGGAGGATCGTCTAAAAGTAATTGCAAGAAGTAGAAAAATATCAGAATATGCAAAGGAGCTTTTGTTAGCACAGTTATCATTAAGTAAATCAAATTTTATCGTTGTAGCTAATAAATTTTTATCCATTTCTATAGAGGAAAGCATGGAGAGCAATGATATCTTATTGAATATTCTAGCTTTGGTGGACAGACGAGTTGGAAAAAAGAGAATTTTAAACATGACCGAGAAAATGAAGTTAAAGCATCCAATTGTGCAGTATTTTTATGAACTACGGCTTAGTACCTTATGAAATAAAAGCCCAAGGGTATTGGGTTGAGCGCGGGAAGGTTCCTAAAAAGTTTTTTCATGAGAAATTCCCGTATCTTCCTGATCAGTAATCTCAAAAAGGATAGCTTTAGTGATACATTGCTTATAGGTGAGATTAGTTGTACATGTAGTGCAGCTAGGTATCACACTTACCTTGGGAGCAAGTAGTCGCAGGTTCAAATCCTGCCGTTCGGATTATTCTCCTTCTTCTAGCCGCGTCCTTGTGAGGCGGTATTTTATTTGAGTCCTCTTTGTTAAAAGATGGTACTCTAAATAAGATGAGAAAATGAATGGAGAGGGAGTTTTTTTTGTGAGGGAAGGGAGGTTTCCTACTCGTAAGGACTTAACTTACGTGATATAAATTCTAGTGTTAATCATTATCTTTATTTATGTGCTCAATGTGATAAATCCAAGCGAGGTAAATTCTAAGCTATCTTTAACGTCAACCTTAGCGTCTATTGCATTGGCAGTCATAGCGATCCTATTTTCGTTTGTCCAGTCATCGGACAGCTCAACTCAACATAACGCATTGATAGGTAAAGTGTCTCAGTTAAGTGTGACGATTGTAGGTCTTCAAGGAGTCAGTGATAGCCTAGAAAAAAAGAACGAGAATAAAATAAACGCGTTTGAGGAATTACAGATTAAGATTGAAGAAGTATTTGATAATATGGAAAGCAGATTGAAAAGTTTCAAAATTAGTAGTGATGGAATTAGTGAAATAGATTCGGTTAAGGATGAGACTTTATCAAAGTTGGAGATTCTCAAAAACAATAATTCGATAACAAGCTCCATTACTATTTTTGGGCCGAAGTCCCTTCTTAATCTAATTAATAATATGGACAAAGAAAAAAATACCTTCCATGTGCAGATGATATGGAACGAACTCCAAAATAAAGGGGTTAATATACCCCTTAATCAAGTAAGAGGAGCGCTGAAAGTGCTTGAGATTGAGGGCTCAATAAAGTTAATTGGAATAAATCGAGATATCATTCAAGTTGTTGATAAACAAAAGGGAAATCTATAAAGGAGCTGATAACGATGGCAGGAGGTCGTAAAAACAAATATCAAACACATGTGGTTGAGAATTCGCTGTTTAAGCGGGCTATTGGCTATCAGACGACGAGTGATTAAGAGAGCAGGGGTAAGAGCAAGAACCCCGATGTGGACGGTCACAAGCTCCTAGTAAAACCTAGTATTCAAGAAGCCGTTCAAAAGGCAAAGGATAAGCGATCAGAGCGAATAGATTGTGAGGATAGTAATTATAATTACTTTATCATCATTGAATTGGAGTTAAACATCATGATACGTTATGGGCGGCTTGATGTAAGACTGAACTATAAGTGTAATTCGCTCCTGAAATCTCTGCTTAAAAAGAGAGTAATGATGACGTTTGAAGCTACTCATACCTAACACCTAACTTGTAATATTTTCTTCTCACAACGGTACAATTACTATACCTCGAGCTTATAACAAAAAAATGAACCTATCGACTGAAATCCCCTGGTGGGTGAGCTATAATTATCGAGAAATGAGTGCAGTTGATGAAATCTATCCTTAATTTAAATAACTAGATATTGAATTTGAACACAAAAAGCTGATTGAAAATCCAATCAGCTTTTTGTGTTAATTCCCATCCATTCGCCCAAAAATCTCTATAAGTACATTCCTCGCCATCTCAATATCCTTAGGGTCACGTTCTCTAAGTAATGATAAAATATCCTTTGTTGGCGACATTTCTTCGGTAAGGTCTTCTTCATCCTTCACATATGCAAAAAGCTGATAAACCCCTACGTTTAGCGCTCCAGCTATTTTCTCTAAATTGATCATAGATATATTGCGTTCTGCTCTTTCAATAAATCCGATATAACTAGGATTGAAGCCAGCCTTCTCTGCTAAAGCATCTTGGGAAAGTCCTCTCGATTTACGGATATCTCTTATACGTGCGCCGACCAGTTTTATAATATCTGACATCGATACACCTCTCTCTAATTAGAAGTGTAGAGAAATTATAGGTTTGTAATAACGCATAGATAATAAGTTATTTGATAAATAAACTACTATATAGTAATATTATGTATATATTTTACTTTGGAGTTATTATTTGCTTGTTTATTTTATGTTTATGAACGAGCTAGATGTATCGAGATTACAATTATTTTTAATTTTTTATCAACTATAAGAAGGTGATTCTAATGAACAGTATTTCCAACAGTTCAGAATTCAAATCACGCTTATCTGCTAAAATTCAAGGTTACAATGCTCTATCACAATCACATATAGATTTAGCTACGTTACTTTTGGAAGAGAATTTGACCAATACTTGTTTAATCATAGGACATATGTCAGTAAAGGCTATGCTTAAGGCGGTTTACTTGAAGGAAGACGATCGGGGCGTATTCACGGATATGAACCAGATTTCATTCGAGGAACTACTTTCTTTTGCACGAGATCATGACGTTATTGATTTGGATACAGAGCAATTCTTAAGCAAAGTATTCTTTCTATCGAGTCTAGAGAATATACCATTGGCATCGAACCTTGATAAGAATCATGTGATGATGATTATGAGGAGAGTAGAGGAATCACTAAGAGCACTGTCTGAGAGAATGGAGGAAGATGTCCACATGTGGCGATAAAGCTAAATTGAGTCGATGCAACATGGAAGTGCACTGGTCTCACTCCTGAAATGTCTTTTATTTAAGCGGGTTAAAAAATTAGAGAAATGTAATACTGGCTGTTTTTTTAAAATACTTACTTAGCTAACTATTGACTTTGGAAAAAAAGATTGTTACTATTTTCACGAGAGTAAGTTATTTTTTTCACAAAATAAAAGGAGGCTATATTATGTTAACTACGTTTAAAGCTACTGCCACAAAATTGCCAGGAGGTTTGCAGGTTGAGGCTCAATCCAGAGGTTTTAAAATCTTGATGGATGAACCTGAAGACTTAGGTGGAACAGATAAAGGGATGAATCCAGTCGAAGCACTTCTGTGTGCGCTGGGAGCATGTCAGTCCATCGTTGCTGCTGCTTTTGCGGATGGGTATGGCTTTTCGTATGAAGAGTTGTACGTTGAGCTTGAAGGGGATTTGGACCCGGATGGGTTCATGGGGCTAGCAGATGTGAGAAGCGGTTTCCAGGAAATTCGTTTTGTAATGCACTTCAAAACGACCGAAAGCCAGGAAAAAGCAGAAGCTTTTGCGGCATTCATTGAGAAGACCTGCCCGGTCGGAGACTGCTTGGCGAACGGGGTTAAACTGGTGCAATCAGGTGTAGTCAGACACTAAACTATTCGCTAAAAGCGGCGCGGTTTTACGCTTTTTAGTTGTGAAGGAGCATGAAACATCATGGAAATTAAAATGTCAATGATTTCTGGAGGGAAAAAAGGAAAAGCAGGATCAATCAATGTGCAGCTAGGGGAGAAGGTTTCTTTCGGTGACATACTCGTCGAGGTTGAGACGGGCAAAGGCAATCGAGAAATTACAGCGACCGTAGAGGGGACCATCAGCGACATTCTTTTCGAAGAAGGTGGAGAAATTTCCTCCAACCAAGTTTTGTTTACATTGGAAACCGCTGAAGAAGAGACCGTTGCATTATCTGAGTCGCAGGCCGCTGCAATTGAACAGCCTGTCATGGCAAAGAAAGTTGAATTATTGATTATTGGAGCAGGTCCAGGTGGGTATGTATCCGCTATTTATGCCGCCAAAAACGGAATTAAGGTTACATTAGTTGAAAAGGAAGAATTGGGAGGTACATGTTTAAATGTAGGTTGTATTCCAACCAAATCACTGGTTAAATCTTCTGAAGTTTATCACTATGTCAAACAATCGTCTTTATTTGGTATCCACACAGGTACGGACCTTCAGGTCGATATGAAGCAGATTATTCGTCGTAAAGATGAAATCAAGGAAAAATTAATTTCCGGGATTGACTATTTGATGGAGAAGAATGATATAGAAGTTATCCGCGGGCAAGCTTCTTTCTTATCCGCAACTGAAGTGAGTGTAAAAGGGCAGAACCACTACCATATTTCAGCGAACGACATCATCGTAGCGACAGGCTCCAAAATTTCCAAGGTGAATATTCCTGGTATCGATCTTCCTTTTGTTATGAACAGTACTGATGCGCTTGCATGCACCGAGCTGCCGAAGAGCGTTACGATTATCGGCGGGGGTGTCATTGGCATGGAGTTTGCCTTCATCTATCGTTATTTGGGTGTTGAAGTGCATGTAGTCGAATTTATGAGCCGACTGTTGACCATGATCGACAGCGACATTTCTGAAGAAATTAAACATTCGGCGGAGCAAGCAGGGATTCATATCCATACGAACTCGAAGGTTGTCAAAATCCAGCGTGCTGACGAAGGACAAGCGATTGTAAATTATGAGGATTCCCAAGGTGAGCACCTGCTCGTTAGTGAAAAAGTGTTAGTGGCTATTGGACGTGAGCCTAACTTGGATGGTTTGGAGGTTGAACGAGCCGGAATTCAGCTCAATGAACGTGAACGAGGCATTACCGTGAACGAACACATGCGTACAAACGTCGAACATATCTATGCGATAGGCGATGTTACAAATATTATGCAGCTTGCCCATGTCGCTTCACATCAAGGTACTACAGCTATCGATGAGATATTAGGTGAATCGGGAGGCATGCACTATACGGCAATCCCGAACGTGATTTTCACTTCACCTGAAATAGCCAGTGTAGGTCTATTAGAGGATGAATGTAAACAGCAGGGGATGGATTACAGCGTGAGCAAGGTTTGCTTTACCAGCAATGGTAAGGCGTTAACAATGAATGAACCGGACGTTTTTATTAAATTGATTAAGGATAATCGCTCACAAAAGATAATTGGAGGGGCGATTATTGGTCCCGATGCGTCATCCCTGATCAGTAGCTTAACTCTTGCGATTGCCAATGAGCTGACGGAGAAACAAATCATGCACACCGTTTTTGCTCACCCGACTACGGGAGAAGTGATTCATGAAGCTGCATTCGGCTTTAGCATTGGGGCGCTACATCAAGCTTGAAACACGTTGATGTAGCCATCCCATTTCACAAAAAGTGAAATGTTTGTTATCATATTATGAATAGAGGAGAAATACACGGAGATAAAACTGTTGGGATTGGTTGGTGTGTCTATTGTTTAATTTAGAGGATTGCCTTGCTTTTGTCACAAACCGTAGTGGGAAAATTTTTGCAGAAGCATTGGAGAAAGAGTTTCGTCCCTACCACATCACCAGGAGCCAATGGATCGCTATGTATTACATCTATATTCAAGAATCCATTACCCAGCGAGAACTAGCAGAAGAAATGTCGATTAAAGAACCGAGCGTGGTCCGTTTGCTTCAAAAACTGGAATACGAGGGGCTTATATATCGCTCCGCTACTAATTCAGATAAACGAGTCAAGCAGTTAGAATTATCTGATAAGGGTGTAAAGGTATGTCTCGATTTAGTGCCAATTGCCGAAAAGTTCAAAAACGATACAATCGCAGGTATTTCCAAGGACGATCTTGAGACATTCAAACATGTGTTGAGTATTATGATTGAAAATACAAAATAGCGAAAATCTTCTGACTTTATTTTTATAATAATAAAGTTAAAATAAATCCTTCAAGTCAGCGGAAACGAAAAAAAAGACATCAGTTAAGATGATCTGAAACGCTGCCCTTGAATGGATCTTTATAAAACAAAAATGTACTCTTTCGTTTTTTAAATTGAAAACGAAAGAGTACATTTTGTTCGGTTATTCTTAGGA
>DJUJ01000058.1:0-13939 GCA_002438345.1 Paenibacillus sp. UBA6285
AACGGTAAAAATCCCGTACATTTGGGTGACGAAGCTGGTAAAGCGCGAAACAGAGGCAAAAGTGCCTCACATAATGCTAAAAAGCCGAAATTCCTCGAATCAGGGGCAAAAGTACCCTACATAAAGCCGACAAGGCACAACAAATTTCCCACGAATTCCCAATGAAGTGAAGGGGGGGATACCCGAGTGATCCTATCAAGTTTTTTGTCGAATTAAGATATTTGTGGAGAACCAGCAAGTAGTAGATTTTGTCCCAATTTACTTTACTCCGGTTTACGTTATTCCTGTTTCCTGAGCTCATTTTATACCTGTTTAGCTTCCTTTCAAAAAAGACAATAAATAACCACTTCGCTTCTATAGACCTCTCCCCAAAAGATAATTCCTTGCGACCTTTTTCCGGAAGATTCCGTATAGACGGTTAGATAGGAAGGATTATCCATAATACAGGAGGCGTATTTAGATGAATATGCAAATGAATCCGAAATTGAAGCAGTTGCGTCCGGGAAAAATAGTTAGTGGTATTGCAGCAGTTCTCATTGTACTGTTGATCGGCGCGAACTCATTTGTATCTGTAGAGTATGGGCACGTAGGATTGTACAAAACTTTTGGAAAATTAAATGACAATACATTGTCACCGGGTATGCATTTTAAAATTCCATTTATCCAGACTGTGATCCAGGTCAATACGCAGGTAACCAAGGCGGAGACAGATACGTCGGCATCTTCAAAAGACCTCCAGCCCGTATCCACACATGTGGCAGTTAACTATTCGGTGAATAAAGCCTCTGCCTATAATCTAATGAACAACATCGGTGGTAATTTNNGCCATACAGGAAATCGTCAAGGAAGTGACAGCTAAATATCCAGCAGAAGATTTGATTACGCGTCGTGATGTAGTCTCGGGTGAGATTAGTCAGCATTTAACTACTAGGCTGGCAAAATATGACCTTATCGTCAACGATATTAACATCGTTAACTTTAAATTCTCGGAGGCGTTCAATCAGTCGATTGAAGCGAAACAGGTCGCTCAGCAGCAGGCGCTAAAGGCGGAGAACGATCTCCGGCGGATTGAAATCGAAGCGAAGCAAAAGATCGCACAAGCTCAAGCAGAAGCGGAATCTTTAAGACTTAAGAAGCAGGAGGTTACACCTGAGCTGGTGCAGCTGAAGCAAATAGAGGTCCAAGAGAAGGCGCTAGAAAAATGGAACGGCGTGCTGCCGTCAGTAACAGGGGGAGCCACTCCGTTTGTGGATATTCAATCCCTGACTAAGTAATTTATGATTGGATTTATGAACATATAGAAGAGCTCTCCTTCAATAGAAGCAGGGCTCTCTTCTATATTAAGAAGGGATTTGCCAGCAAGCGCCAACCGACTAGAAAAAGGCATAATCCTCACGGTTGATTCGCCCGTCTGCGACTCCACGTTGAAAAGCGAAAAAAGGACTACAAGTACCTGTGTAGGATTGGCTCGATGTACTTGCCCATAATATGGAAATTCTATGAACGATAATCTTTAGATACGACATGCTCCGGATAGTAATAAGTAGATTGGCGGATGGTATGTGTCCTAAATGAATAAACGCTTACTATCTTTGAAAAGATAATGCAGGGAATATAACCTACTCCAAGTCTGTTCATGCGAGTTAACCGAGGCTTGAGGAGAGTGTGATCGTCCTGTCGACTTTGCAAAGCAGAGTTCTATTGGTATGATTACAGAGATGAAAAATTCTACTATCCAAATCATGGAGGAATGACAAAAATGAGTGAAATTACACTATCGGGGATCATTGATCATACACTGCTTAAAGCAGATGCACGG
Organism: Paenibacillus sp. UBA6285; assembly: GCA_002438345.1. Taxonomy (GTDB): domain Bacteria; phylum Bacillota; class Bacilli; order Paenibacillales; family Paenibacillaceae; genus Paenibacillus_AQ. Next base: position 1,820 of record DJUJ01000058.1, read on the forward strand.
AAAGAAGACATCATTAAATTGGCAGAGGAAGCGAAAGCCTATAAGTTTGCCTCGGTCTGCGTAAACCCTGCTTGGGTAGCTACTGCCCATGAAGTGTTGAAGGATACGCCTGAGGTTAAAGTATGTACAGTGATCGGCTTCCCGCTCGGATCCTCGACAACAGAGACCAAAGCATTCGAGACTACCAACGCAATCGCTAATGGTGCGGGCGAAGTGGACATGGTCATCAACATCGGAGCACTGAAAGATGGTGACGATGAACTAGTTAAACGTGATATTGCAGCAGTTGTAGAAGCAGCTCGTGGCAAAGCATTGACTAAGGTCATCATCGAGACCTGTTTACTAACGGAAGAAGAAAAAGTCCGTGCCTGCAAGCTTTCTGTTGAAGCTGGAGCAGACTTCGTAAAAACATCCACAGGATTCTCTACAGGTGGGGCAACGAAGGAAGATATCGCGCTAATGCGTGCAACAGTTGGACCTAATGTGGGTGTGAAGGCTTCCGGTGGTGTGCGTAGTGCGGAAGACGCACAAGTAATGGTACAAGCAGGTGCAAGCCGTATTGGTACTAGCGGCGGTGTAGCGATTGCTAAGGGAGAAACAAGTCAAAGCAATTACTAAAAGACGATAAGTAAATCGGTAGCGGTGAGATAAGGTGGACAAGCTTTATCCGCCGCTATTCTTTTTTTATTGCGTAGACGTGCTCTACAAGATACATATGGTTATGTCTGCTTAAAGACTTCTATTGAAGCGTTATCTGATTTTGTCGGACGCTGTTTAGTTCATAAAATTTAAATATAATAATTCGCACCGGAATGATGAGATTTTTTTCTTTTCAAATGATGTCGTTTATGAGAGAATGGGTACAATTCTTATTTGTTAAAGATTTCTATTCTTATTTATAAAGGGAGGAAATACCTATGTCAGAAGACCGTAAGCTGTCATTTGAAACTTTGACTGTTCATGCAGGCCAGGAAATTGATCCAACTACTTTCGCACGTGCTGTGCCGCTTTATCAGACCACGTCTTATGGGTTCCGTGATGCTGATCATGCAGCGGATCTGTTTGCTCTCAAAGAATTCGGTAATATTTACACTCGGTTGATGAATCCGACTACAGATGTATTTGAGCAGCGCCTGGCAGCACTAGAAGGTGGTGCAGGTGCACTTGCTACAGCTTCCGGGGCAGCGGCTATTTCTTTTTCCATTCTAAATATTGCGGGCGCTGGGGATGAAATTGTATCTGCAGCAAGCCTTTACGGCGGAACTTATAATCTTTTTTCTACAACGCTGCCTAAGCTTGGTATTAAGGTGCATTTTGTGGATTCAGATAATCCAGAGAACTTCCGTGCTGCAATCACGGATAAAACCAAAGCCTTGTATGCAGAAACCATTGGTAATCCGCAGGGGAATGTACTAGATATTGAAGCCGTTGCAGCGATCGCTCATGAACATGGAATTCCTCTTATTGTAGATAATACGTTCCCAAGTCCATATTTACTGCGTCCGATTGAGCATGGAGCTGACATCGTTGTCCATTCGGCAACCAAATTTATCGGTGGACATGGTACATCCATCGGCGGAATTATTGTGGACGGCGGTAAGTTTGATTGGAAGGCAAGCGGTAAGTTCCCAGGACTTACAGAGCCTGACCCAAGTTATCATGGCGTTGTTTACACTGAGGCAGTGGGACCCATCGCTTATATTATTAAAGCCCGCGTTCAATTGCTTCGCGATCTAGGTGCATCTATTTCACCATTTAACTCTTGGATGCTGTTGCAAGGGTTGGAAACACTTCATTTGCGTATGGAACGCCATAGCCAGAATGCGCTGACGGTTGCGCAATATTTGGAGGCACACGCAGATGTGGAATGGGTAAGTTATTCCGGACTTCCTACTCATCCATCTCATGAATTAGCGCAAAAGTATTTACCTAAAGGCCAAGGAGCGATCCTTACCTTCGGTATTAAAGGTGGAAGTGCTGCGGGACGCAAGCTGATTGAAAATGTGAAGCTGTTCTCGCATTTGGCGAATGTCGGTGATTCCAAGTCATTGATTATCCACCCAGCAAGCACAACACATGCGCAGCTGTCGGATGAAGAGCAAACCACAGCCGGAGTAACTCCGGAATTGCTCCGTTTATCGATCGGTACAGAATCTATTGATGATATTATTTATGATCTGGAGCAGGCAATTGCAGCCAGTCAACAATAGGACAATAAAGTTCAAGAGAGGCATCTGCTGCTATGCGGCGATGTCTTTTTTTTTGTGCTTCAAAAAGGCTAAATTATTCACCTTGTTGGCAACGCTTGCATATTTCATGGGAGATTACCGTATTTATAAGTGAGGTAATAAAATGTCGGTGGCACTATGTTCATTAACTTGGCGTACCGGCAGCAATCCAAAGATAAAGGGTGGGTGCGAAGATGAAGGGTGAACGTCAGCAGGATGTTTTTCGGAGTAGTGAAGAGCGCCCGTTCAAGTTCATGTATAAGGCTGGTGATCGGGCTGTAGGGATGGAAATGAGCCAAGCCGGATCCGTAGCCTCCGCTGCCGCAGAATTTATCGCCGGAGTAGAGCAGAGAGATGTCGTAGAACCTTTGAACCGTTCTTATTTTAAGCGGCCCGGGGAACAGTCGGCATTCTTAGTGCTGCGCGAAGGACGAGAAGAACGCCCTACTGCACGGGAAGGTGCAAGATCCGTTCAAGCCGGTCCTTGTCTGATACGAAGTGAGGAATGGCTGCTCGAACCTGAACTGTTCTGTCTTTATGAAAACTGGTTATCCAGTGAAGATGAACTGCAGGCTAGTCGAATTCTGCAGCGAATTTATTATCGATTACAAGCAGCGACTGAAGCGCTGCTGGAATCACCGGATGGTGAATGGGCAGCGGTCACCCTGCTGCATCCAGAGGAGCTTGCGGCGCAGCCCGCAAAGCTCGCCGCGCTTCAGGACGCGCAGCTCGAAGCGCTTTTCACTGCGGTGGCGGAGAGCCAGCGGCAAGGCGGCGATTGCCGCTTGGACCTGCTGGCAGCCTACACCGCAAGCGGAGCCGAATTCGCGGCGAAGCGCGAATTCATCGAAGTCGTGGCCGATCAGACGCTCGGCCACGCTTATGCGGCGGCGTGCCGCATCGGGGCGCTGATCGCGCCCGATGTGGAACCCTCCGCCGCCGCGGAAATCGCGCGCATCGCCGATTTCCTAGTGCTCGACGGCGCGGCGAGCGAGCTCGCGCCGGAAGGGACCGCCGCAGAGGGCTTCGCCCTGGCGGCGGGGGAGATCTTTGCCGCCGTGCGGAGCGTGAAGCCGGCGGCGGTAGTTCTCGCCGCGGGGACTCCGGCGGCGTCGGCTTTGGCCGATCTGTATCGGATCGGCCTGAGCGGGATCTTTTGCAGCGCGGGTCAGCGGACCGAAGCGCTACTTAGAGCAGCCTGCCTGATCTGGATCGCCAGGCAGCAGGAAACACTGGATACTGCCGCCGGTGGAAGGCAGTAACACAATAACGAAGTGGCTGTCTCATAAGCCGCTTTCTCTTATGAATGAGACGATCCGTTTCATTTAGAATCGGTAAAAAGGCAGTAGAGCAGTGATTCTCCCGTTATTGGAGAATCGCTGCTCTTTGTTTTTGGTCGTTGGCTGCCTGCTTCAACAGTGAAATCATCATCCGCTGAGGCATACGGACCCAGATGATGTTACTTGCATGTTTTATGCTTTTGGAGCATAGTTTCGGACTCCAATGACGTTATTCCTTAGGATAAGGTTCAATGGTTCAGCATCTTCATTGATTTTACATAAAAAGGATAATCGAATTGGCGGCTCGAATCTATTAGCATCCTACTGAAATGAGGCGCTGCACATGTCCGCAAATTTTAGAGTTGCCCTGAAGAAGGTTGTTGATTATTCCTACGACATTGAGATCGGAGGCGGTGCAGTAACCGATTTGGGAGGTTTTCTTGCGGGTACGATTGCCGTGGAGTGCCGAGTCTGAACTATGCAACTACTCTTTTAGCGGCAGCAGATGCATCCATTGGCGGAAAAACAGGCGTGAATACTCCGGTGGCCACCAATCTTATCGGTGTATTTCATCAACCTAAAAAGGTGTATATCGACTTGGCAGCTTGGAGAACACTTCCGGTTCGTGAGTTGCGTAGTGGCTTAGCTGAAACGATCAAACATGCCTGCATCGCTGATGCGGGATTTTTCGAGTTTTTGGAGCGGAATATGGATAAAGTAGTCACCTCCGAAGGTGAACTTGTACTAGATCGAGAAGTTTGTCAACGGATTGCACTTCACAATTGTGAGATCAAATATGGTGTAGTAGAGAAGGATGAGCTAGAGAGTAACCTGCGTCAAATTCTTAATCTGGGGCATACCGCAGGTCGAGCACTAGAGGCTTTAAGTGGCTATGAATTGTTGCATGGTGAAGCAATTGCGATAGGCCTTGCTATTCAGGTACGGCTGGCAGAGCAAATGGGATTTGTATCTTCTGATGAGAAGCTGCGTGTGATTGCATTACTACAGAAAGCAGGTCTGCCAACCGAAATCCCAGCAACTATTACAGACAGAATGCTAATCAACAAAATGTACACAGATAAAAAAGTGCGTAAAGGGCTTATACGGTTTGTGTTGCAAGAGGGAATCGGCTCGATGAAACGTTTTGAGGATGGATCTTATTCGACTCCAGTTGAAGAGCGAGTCCTAACAGAACTTTTAGAAAAAGTTCGCCACTAAGCGGGCACCTACACCTATTTTGAAATTTATGGTGGTTAGCCGAATAGATAGGCTTTACTTTTTCATTCCTGGTGGTATTATTAAAATATAAGTTGCACTAAGGAAATATAGTTGTACTATTGCAACAATGATTATCATTCTCATCACCTATAGTTATCAATCATGCTGTCCCGGCTAAGCCGGGGCAGCATGTGTCATTTTAGGGGTCTTAATAATGGCTCTCATTCTCACTTGGCAGAAGTAAACCTCCACAAAACAAAGCGTATGCTCACGAAGCAAGTTTTGTTGCGAAGAGAAGACAATAAGTAATCCTTCACAAAACAAAACGTATGCTTTCGAAGCGAGTTTTGTTGCGAAGAGAAGACNNCAATGAAGTTATCCTACAAAACTTTAAAGGACGGCGATTATTATGCAAGCAACATCAAAACATCTACCCCAACAGACATCAATCTCTGGCAGCATGAAGAAGCCAGGCGCTCCAAAGCGCCGATTCGATCCACGTGCCATGCTGAGCAACTCCGAAATGCAGGCTGCTCTGGGCAGCGGGTTGCTTATGCTTCTTGCTTGGGCTGTTGGTGGCTGGTCCGAAATACTATCTACAGCACTCTATGTCATTTCTTATACAATTGGTGGCTGGAACAAGGCAAAGGAAGGTGTAGAAACGCTCGTCAAAGAACGTGATCTCGATGTGAACCTACTGATGATTGCAGCCGCACTGGGCGCAGCCTCCATCGGGTACTGGAATGAAGGAGCCATGCTCATTTTTATTTTTGCGCTAAGTGGTGCATTAGAGAGTTATACGATGGAACGTAGTAAAAAGGATATTTCCTCGCTGATGGCCCTCAAACCGGCCACGGCCATGCGGATTGAAAAAGGAAGCATGAATGAAGTAAATATTGACCAGTTGGTAATCGGAGATCTGCTGCTTGTGCGTCCAGGGGATTTGATTCCTGCAGACGGCAAGGTATATCGGGGGGAATCGGCAGTAGATCAGGCCTCCATAACGGGAGAGTCAGTACCTGTCGAGAAAACTGCGGGTAGCGAAGTTTTTGCGGGCACTGTGAATGGAGAAGGACCCCTTTATATTGAAGTAACGAAAGCTGCTGAGAACACCCTTTTTGCCAAAATCATCAAAATGGTAGAGGAAGCAGAAACGGAAGTTCCTAACTCGCAGCGTTTTATTAAAAAACTTGAAGCTATCTATGCACGGGTAGTTGTAGCCTCGACAGTAGCATTGATTATCCTTCCACCGTTTTTGCTGGACTGGAGCTGGAGCGCAACCTTCTATAAAGCGATGGTCTTTCTAGTAGTAGCTTCACCTTGCGCTTTGGTCTCGTCCATTATGCCAGCAATGCTGTCTGCGATCTCCAAAAGCGCGCGAAAAGGAGTTTTATTTAAAGGTGGAGTACATCTAGAAAATATGGCACGCACAACAGTCGTTGCGTTCGATAAGACAGGGACGCTTACAGAGGGAACTCCACAGGTAACTGATTTTATTGCTGGTGAAGGCTACAGTCGCCAAGAATTGCTGGTGGTTAGTGCATCCATTGAGCACATGTCCCGTCATCCACTGGCGGAAGCAATTGTACGTAAGGCTGAAGAGGAGGGCCTTGAGCTACGGGGAGTGGAAGACAGTAAAACCATTACAGGCTGGGGGATTGAAGGCCAAATCGATGGACATCTCTGGAGAATCGGGAAGTCTAATATGCTCGATGAGCTGATTACATCTGCTATGAACCCTGAACTAGAGTATTGGAAACTTACACGGCAGCAGTTGGCGGAAGAAGGGAAGACGGTCTCCATCATTCTGGATGGTGAGCAAATTGCTGGAATGATAGCTTTGCAGGATACGGTTCGTCCACAAGCAGAGGCCGCAGTGCGGAAGCTGCAGGAACTTGGGATTAAAGTAGCAATGCTTACCGGTGACCGTGACGCTACAGCTCAGGTTATTGCAGCTACAACTGGAGTAGATCAGGTATTTGCCGACCTTTTACCGGAGGATAAAGTGAAGCATATTAAGGCACTGCGTGAAAAGTATGGTCATGTTGTTATGGTGGGTGACGGTGTGAATGATGCACCCGCCTTGGCGACAGCAACCGTAGGTATGGGTATGGGCATGAAAGGGAGCGGTGCAGCACTCGAGATAGCCGATGTTGTGCTTATGAATGACAATATTGAAGAGATCGCTTCAACGATATCATTGGCACGTCGTTCGCAGCGTATTGTGAAACAAAATATGATTTTTGCTGTGACTGTGATCGCAGTTCTTATGATCAGTAACTTTGTGCAGGGGATCGCACTTCCTTTTGGCGTGATAGGTCATGAAGGCAGTACGATATTAGTTATTCTAAATGGACTAAGATTATTGCGATAATATTTTTTGAAATTAAATTGTTCACGAAATAGTTCTGGAACGAGGGAGTCTGGCATATTGACATATTTGCTTTCTGTTATCATAATTAACACTACATTATAATTATTTTAAATAAGAAGCGACGTCATTGCCGTCTAGCTCAAGGAGGACATAGATATGTATAAATCAATAATTGTTGGTACCGGACCGGCAGGATTAACCGCCGCTATCTATTTGGCTCGTGCCAATTTGAACCCACTAGTAATCGAAGGACCCCAACCCGGTGGACAATTGACCACTACAACAGAAGTGGAGAATTTCCCTGGATTTCCTGAAGGAATCATGGGTCCTGACTTGATGGATAATATGCGTAAACAAGCTGAACGTTTTGGTGCGGAATTCCGTACGGGCTGGGTGAACAGTGTAGAACTTGGAGAACGTCCTTTTAAGCTGAATGTTGAAGGAATGGGCGTTCTTACCACAGATACATTGATCATTTCCACAGGCGCTACGGCAAAATATCTCGGTATCCCAGGGGAGCAAGATAACGTGGGACGCGGTGTGAGTACCTGCGCTACCTGTGACGGATTTTTCTTCCGCAATAAAGAGATCGTGGTTGTTGGCGGTGGAGATTCCGCACTTGAAGAAGCTGGCTTCTTGACTCGTTTTGCTTCCAAAGTAACTTTGGTGCACCGTCGTGGAGAACTGCGTGCTTCGAAGATCATGCAGGATCGCGTTCGCGCTAATGTTAAAGTAGACTGGAACCTGAATCGCACACCTCTCGAAGTTACTTCCAGCGACAAAGGTGTGAATGGACTAAAAGTGCTTAACAATGAGACCGGAGAAGAAGAAATTATCGAAGCAAGTGGCGTGTTTGTTGCAATTGGCCACCATCCTAACACCTCTTTCTTAGGTGGACAGATCACAACTAATGCGGATGGTTATATCATGACGAACCCAGGCACTTCCGAAACCAATATTCCAGGCGTATTCGCATGTGGCGATGTGCAGGATACTCGTTACAGACAAGCGATTACTGCAGCAGGTAGTGGATGTATGGCAGCTATGGATGCTGAGAAATATATCGAAAGCTTGGAGCACAGTGCAGTCATTCTGTAATTTGGTTTGAAAAGCCCCCAATGCTACAATAGATATCATTACTGTATATCTTTTATAGGAGGTCATACCATGGAAAATGTAATTGTATATACCTCAACAAATTGCCCGCATTGCCGTCAGGTGAAAAGCTTTCTGAGCGAGAAAGGCGTATCCTATGAGGAGCGCAACATCGAGCAGAATGATGATTTTGCACAGCAAGTATGGGACATGGGAATGAGAGCTGTTCCTGTAACTGTAATCGGTGAGCACAAAATTGTTGGCATGAACAAAACTCAATTCGACAAAGCACTCACGACTGTTTAATTAACTAAGATTTCCGCAAGGAAATTGTAATAGGCCGCTTCCGATCAGGAGGCGGTCTATTTTGCAATCTCTTTAANNTAGATCTAGAAGTAGGGTTTAGGTTTGAGTAAAAGATGCAATGATCTGAAATAGTACGTATACAGCAGCGCCGCTGCCAATAAGAATAAATCCTGATTTCTTTTTAGCTTGAAAAAAACGGAGCACACCGAGGCTGATCAAAGGGGCAATAATGAGCAGAAAAAGCAACACAGTGATGAACATCTGTGCTGAGATATCAGACGTATCAACATAGGTCATGGACTCGCTCTCCATTTCAAAAAAAAGGTTGTAGTGATAAATGTCACACTAGCTCGACCTTTATTATATAGGATTTCTGTTCCTTTTACTGCACTTTTGATCCACCTAAATGCGTCAATTTTACGTCAATTATTTCAAAATATAAGAATGTATATGTTCCACGCTATAAATTNNTCCTTATAAGGACGCCGAAGGTGTTTATACTTGTCCTATGAATTTTCGCCTATAAAGATGCTTAGCAATGAACACAATTCGTCCATCGAACTATGGATTATAGGGTCACTCGAATGTCGCCTAGGAAATGCATAACGGCAGAGAAACCTGCACCGATCATCGTTCCACGGCTACCGAGCTTGGAGAATGTAATTTCGAGTTGCTGCTTATGGTAAGGAAGAGTACGCTCGGCTACAACCCGGCGTAGTGGATCACCTAGCCATTCTTCAGCCTCAGATAATGCTCCACCGATAACAATAAGCTCTGGATTGAAGCTATTGATTAAATTTGTCACTCCGATACCGAGATATTCGCCCATCGTTGAGAAGTGATGCAGGGCGTCTTCTTGTCCTCCAGCCGCATAATGAACCAGCTCTGGCGTAGTATGGGCAGGGATGGAGAGATCGGGATTATCATAGGTTTTCTCAGAGGCATATAACTCCCAACAGCCACGACTGCCGCAACTGCAGGGCTTGCCTTGTGCTTCAATCGTCATATGTCCGGTTTCGCCGGCATATCCTCTTGCACCCTTGTAGAGCTCTCCACCAATAATAATTCCTGAACCGATCCCTGATCCCGCACTGATGTAAAGGAGGTGCCTTACCTCTCGTGCCGTTCCAAAGTTGAGTTCACCCTGAGCGCCCGCGTTAGCTTCGTTATCAATGGTGACTGGGACAGAAAATTCAGCTTCCAGTATTGCTCGCAGATCGACCATTTCCCAACCAAGGTTAGGAGCAAAGAGTACAACACCATTTTCATCCACCATGCCGGGGACACCTACTCCGATGCCGACGATACCGTAAGGGGATTCAGGAGCGCTGACAATCAAGTCAGAGATAAGCTTTTTCATTTGTTCCAGGACGTAAGGGAAATCATGATTGTCTAAGGAGAAATCGCTTTCGTAAAGAATGCCCCCACTCAGATCACATAAGACCGCTGTTAGCTGCTTTACCCGTAATTCTATGCCAATTACACTACCGGCAATCGTGTTAAAATGCAGCATTAACGGTTTGCGGCCACCGCTTGATTCCCCAGGTCCGACTTCAGTTACCAATTCTTGAGTGCACAGCTCGGCTACCAGATTGGACACAGTAGCTTTATTCAATCCGGTCATCTCTGAAACCTTCGCGCGAGAGAGTGGAGAGTGCCTACGAATGGTATGTAGTACGATCGATTTATTTATTTTTTTGACCAGCGCTTGGTCTCCAGTAACCTTCACAAATCACACATCCTTCTTAGCATAGTTCCCATTTGTTGTATGCAACTTAGTCTAGAGTGATGTGTTGGAAATTGCAATACATAGCGGATAGAGGAAATTTTCCATCATTCATCCTTTATATTTGGGAGGAGGCGAGGGAAGGCTAGTCAGAGCTCGAAAAAATGGACACAAAAAAACTTATCAAAACTTTGTTTAACCAATATACAAAGTCCAAATGATGTGTTAAGATGATCCTGTAAACGCTTGCGGGCGAAGCACAATTTGAGGAGGATTACACAATGGCTTATTTTGAGACAGTGAACAAAATCTCTTACGAGGGAAGCCGTTCCACCAACCCTTTTGCATTTAAATTCTACAATCCTAAAGAAGTCGTAGCCGGCAAAACTATGGAAGAACATCTGAAATTTGCAATGGCTTATTGGCATACATTAACTGCTGGCGGTTCTGATCCGTTTGGCGCTGAAACTGCAATTCGTAGCTGGAACAAATTGAACGGTCTGGACAAAGCTAAAGCTCGTGCAGAAGGAGCTTTTGAATTTATGGACAAGATGGATCTGCCTTACTTCTGCTTCCATGATGTGGACATCGCACCAGAAGGCACATCTTTGCGTGAATTCTATAGCAACATCGACACCATCGTTGACATCCTTGAACAAGGCATGAAGACTTCCGGCAAGAAATTGCTGTGGAATACAGCTAACATGTTCACTAACCCACGTTATATGCATGGTGCAGGCTCCACTCCAAATGCTGATGTTTTCGCACACGCAGCAGCACAAGTGAAGAAAGGTCTGGAAGTAGGTAAACGTCTAGGCGCTAGCAACTATGTATTCTGGGGTGGTCGTGAAGGCTACGAAGAATTGTTGAATACAGATATGGGTCTTGAACAAGATAACATTGCTCGTCTGTTCAGCATGGCTGTAGATTACGCTAAGGAAATCGGATTTGATGGTCAATTCCTGATCGAGCCTAAACCAAAAGAGCCTACGAAACATCAATATGATTTCGATGCAGCAACAACGATCTCTTTCTTGCAAAAATACAATCTCGACAAGCACTTCAAGCTGAACCTTGAAGCTAACCATGCTACGCTTGCAGGTCATACTTTTGAACATGAGCTTCGTGTAGCTCGTATCAACGGCATGCTTGGATCGCTTGACGCTAACCAAGGTGATACATTGCTTGGATGGGATACTGATGAATTCCCAGTTAACATCTACGATGCAACACTTACACTGTATGAAGTACTCAAGAATGATGGTCTTGGCAAAGGCGGAATCAACTTTGACTCTAAAGTACGTCGTCCTTCCTTCGAGCCTGAGGATCTGTTCCTAGCACATATCGCTGGTATGGATACTTATGCAAAAGGCTTGAAAGTAGCTGCTAAATTGATTGAAGATCGCGTATTCGAAGATTTCGTCGAAAAACGTTACAGCAGCTTCAATGAAGGCGTTGGCGCTGACATCGTATCCGGCAAAGCAACTCTGGCTTCCTTGGCTGAATATGCTTTGAACAATGTGAACCCACGTCCTAACCAATCCGGACGTCAAGAATACTTGAGAGCTACACTTAACCAATACATTTTGGCTGAGTAGGATTTACAGGGAGCTTAAGGCATACGCCTTGAGTGCAGTATCAAGCATAAACGCCATTGGCGTCCTTTAAGGACGGTAAGCGTTTAAGCGAGAAATATAAGGATAAAGTATAGTGTGAAACTTATACTNNTACTTTCTTATATTTGAACAAATGCAACGGGGGTTGCTGAAGAGAGCATTCTTCGGCAGCCCCCTTTTTTGTAGCCGAAAACTAAGCAGGATGCTTTCGAAGCGAGTTTTGTTCGGAGTAACTCAATAGAAGTATATGCTCATAAAACTAAGCAGGATGCTTACG
>DJUJ01000058.1:14241-14507 GCA_002438345.1 Paenibacillus sp. UBA6285
CGGCAAATGCACGGATTGGTACTAGTGGATAAGGAAGGTCAAGTGCTTCGTCCGGCCATTCTTTGGAATGATACTCGTACTACTGCACAGTGCAGAAGAATAGAGAAGACGCTCGGAGCAAAGCTTATTGAGGTCGCTAGAAACCGTGCGCTGGAAGGCTTTACGCTTCCCAAAATTCTATGGGTACAAGAGAATGAACCTGAGGTATTATCACAAGCGTATCAGTTCCTGTTGCCAAAAGACTATGTGCGTCTCCGGTTGACCGG
>DJUJ01000058.1:14631-15438 GCA_002438345.1 Paenibacillus sp. UBA6285
ATGTGGCGCACTCGGAGCAGGTGTCCTTGGTGAAGGCCGGACGATGTGCAGTATTGGTACATCTGGTGTAGTTCTTTCCTATGAGAGCAACAAAGGTTTAAATCTCGAAGGAAAAGTCCATTTCTTCAACCATAGTGAAAAGGATGCCTACTATATCATGGGCGTTACTCTAGCTGCTGGTCATAGTCTTACATGGTTCAAAGAAACCTTTGCGTCAGACAAAAGCTTTGATGAATTGCTAAGTGGGGTGTCCTCCATTCCAGCGGGTAGCGGCGGACTACTCTTTACACCTTATATAGTAGGGGAACGTACACCACATCCAGATGCGAATATTCGCGGTAGCTTTATTGGCATGGATTCAGGGCATACGTTGACTCATTTTACACGTTCCGTATTAGAAGGCATTACCTTTTCGCTACGTGAATCCATCGAGATTGTACGTGATTCAGGCAAAGAGATCACAGAAATCATTGCGATCGGTGGCGGGGCTAAAAATGAGGCATGGCTCCAGATGCAGGCAGATATTTTCAATGCATCCATCGTGAAGCTTGAAAGTGAGCAAGGTCCAGCAATGGGAGCGGCGATGTTGGCAGCTTACGGTAGCGGCTGGTTCAAATCGCTTAGTGCATGTGCAGAAGCTTTTATCCGTCCTGCTGATGTGTATAAACCAGATCCGAAGCAAGCGGCAATCTATGATGGCTTATTCAACCTCTATCAGGAAGTCTACGGTCAGACCCGTGAACTGAATAACAAGCTGGCAGCATACCGCCAATAAAGTGCCATTTTATTAAAATATAAGAAAGTATA
>DJUJ01000058.1:15467-42083 GCA_002438345.1 Paenibacillus sp. UBA6285
CGCCGAAGGTGTTTATGCTTGATATGTCTTATAAAAAAGGTCTTTCGCATATGGCGGAGGACCTTTTTATAACTATCTCTTCTATTCATGTGAGGATAGTCTATGTTCGAAGATGTTGCCGTTCCTATTTTTCTTCTGTAAAGTATGGGGTATCTCCAGGGCAGAGACAAGCTCTGCATGAGATAGTGAAGGTTCCGGGGGGCGGAAGGCTATGTTCCACTGGTTTGTTAAGCTGTTGCTTGCTTTCTTACTGACTACGATACTTCCGGTATTACTGGTAGGAGGTTATCTTACAATTGAGATGAGGACCATTGCGTTCAAGAGCGCACTGNNCCAAGAAAAGAACGGAAGAAGTCATCGGTGTGTCTCAAGATATTGCATACCGCTTGAGCAATGATGCAAGGTTGAAGAGGCTTGCTATCCGCCAGTATGTCAGTACCTATGATGTGTATTCTTGACTGTTGATGGCACACCGTGCAGCGTCTCAGCAGGCTCAGCTATGGATTTAGCGCTGATCGCTGAGTTGTTCAAGCACTGTATTCAGGCTGCTGAGATTTTAGATACCGATGCCCAGCTGCATCAGGAGCTCAGGCAGAAACAGGAACTGCTCGCTCATCCGGGAATGTAATTAGCCCTTCCTCAACACCGGAGCTAGCGGAGGCAGCGTCATTATCGCTTAAAAAGCGCTTGGAAGGTGGAGGTGGTCACACGGGCTGGAGTGCAGCTTGGCTGCTTAATCTGTATGCACGTTTGAAGGATGACGAGAGTGCGTTTAGCTGTTTACGCCGTATTTTGCAAAACTCCAGTCTGTCGAACCTGTTCGGTAATCATCCTCCGTTTCAGATTGATGGTAACTTCGGAACTACGGCCGGGATTGCAGAGATGCTCTTGCAGAGTCATCAGGAGGGGCTCGAATTATTACCCGCTCTTCCAGAAGGCTGGTCTGAAGGTAGTGTAAAAGGGTTGGTAGCACGTGGTGGATTTATCACGAATATAGAATGGCGTGAGGGACGCATAACAAAAGCGGAACTGACTTCAACTCATGGAAAACTATGCAGAATTCATAGTCGTCAGCCTATGCTCATTCAAGGGTCCGATGGTTCACGGATAGGGATAGAGATGGAATTTGAAACCGTAATAGGAGAGACCTATATCATTACACCACTAAGCGAATAAAACACATCGGTCTAGCATATAGGCTGTTCTCAGAGTAGAATTATTCTACAGGGAGCAGTCTTTTTTTGCCTAAACGCTCATTATCTATTAAATGGTAGGGTTCATTATAAGTCTATAGGAGCCGGAGGAACGGAATATATATGTGGAAAAAACGCTTCACATTAGTAAAGATCATTCTGGGAGGAGTGATTATATTCGCTGCTATTCCACCGATGATTTATTGGGGCTGGGGTCATGCTTATGCGGCTTCGAGTTCACCCACCCTTCGTTCTGTAAATGAAGTAGCGCAGAAACTAACGGGTGCAATGAACAACCGTAGGGAGACGATTACTTTTACTTATGAGAGCAAAGCTTCAAATTTGAAAACGAAAATACAAGCGGCCCTGGATCAAGCGATGGCTAGTGATCCTTATTTGTACTACATTATAGACAGCTACGGATATACTTATCGAGGGAGCGCAAGCGCTGTAAAAGTTACGGTAGAAGTGAAATATCTGGAGACACTGGAGCAGACGGCTTTTGTGAACAAAGAAGTGAAGGCTGCGCTGAAGAAGGTTATAACGCCAGGTATGAACAATCATCAGAAGGTGAAGGCTATCCACGACTGGGTTGTGCTTCATCTGAAATATGATACTTCGTATCGCAAATATACGGCTTATGAAGGTCTGAAGAGTGGCAGCGCCGTTTGCCAAGGCTATTCGCTGTTGACCTATAAGCTACTTAAAGAAGCTGGATTCACGAATAAAATCGTTGAGGGTACAGCAAGACAGCCGGGAGGACGCAGCCAGTCGCATGCCTGGAATCTTGTACTACTAGATGGACATTGGTATCATCTCGACACGACTTGGGATGACCCGACACCCGATAAAGCTGGTGTAGTTAGCACCGCGTATTACTTGAAGACGGATGCACAGATGCGTCAGGACCATAGCTGGACGAAGTCTTATCCGGCAGCCTCAGTCGGCTATCATAAGACCTTGTCTGCGCTTGTGGATCGTGGAGGACAGAGTGTGGCCGTGTATAAACAGCTTCAGAAGGATCTCAATTATGAGCTATATGCCGAGGAGCAAATTGTACGCTCGGTAGAAGATCTGACCCGGCTAGCCAATAAGGCAATCACCTCCGGTGAGGTGTCCTTATTATTCCGTTATCATGGGAGTGGAACACAGCTTAAGAATGACCTGCAGGAATTATATAAGCTTGGACTAGAGGATGTGTCTTATTCTAGCTCATCTTTTGATAATACGGGCGACCTCAAAGTGTATGTGACTTGGGAATAGAAGGACATAAAAAAGGGATATCCCAGAAGCCTAAATGGCTACGGAATATCCCTTACTTGTTTTTTAACGAGTCTATTTATTCTGGGTGAGTACTTAGATCGCATTTATCCAAAGGAATAATACTACTCTTTCGGAACCAGCGATAGCCGACCCAGATTAAGACGAACAGAGGCAAGCTGATATAAGAAACGGCGATGCCATACCAGTCGATATTTCCACCTGAAAAGGAGCCCATATTCTGACCGAGTATAGCTACAATACAAAGTGCTAAGGCAAAGATAGGTCCGAATGGGAACCATCTAGCTCGGTAAGGAAGTTCATCTAGTGAGTGGCCTTGTGCTATAAAAGCACGTCTGAAACGGTAGTGGCAGACCGCAATGCCCAGCCAGTTAATAAATCCACACATACCAGAGGCGTTCAGCAGCCAGTTATATACGGCACCGTCACCAAAGAATGAAGCGAGAAAGGCGAGCATTCCGACAGCCGTAGTTACTAGCAAAGCGCCAACAGGGACACCGCGGCGATTGAGCTTGCCCAGTGCGCGCGGAGCCATGCCATCCTTAGCCATTGCATACAGGACACGGGTGGAGGCATACATTCCAGAGTTCCCTGCCGACAGTACAGAGCTGAGAATGACGGCATTCATTACGGATGCAGCAATTGCAAGCCCGGCCTTATTGAACACGATCGTAAACGGACTGACTCCGATATCATCGATGCCACCGCGTAGCAGATCTGGATTCGTATAAGGAATCAGCATTCCGATTACAAATATGGCAAGGATATAAAAGATTAATATACGCCAGAATACTTGGCGGATCGCAATTGGGACGTTGCGACGAGGGTTCTCACTCTCACCAGCGGCAACGCCGATTAGCTCGGTACCCTGAAAGGAGAATCCGGCTGCCATAAAGACCCCGACGAAGGCAAAGAAGCCACCGTGGAAGGAGCTACCCCCGATTTGGAAGTTGCTGAAGCCTACGGCTTCTCCACCCATAATGCCGAATATCATAAGGACCCCGACCACGAGGAAGGCGATAACGGTAATGATTTTGATAATGGCAAACCAATATTCTGATTCCCCGTATCCACGGGCAGATAAGAAGTTTAGGCCGAACATCAGCAGTAGGAACACCAGACTCCAGATAAAGGAAGGGCTGTCCGGGAACCAGTATTTAATGATGACGGTAGCCGCTGATAACTCTGCTGCAATCGTAACCGCCCAGTTGTACCAGAAGTTCCAACCGATGGCGAAGCCAAAGGCGGGGCTGACGAAACGAGTGCCGTAAGTACTGAAGGACCCGGAGTCCGGTAAATAGGTGGCGAGCTCCCCCAGACTAGTCATGAGAAAATAAACCATTACACCCACAGCCGTATAGGCGAGAAGGGCCCCACCAGGTCCTGCTGAAGCGATCGCGCCGCCACTGGCCAGAAACAGTCCAGTACCAATAGATCCGCCAAGCGCGATCATGGTCAAATGTCTTGCTTTGAACGATTTTTTAAGCGCGGGCTCTTGATTCATATTGCCCTGCGCTGGGTTTAGCTGCTTGCCCTGCATGATTATGACACTCCTTATGATCTAATCTTTCTGTTCATGAACGGGGAGTGCTGAGCTGCTGCCTCCCGTAGATCGGGAGGTACACTTCGTGATTTCCAGAACGTTATGGATGAATGTACGAAACATACAAATTCTGTAAACGCAAAGAAACCGCAGACTATGTCTGCGGTTTCCATCTATACAGCTCCGCATCATACTCCCTGTGAAGATAGCGCAACACACTGCAACCTGCTACTTCTACTCACTCAGGTTATACAATGTGACAGTTCCGTGCCTTTCGGCAACGGCCCCAGCCTGCACCGCTGTAAGAGCAACAGTGCAAGCTTCGGCAGATATCCCTTTCGGCGCGATTCATAGACGGCTCTAACGTCTCCACACGCTTACTCTTTATATCCGCGACCTCTACCTCATCTTAGTATGACGAGGCTATCTTTACTTCATTCATTTATAAACAACAGGACTTAGTATAAAGCAAGTTCACTGTTCAAAGCAATGACAAAAACAGGTAGGTACGTGTTAAGTACGTCGGCGTTCTGACATCTGCTGCCAGACGGTGCCTGCCGCTGCTTCTCCGGAGGCAATCCGCTCCAAGGCCATCTTGGCCTGAAGACCAACCTCGAATTCTGGATCGTCCGCCGCAAGTGTTAGGGCATCTTGGGCCTCGGATGTCCCAACTTCGTAAAGGAAGCGAGCCGCGCGCCAGCGGACAAGCTTACTCTTATCCGTTAATGCCGCCGTCATCACCGGCGTGGCGGCAGGATCGCCGATGTCGGACAGGGTATCGCCAGCCGTACGTCTTACTGCTGGCGCGCTGTCAGCCATCGCCTCATAGAGCAGCTCCATCGCCTCGGGCGTGCGGAGGTCGCCCAGATACACGACCGCAAGCCTGCGAATATGCAGCTTCGGATCGTGTAGCGCCGCCTTAAGCTCCGGCAGGAGCTCCGCCGTCGGCGTAAGATCCTCTAGCGCGGCGTAGCGCACGCGCCAATCCTCATGCTTCAGGTCTCGCAGCAGCTCATCCTGAGTGCGAGTTCGTCTTTGCTCGACGAACTCACCTTCGGTTCCGTGCGCAATGGCTTGCTGCACGAGGGAATCGAGGCGATTCTGTGGATACGCCGCCTCGATCTCTTGCTCGACCTCGCGTGCAATATCCGCGGGCTCGCCATAACGCACGCCGTAATCGGTGAGCTTGCGCTCTTTGATCATAACGGCGCTAGCTACATCCATAACCGCTTTAGTAAAGCGGTTGGCTAAGGATATGCGCTCCTCTGTCGCGCCCGTTTTTACGCGGATTTGCATCGGAATTCCGCGGAACATTTGGACGAAGACTTGTGCTTCCCCAAAATGAGCGCCGGCATTCTCGTCGGCTAGGCTCCAATCCCCAGTTAAACCTTCGCTGCTCCCGAAGCGGCTTTGAACCTCTCTTAGAATCGCCGCCCAATCGGCGTTACCCTTGCGTTCGAGTGCTGCGAAGTCAGCAGCATGATAAATGCTTGTAACGCCCGGTATCCTTAGCATTTCACGTGCCCAAGCAGGTGCAGAACGCTCACTTTCTGGAGTATAGGTTCTGCGAATTCCGGGGTCTAAACTTTCGTCCAAATGAAGCTTCATCGTATTTGGACTTGGAGTCGGTTCAATAAATGTAATCTTCATACGTAGCTCCCCCTTGAACGGTACGTGCACCGTGGTCTTTACACGCATTTTACCTCATTTCTGGCGTGAAATACAAAAGATCTCTCCTATTATTTCGCTAAAGTCTGCATTATTGTGGGAGAAAAGGGCGAACCTTTATCATGCCAATTGTATATTTTGCAAAATACGCTCCTGTTCAATATAGTTGTAGTATATTCGCTAAAGCCAGGATTGCTCGGCAAACTTCTGCAGAAGAGGTGTTGTATGCCTAAAACTCGTTACCATAACGTCGACAATGTAAGTACCGATAAAACACTAAAAGAATTTCGCCAGTGGCGTGAGGAGCGTCGTCGGAAGCAGAAGGACTATTCATATGTTGTTCCGAATACGCCGCCCAGATTGTCTTATCTGTCGGAGAATAGGCAGGAGTCTACCATTACGTGGATTGGGCATTCAACATTTTTCCTTCAATATGAAGGGATGAATATCATTACGGATCCCATCTGGGCAAGAAGGCTAGGTTTTGAGAAAAGACTGGGACAACCTGGGATTCCGCTCAGCGAAGTGCCGCCGATTGACCTGATTCTGATCTCGCACTCTCATTATGACCACTTGCATATAGCGTCCATCCGTAAATTATATCGGGCAGGGACAACCCTGGTTGTTCCTATAGGTCTAAAACGCAAAATGCTCCGCAAAGGGTTCCGCAGCTGTGTGGAGATGGAATGGTGGCAGGAGATTAAGCTAGGTAAGATCAAGCTTAGTTTTGTGCCTACCCAGCACTGGACGCGGAGGACGCCTTGGGATACGGNNAATACTTCTCATTGGGGTGGGTACATCTTGGAGCCCGCCGACTCCGGAAATCAGAAGCTTTCTCCGAACCTTTATTTCGCTGGGGATAGTGGTTATTTTCAAGGTTTTAAGGAGATCGGAAGCCGTTATAAGATTGATCTCGCGCTTATGCCGATTGGGGCTTATGAACCGGAGTGGTTCATGACCTCTCAGCATGTGAATCCTGAGGAAGCCATACAAGCTTTCCTAGATGTAGGAGCGGAGACCATGATTCCGATGCATTATGGCACCTTCAGACTTGCCGATGATACGGCCCGGGAAGCGCTGGATCGAATGGAGAACGCCCGAATTAAGCATGGTATTTCTGAGAATCGAATTTGTACACTCAGTTATGGAGAAACACTGGTCGTACAACCGGAGAATCGCACATCTGGGGAATAATTGAAAAAATTCCTCCTTAAAGAGGGCGCCGTAAAACAGTTGGAATAAGTTTCGTAGGAGAGAGATCAGCTTAAATGCCTATTTCACGGGATTTTTGCACTGATTTTATGCTATAATGAGCCGAAACCCTAAAGTGAAAAGGATGGTAATGCGTAATGATTAGCACAAGCGGCGTAACACTCCGCTACGGAAAACGCGCTCTCTTCGAAGATGTAAACATAAAATTCACCCCTGGTAACTGCTACGGCTTGATTGGTGCCAATGGTGCTGGTAAATCAACCTTTCTGAAAATTCTGTCCGGGGAGATCGAAGCGAACACGGGTGATGTTCATATAACACCTGGTGAACGCCTTGCAGTTCTGAAGCAGAATCATTTCGAGTATGATGAATTCCCAGTGCTTGAAACAGTTATTATGGGTCACACTCGTCTTTATGAAATCATGAAAGAAAAGGACGCGCTTTATGCGAAGTCTGATTTCACGGAAGCAGATGGTCTACGTGCCGGTGAGCTTGAAGGCGAATTTGCTGAACTTAATGGCTGGGATGCAGAGCCGGATGCGGCTGCTATGCTGATCGGTCTTGGAATTATGCGTGAACTGCATGACAAGAAAATGGCCGAACTGAGCGGCAATGAGAAGGTACGGGTACTCTTGGCACAAGCCTTGTTTGGCCGTCCAAATAACCTTCTGCTCGATGAGCCTACCAACCACTTGGATCTCGAATCTATTGGCTGGTTAGAGAACTTCCTCATGGATTATGAAGGTACTGTTATCGTCGTATCCCATGACCGTCACTTCCTAAACAAAGTATGTACGCATATTGCGGATATTGATTTTGGCAAAATCCAGATGTACGTTGGTAACTACGACTTCTGGTACGAGTCCAGTCAGCTTGCTCAAGCTTTGCAGCGTGATTCGAACAAGAAGAAGGAAGACAAGATCAAGGAACTGCAAGCCTTTATTCAACGTTTCTCGGCTAATGCTTCCAAGTCTAAACAAGCGACATCACGTAAGAAACAACTCGAGAAAATTACGCTGGATGACATTCGTCCTTCCAACCGTAAATATCCGTTCCTTAACTTCAAACCTGAACGTGAAGCGGGTAAGCAGCTTCTGACAATCAGCGGATTGACCAAATCGGTTGAAGGTGAGAAGGTTCTTGATGACATCAGTTTTGTAGTTAACAAAGGGGATAAGATTGCCTTCGTGGGTCCTTACTCCCAGCCTAAATCACTTTTGTTTGATGTGATCATGGGTGAGCAGGAAGCGGATGCGGGTGAATATGCATGGGGAGTAACTACAACTCAAGCTTATTTCCCGAAAGACAACTCTAGCTATTTCGATGGCGTGGACTTGAATCTCGTAGAATGGCTGCGTCAGTATTCCAAAGATCAGGATGAGACGTTCCTGCGCGGATTCCTGGGACGGATGCTGTTCGCCGGAGAAGAAGCACTGAAGAAAGCTAGTGTGCTGTCCGGGGGCGAGAAGGTTCGTTGTATGTTGGCGAAGATGATGCTCAACGGTGCGAACGTGCTTGTATTCGATGAACCTACCAATCACTTGGATCTGGAATCCATCACGGCACTGAATAACGGGCTGATCGATTTCGACGGCACCATTCTGTTCACTTCCCATGACCNNTTCATCCAAACGATTGCTAACCGTATCATCGAAATCACACCTACTGGTGTAATTGATCGCACGATGACTTATGATGAGTATTTGGAGAATCCTGAAATTAAGGAAATGCGCCAACAAATGTATCCTGTAGAAGTATAATTCATTCATGTTTTCCGCTTGCGGAGAGTATTCAAGAAGCAGCTGCTCTAATCCTTAGCGGATTAGGGCAGCTGTTGTCTTTATGTATAACAACTTAAAATCAGTTATGAATTTGATGAGTTCTAACCCATCCTTTAAGGCGGACGAACGTATAAATGGCTGCGTTGCCCCTGAGGGATACGCAGCCATTTATGTTTAAATATAAGATAGTACTAGGATCCGCCGGTACGACGGCGCTGGTTGTTAGGCTTTTTGTTATTCTGACTTTTTAGCGGTTTGGCGGAGCCGGCTTGAAAAGTAGATCCAGGTTTGGAGGAAGATTGTTGTTTCTTCTGCTCCAGCTTTTGCCGGATAGCTTCGGCTAAATTGATTTTTCCTTTTTCGTTGCTTTCGCTCATTATGATAACCTCCTTCGAAGCAAGTCCTTCACTTTATTCTAATTGTTTTTAAATGTTGCCACAAGGGCAAGAATAATTGAAAGAATTCTTTTCTGGAAATATAAGAACGTATAAGNNGATGACAACGTCGTTTCTTCTTTAAACAAAACGGAAAACGAGGAGACAGCCAAAAATGGTTGATATTTACGAAGATATACGTAAAGGCGAGCGTGGAGCTTGGGTTAGCATAGCGGCTTACCTCATTTTATCGACATTCAAGCTGGTTAGTGGTTATTTATTCGCATCTAGCGCACTGGTCGCAGACGGGGTCAATAATTTAACCGACATCGTAGCATCTGTAGCCGTGTTGATTGGTTTGCGGATTTCGCGGAAGCCACCTGACTCTGACCATGCTTATGGACATTTCCGGGCAGAGACAGTTGCTGCATTGTTGGCCTCTTTTATTATGGCGGTAGTAGGTATTCAAGTTATTGTGGAGGCGGTGCGGTCCTTTTTCGATCGCGCAAAGGAAACACCGCAGCTGTGGTCAGCCGGTGTGGCTCTAGTGTGTGCAGTGGCAATGATGGGAGTATACATATATAACAAAAGGTTGGCTAAGCAAATTAATAGTGGGGCACTAATGGCAGCGGCCAAAGATAATTTTTCTGATGCTATGGTTAGTATAGGTGCTGCTGTTGGGATTGTGGGTGCTCAGTTCGGACTGCCATGGATTGATTCTGCGGCGGCAGTAGTTGTCGGACTGATTATCTCTAAGACGGCATGGGACATTTTCCGTGACTCGACCTACCGACTTACGGATGGCTTTGATGAAGATAAGTTGATGGATCTACGTAGTACGATTGCTCGAACGCCGGGAGTAGAGGGGATTATAGATGTGAAGGCACGGGTTCATGGTAATCATGTGCATGTGGATGTCGTAGTGGAGGTAGACGCGAATATTACAGTGGTGGAAGGTCATAAGATCAGTGATTCCATTGAAGAGAGAATGAGCAAGCTACACAATATTATGAATGTGCAGGTGCATGTGGAACCTAAAGATTAAATTAAAAAATTCTATTTTAAGGAAAAAACAAACATATTCAAGGAGGAATCAAGACTTTAGTCCTGCATTTTACCATAAAGTGGCATGATTATATGTGCAATTTGGAGCATGTTCCAAATCCCGGGCAAGCCTATAATGAGGGCATAAAGGAATGAAGTACACACCTTTGTTGAAATCTCATCATGGTATTGGGGGAACGTATGATTAAATCACATAAGCAATTAACAGCATCCTTGTTGGTTTCAGCTGTAATTGTTGCAGGTTTAGGAGTATCTGCTCCTGGAAATGCAGCAGCAGCCTCAAGTCCATCAAATTCAGTCATGGCGGCAGCAGCCGGTCAAACAGCAGTCATCGAGGCAAGTGTTCGCCTTCGCAGCACACCTTCTACAAATGGAGAAGTAGTGAAGTACTTGCAAAAGGGAGATCAAGTGCAGATTCTGGCGCAACCGAATAGCTATTGGTATCAAGTGAAAACAGCAGATGGATCCGTAGGTTATACAAGTACGGGAGATAAGTATATCAGCGTAATATCATCTTCAGTAGATACACCAACAGCACCAACAGCACAAACGGGAACTATTAAGTACGGAGTGAATCTTCGAACTACTCCTTCTACTAGCGGAAAAGTAATGAGACTTCTGAAGAAGGGGGAACAAGTACAACTTCTGGCACAACCGAACAGCTATTGGTATCAAATCCTAACATCTGATGGTAGCATTGGATATATAAGTTCAAGTGATCAATATACTTCGTTCGCTGGTATTAACGGGGGAACTGGGACACCAACGCCACCACCAGCACCAATACCACCTATTTCAACACCTGGGGCTTCCGCCCAAATCGAGAGTGTAATCTCTGCCGGTATGGGTTATCTTGGAACACCTTATGAGTTTGGATCCAGCAGATATGATACAAGTACCTTTGATTGTTCTGATTTTATCCGGCAAATTTTCATTGATGCTGTGAATCTAAAACTACCTGCTGATTCCCGTCAACAGGGAGATTGGGTGAAATCGAATAGTACGGTGGTTACATCTACTTCAGGTTTGAAACGCGGCGATTTAATGTTCTTTATGGATTATAAAGGGACCTCAGCATCTGCCTATGAAGGGATTGATAAATCCAAGGCAAGAATATCGCATGTTGCTATTTATTTGGGAGATGGACAAATTCTACATACGTATTCCGTAGCTTCAGGCGGGGTAAAAGTAGATAAATTAAGCGCTTCTTGGATGAATCGTTTTCTCTACGGGGGCTCGGTCATTCGCTAATTATATAGGTACGAAGGAAGCGACAGCATCGCATGGTTGTGACGGGTGAACAAAGGCGGGCGTAAGCGCAGGGGCTACCCCCTCAGTAGAATTTTCTACTGAGGGGGTAGCCTTTTCTTTTATCGTCTGTTTGGTACAACTGCACTTTCCGCAAAAAAAGAGGATGCATCAATGGCCACTTAATGGCTGCTTTGGACACCCCCTTCGTATTCAAATCATCGCATTATTAAATTGGCAGCTACAGGAACCTTAACCCACGCTTTTCCTAGCCAAGTGTAAATTTCTCTCCATTCATTGCCCCAAGTATCTGTAATGACTTCACCTGTGGTGTCGCTGGAACAATATCCGATGGCGTAATGATCGTTTCAAAAGAATTAGTGTAAGTATACTTTTTCTTATTTTCTCAAGTGACATCCGTGTGGGAATGACCTATACTTTCTGCATGATGAATAAGATATATGGATAGATATGGGAGGAGGCTACATCGATCTACCTCTGCGTCCCGTGAAGAGGGAAACAACAAACAGAACCAAGAAGACGAAGAATAGTATCTTTGCAAGACCTGCGGCGGCTGCCACAAGATTGAAGAAACCAAAGATTCCAGCGATTACAGCTACAACTAGTAGAATTGCGGACCATTTTAACATTACATCACCTATCCTTTTTTGATTAATGTAGTCATTGTATAAACGGGGACTTTGATTCTGAAACAAAGGGGAGCAGGGAGTTTTGACAACGCTCGACAAGATGTTTCGGCTTATGGGAGTAGGGGTAACTATGCAGTATACAAGGCTGATTAGCCGCTATTTATGAGATTTGGAAGGGGTTATGAATATGATCATTGAACTAAGTGTAGCTCTAGTTGCTATCGCATTCGCAATACTTGTTTTCTTTCTAATTAAGACCTTGCAGTCAGCGAAGGAATCTCTCGACAAAGTTAGCCAGACCTTGGTGGAAGTTCAGAAGACGATGGATGAGCTTACTTATGAAGTGAAGACTACAGTCAGACATGCAAATGAAATTACAGCCGATGTACAGAACAAGATCCAAAAGATTGATCCTGTCATAGATTCTGTAAAGAATCTGGGGGATGTTATGAATGAGTTAACTCTAACTGTCAAGCAAGTGTCGGTAACTGTGATTGAGAAATATCGTAAATCGCACGAACTGAGGGAGAAGCGTAAGGGAGTATCCATAAAAGAGGCTCCGCTGACGCCAGCTGAGGAACGTACG
Organism: Paenibacillus sp. UBA6285; assembly: GCA_002438345.1. GTDB lineage: Bacteria > Bacillota > Bacilli > Paenibacillales > Paenibacillaceae > Paenibacillus_AQ. Next base: position 28,069 of record DJUJ01000058.1, read on the forward strand.
GTTAACTCCTTTGATGCCGTAAATGCTGATAAAGCACCGGGGAAAATAGCTACTGTGTTAAAAGGTGTAGATGTAGCAGCAACTCTTTGGAAAAAATTCCGTCATTAAAGTTAAGGCAGCAAGGCTTCTGTAAATGGCGGCTGCAGATAAGAAAGGTGGGATAACAACATGAACATTATCATTCTTTTGTTTAGTCTACTTTCCCCATACTTTGATGCGTCTCCACAGTTGACGCCTATCTCGACTTTTAGTGATCAGCCTAAGACAGTTCTCACATTTGAACATGCCTCAGAAACCAGCCCTTCTATAAATCGGTTTGATTCACTACAAGGAGTCGCTTTATATGCTACGAAGGAAGAACTGCTTCTGACCAAGGGCAATCCGCTTACGGTAACAAATGATCCATTGCAAGGGACAGAGGAGTACCAATACGCAGATGTGACAGTGGGTGTTGGTGATGGGTTTGTACTGTATGTGCATGTCTCACCTTCTCAAGCGCAGCAGTTTGGCCTACATGTGAATGGAGTAGAGATTGATCCCGTGAAGGATAATCTGCAATCGACCTTGGGCAAACCGCACTTTGTAGCTGAAGATGGTGACGTATATATGAGAGGAAATAATGCGCTCAAAATATATTGTAATTTGGGTGGAGAATTTGAAGGCATTGATTTATTTGATAGCATTTCTTCTTAATGTGGTTCACTTTTGATTATTCGGGTTAATAAACAGAAGCTGTATTTACCATAGAGTAACCTCCCGAACCACTAGCTGTAGTGGTTCGGGAGGTTACTTTGCTGAAGACGTAAATGAACCTATTACTATTTTTACATATTATGAAAATAGAATTAACAGATTCAAATAGCATATGATATAGGTATTGAGTCGCAGAATTTTACGTTCGTAATACTATTCGTGTGAGGTGAAGATGATGAGAATCTTAATCGTAGATGACAATCCGACTAATGTTATCATTATCCGTGAAATCCTGAAAAAAGAAGATTACCGAAATTTCGTAACCGCATCCTCTGCAAAAGAGATGTTTGAGCGGCTGGGTATCGGTTCTGTGATTGAAGATGGACGTCCTCGGATGTCAGATATTGATCTGATTTTACTGGATATGATGATGCCAGAGATGGATGGAATCGAGGCATGTCGTGTTGTACAGCAATACGAACACCTTAAGGATATTCCAATAATAATGGTTACAGCTGTAGGTGATTCCAAGAAGCTAGCAGAAGCACTGGATGCAGGTGCAGTAGATTATGTTACGAAACCCATTAATAAAGTGGAGATGATGGCCCGAATTCGGCTCGCGCTGCGGCTGAAGCAAGAGAAAGATTGGCATAAGGAACGAGATCAGCGAATTCAGGAGGAATTGAGACTGGCAGCACTTGTTCAGAATGCTGTATTAAGCCTGCCACTACAGGATGAGAATTTTGAGGTCAATGCCATCTATCAGCCTTCTTCTGAGCTGGCTGGTGATTTATATGCGTGGTACCCCCTTGGTGATGGCCGATATGGAGTGATCCTGCTGGACATTATGGGACACGGAATATCGTCATCTCTTTTTTGTATGTTTCTGGCCTCAGTGCTAAAGGATACGGTAACTACGTATGTAGAGCCGGAAAAAGTAATTCAGGAGCTCAATCGAAGGTTTAACCAACTCTATATTGAGAAAAAGTTGATCCAATACTACTTTACGACTATTTATCTCGTGATAGATACCCGTCTGAAGCGTATTGACTATGTCAACGCGGGACATCCACCTGCGCTGTTTTTTGAGGGCAAGGCTAAGACTCCGGTCTTGCTGGAAAGTAACTGCCACCCTGTGGGCCTGTTTGAACGGATCGATATTCAGCCACAGAGTTTAACCTATGAAGATGAAGGGCATCTAGTTCTTTATACAGATGGTCTACTGGAACTGGTTGAGGGCGAACAAGAGGAGCAGCTGGAATTTATGATTCAACATTTAAATGTTGAACATGAATGGAACGAAGAGGCTATTCGGCCTACCTTTTTCAATGTTGAGGTTCCTAAAGAGCGTGATGATGATAAATGTTTAGTGTGGATCTCACTGAAGAAGGGAACAGATAGAGAATGAAGATAAAGGCTAAGCTCTTAATTGGCTTCAGTGCTATGTTAGCGATTATGCTTGCACTTACGATGATAGGATACGACCGGTTAAATTATATGAATAACCAACTGCAAGGGTATCAGGATAGATATATGAAGGGGCGTTCTTCTTCAGTGATGCGTGGAGAAGTTAATGATATGGCGCGAATATTAACTACTACCATGTTAAGTGCAGATGCATCATCGGTAGAAACTCAAAAGAATGAGATTGATAAAAAGATTACTAAAGCGAATGAGCATTATGAGAATATAAGAGCGTCGATGACTAGCGCAGAAGAAATGCAAATGGTTAATCAAATAGATGATGCGTATACCACCTATTTAAATTATCAGGAAAAGGTATTGAAACTGCTATCGGCAGGTTATTTTCAGAATGCTACTACGTACTCTAACACAGAGGGACAAGCGATTCAGAATGCGCTGTTAAACGCTCTGAACAGTCTCTCTGATTACAATGCTTTTATTATGAACGAAGAGAGTACGAAGGCCAACGAAGCTTATAAAAGTTCGACTCAGATGGTAGTCCTAATGATGATTCTAGGCTTACTTCTCGGACTTGGCGTGGTTCTATGGATCATCCCAAGCATCACACGGGGGCTTAATGTCGTTTCGATGATGATTACCAGCTTTGGCAACGGTAGAGTGAGGGCCATACGGCGCATAAAGGTTACTACTAAAGATGAGATTGGTGAGGTTGCCCTTGTCTTTAAGAAAATGGCTTTAGATCTTGAACAGAAGCAGCAGATGGAACAGGCCTATGCACAAGCGCAGAATGACCAATCTTGGCTGAATGCGAATATTGCCCGGGTGACGGAACTATTGCGAGGTGTTAGCTCCTTGGATCAGGTCTCACAGACCTTTATCAACGAGTTTACTCCTGTGCTGGGAGCCCAGTTCGGAGCTGTATATTTGAAAGATGCCAATCGTCCCGATTTTTTACGAAGCAGTGGTTATTATGCAGTAGATAGTGATAAGAATCCTAAGGAAGGGTTTGTGATTGGAGAAGGACTCGTAGGACAAAGTGCGCTCGATATGCATCCGATCAGACTGGAGCAGGCTCCTGAAAACTATACATTCGTTAAGTCCGGATTCGTGGATGCACAACCAGGATATATTTCTATTCATCCGCTCATTTTTGAAGACGAACTGCTCGGCGTGGTAGAATTCGCTTCATTCCAACCGTTTAGCAGTTTGAAAAATGATTTGCTGCAACAACTCGCGAATAATTTAAGTATTATTTTTAATAATATTAGCCGTCGTTTGATCGTGGAGAAATTGTTGCGTGATTCACAAGCTCTTACGGAAGAGCTACAGTGTCAGTCAGAGGAATTACAGACTCAGCAAGAGGAATTGCGTCGTTCCAATGAGAATTTGGAGGAGCAGACGGATGCGCTTAAACGGTCGGAAGAACTGCTCCAGCGTCAGCAGGAAGAACTGGAACATTATAATACAGAACTTATTGCCAAGACCCGCGCTTTAGAGGAACAAGTGCAGGAGGTTGAGGAGAAGAAAGATGAAATTGAGCATGCAAAAGTTCAATTAGAGAAACAGGCCAAGCAATTATCCGTTACTAGTAAATATAAATCTGAGTTCCTAGCGAACATGTCCCATGAATTACGAACCCCGCTCAACAGTCTCTTGATCCTATCTCAGCTACTTACGGAGAATAAGGATGGCAATTTATCAGAGAAGCAGGTTGAATTTGCACATACGATTTATATGTCAGGTGCTGACTTGCTTAAAATGATCGATGAGATTTTGGACTTGTCCAAGGTTGATGCGGGCAAAATGGAACTGAACCAAGAAGAAATTAGATTGACCGAGCTGAAGAGCTTTGTGAAGCAGAATTTTGCTCCGCAAGCGCTCAAAAAAGGACTTTCTTTACGGATTACCTTTAACGATCCGCTGCCAGATAGCGTCATTACCGATGGTCATCGATTGAAGCAGGTGCTAAGAAATCTGCTTTCTAATGCATTTAAATTTACTATGGAAGGATTCATCGAATTTTCGGTTAGCCAAGCAGATACCAATCTTCTTCCGCTAGATCTGCCAAGTGAAGTTGAATATATTGCTATTGCTGTGAAGGATAGTGGAATTGGTATTCCGGCGGACAAAACCGATATTGTGTTCGAAGCCTTCCAACAGGTAGATGGTACAACCAGCCGTAAATTTGGGGGTACAGGCCTAGGCTTGTCCATTAGCCGTGAGTTAGCACGTTTAATGGGCGGAGCTATTGTGCTGGAATCACGTGAGGGCCAAGGTAGCACCTTTACTATGTATTTGCCGGTTAAAGGGAATTATAATAGGCAACTTGCAGCTATAGAAGCTGCTGCTTCTAAAGTGGATGGGGCCTTCGAGGAATATATTAGAGATATGCTTCCAACCCTTGTACCAACGCCGGTCCATGCACCTATCCCACAATTGGTGATAGATGATGACCGTGAACATTTGACTGCAAATGATAAGGTTCTGCTTATTATTGAAGATGATGAGAGCTTCGCTAAAATATTGCTGGATATGGCACATACCCGCAAATTTAAAGGACTGGTAGCCCTCCAAGGTGATACTGGATTGCAGATGGCGAAGACTTATCTGCCTGATGCAATTATTCTTGATATTCAGCTGCCGGTTATGGACGGTTGGACCATTCTTAGAGAGCTAAAAAGTGCATCACAGACCCGTCACATTCCTGTCCATGTCATCTCTGGGAATGATGAAGTGAAGCAGGGGCTTATGATGGGGGCTATGGCATATTTAAGAAAACCATCTTCTAGAGAGGCCCTTGAGCGGGCGTTCTCGCAAATTGAGAACTATACTTCCAGTACAGTGAAGTATTTGCTGATTGTAGAGGATGATGAGATTCAACGTCGTTCCATCATGGAATTGATCGGTCATGACGATGTGGCTATAACCGCAGTTTCAACTGGCGGTGAGGCACTGAATGAGCTGCGGAAGCAGAGATATGATTGTATGGTTCTGGATCTGATGCTTGAGGATATGACAGGTTTCGATCTGCTGGACCAGATTCGTGATGATGAGGAATTAAATGATCTACCTATTATTATTTATACGGGTAAGGATTTAGATGGTAAAGAAGAGACGCAACTGCGCAAATATGCGGAATCAATCATTATCAAAGATGTACGTTCTCCAGAACGGTTATTGGATGAGACAACGTTGTTCTTGCACCGGGTAGAAGCAAATCTTCCGGAAGATAAACGTAAGATTCTGCAGAAGCTTCATAATAAAGAAGAATTGTTCGAAGGGAAGAAAATACTGCTTGTTGATGATGATATTCGCAATGTCTTTGCGCTTTCCAGTGTACTCGAAGAGTATCACATGGAAGTGCAGTTTGCGGAGAATGGACGCGAAGCGCTGGAAATGTTGGTAGAGCAAGAAGATTTCGATCTTGTGCTAATGGATATGATGATGCCGGAGATGGACGGATACGAGGCTATGCGCCGGATCCGCGAGATGCCGCAGTATCAAAAACTGCCTATTATTGCGCTTACCGCCAAAGCAATGAAAGAGGATCGTGCCAAATGTATTGAAGCTGGAGCCTCTGACTATATGAAGAAGCCAATCGCAACAGGTCAACTTCTATCTTTAATGCGAGTCTGGCTGTATTCGTAACCTCAATATTGGGGTAATACTTTAAAAGAACTAACAAAAAGCCATTCTTTAAAAGTACGGCGTGTTGATAAGGGAGTCGGGATAACAATGAAAGCAATAGAACACGGATATGAGGAGCAGCCCGTCATGGCGGGAAGTGATGAATTGGAGCAAATAGAGATTGAGCTGCTTCTTGATGGGGTACATCGTTTATATGGCTATGATTTCCGGAATTATGCGTTGCCTTCATTGAAGCGACGTATCTGGCATCATGTCCATGCGGAGAATGTACTCAGCATATCCGCGTTACAAGAGAAGGTGCTGCATGATCGCGCCTGTTTTGAACGATTTGTCTACAGTCTCTCTATTCCTGTTACTGAAATGTTCAGGGATCCGGGATTATTTCTAACTTTTCGCCAGAAGGTAGTTCCTTTGTTTTTTATTTTTTTTTTTATTTTTTTTTTGTTTTTTTNNGCTATATTCGTATCTGGCATGCCGGATGCTCCACTGGGGAAGAAGTATATTCTATGGCCATTCTGCTACATGAAGAAGGGCTTTATGATAAAGCTCGAATTTACGCCACAGATATGAATGAGCGTTCTTTACAGCAGGCTAAGGAAGGCGTTTATGATATTAGTAGAATGAAGCAGTACACAAAGAATTATATGGAGGCAGGAGGTACCCGGGCATTCTCCGAATATTATACTGCGAAGTATAACTCGGTAATTTTACAACCTTATTTACGCAAAAATATTATTTTTGCTGAGCATAACTTAGCTACTGACACTTCTTTTAATGAATTCAATGTTATTTTCTGCCGAAATGTAATGATCTATTTCAATGATGAGCTTCGAGATCATGTTCACGGGTTGTTTCATGAAAGTCTAAGTCGCTTTGGAATCCTTGTTCTGGGCTCTAAAGAGTCCATTCACTTTTCGAAATATAGCGATTGCTATGAATCTTTAGACAGAGTGGAGAAAATATACCGTAACATAAAATAACGCATGTAGGAGGGTGGTCCTATGGGGTTTCAAGAACCAATTCATATACTACTAGTAGACGACCGTCCTGAAAATTTGCTGGCGCTGGAGGCGGTGCTTGAGAGTCAGCATTATGAGCTAATTAAAGCTACCTCCGGTGAAGAAGCGTTGCGCTGTTTGTTAAGGTATGATTTTGCTGTCATTGTATTAGACGTACAGATGCCGGGTATGGATGGAATTGAAACTGCAAGATTGATCAAAGCCAGAGAAAAAACTAAGGAAATCCCGATTATTTTTATCTCTGCCAATAGCAAAGAAGCAGAGCATTTATTCGCAGGATATTCGGCAGGGGCTATTGATTATATGGTCAAGCCTTTCATTCCACAAATTTTGAAGTCTAAGATACAAGGCTTTGTCGAAATGTACATCACGAGCAAGAAGCATCAGACTCAAACCATGCTGCTGCAGCAAAAGACGAAAGAACTGGAAATCATTAATAGTGAGCTTATCAAGGCAAAGGAAGAGGCAGAGATTGCCTCTAAAGCAAAGTCGGAATTCCTAGCCATGATGAGTCATGAGATTCGTACACCTATGAACGGCGTAGTTGGCATGATTGATCTGTTAATGGAGNNTTACGGTTATAAACGACATTCTTGATTTCACTAAAATGGAATCCGGAAAAATGGAAGTCGAAGAGCATTTGTTTGAACTCCGAAATTGTATTCAAGAGGTGTTCAGCCTCTTTTCAATGGAAGCGGGAAAGAAGAACCTGGAGCTCGCTTATTTTATTGATCAGAAATTGCCTAGACTTATATATGGGGATATGGCTCGTTTACGCCAAGTCTTAATTAATTTGATCGCTAACGCAGTTAAATTTACGAATCATGGTGGGGTCTATTTAGTCGCCTCGATCAAGAACGCTGCTGATCATAAGATGGAAGTTGAATTCACAATTATGGATACGGGGATTGGTATTTCTCCGGAAAAATGTGATCGATTATTTGAGCCTTTCTCGCAGCTTGATTCTTCCATGACACGGAAATATGGGGGTACAGGTCTGGGGCTAGCTATATGTAAATCTCTTGTAGGAATGATGGGCGGAGAAATTCGGGTAGAATCGATGGAGGAAAAAGGAGCCACCTTTATCTTTACGATTCAGGCCTCCATGCCAGGAGAAGATTTGATAGGCGGATATCAAGAAGAGGAATCAACCCATCCTGTTCCCAATCAAGAGGGGAGAAGTAGAATCCTTGTTGTGGATGACCATCCGATCAATCAGCGTCTAATGGTTAGCATGCTGGATAAGCTGGGCTATGCGGCGGATATGGCTGAAGATGGTCAACAGGCTGTGGATATGGCGATTAAGCAGCCTTATGACTTTATCTTTATGGATCTTCAAATGCCGGTGTTGGATGGCTTGGAGGCGACCGCCCAAATTCGTCGAGACGGTGGTCCTGATGCCAAGAAGACGGTTATCATTGCAATGACTGCGAACGTTATGGATGGGATTCAGAATCGCTGTAAGGCCTCAGGGATGGATGATTACATCAGCAAACCTCTGAAGATGAGTAGTATAAAACAAATTATTTCTCGATATTCTAGCAACGACAATCTGATAATTGAACCTGACATGTCTATTTTTCAGGCGTAATCTAGTATTTACCAATCCGTTTTTTTACGTTGTTTGATTCAAGGGTATGTCATCAAGGTTATTAAAATAGAAAATATTTGTTCAGGAGAGATCGTCTAATGAATACGCATAAAAGTAATAAGTTCCATGCTAAGACAGAAACCAAAGGAAATATATGTACTGTTTTCCTGAGCGGTGAACTTGATTTGTCAGTTGCTTCCGATTTCCGCCTGGTGATGGAGCCGCTTGTGGGAGATACGAAACTAGATCTAGTTATTAATCTAAAAGAATTAAAATACATCGATAGCACAGGGATTGGTATTCTACTTTCGATCCTGAAGTCAAGACAAGGCATGGACGTTAAGTTTATGGTTGAGGATGTTCCTCCGCAAATTCAAAAGCTGTTTGACATGACTGGTATTTCCAAGTTTTTTGCCTCCCAAGAGAATTTCCACTAGGAAAGGATAGAACAAAGAATGAGTGATGATGTGCAAAAAGTAATTCTTCAGCTGCCTGCTAGCGCAGAGTATGTAGACATTGTTAGGTTGAATTTATACGGCATTGCCTCGAAAATGGGCTTCACCTATGAGGATATAGAAGATATGAAAGTGGCTGTGTCAGAGGCGTGTAACAATTCAGTATTGTATGCTTACGGTCAAAAAGACGGATTGGTAGATGTAATCTTTGAGGTAGGAGAAAGTTCCCTATCCATTACAGTCAAAGACGAGGGGGAGAGCTTTGACGGTTTGGACAAGTCTAGTGAGCGTATGACACTGCATGATAAGGAGTTAAGTGACGCTCAGGTTGGCGGGTTAGGGTTCTATTTGATGCAAGCGCTAATGGATGATGTTAGCGTCGTAAGTGAAGCCGGAAAAGGGACGGTTGTAACTTTGAAGAAGCACCTTAATTTTAGCGAGGAGAAAGTATGAATGAAAAGGTGACTCCCCCCGAGCCCATGAATGAAGCAGTCACCCAAATTTGGGAGTATCAGCAGACCAAGGATAACGATCGTGCAACGTTGCTGATTCAGAAATATGAGCCAATGGTAAAAATGGCTGCTGGAAAAATTTCTCGCAACCGCCCCGACTTGTATGAGGATTTATATCAGGTCGGGCTAATGGCGCTCATCCGGTTACTGCAGCAATATGATATCAGTCTCGGAATCCCTTTTGAGCCCTATGCGATGAAAAGCATGATTGGACATATGAAAAATTATCTGCGTGATAAATCTTGGTACATACAGGTTCCTAGACGGATTAAAGAAAAGGGAGCGCTTGTTCAACACGCTNNGATGAATTAACAGTTAAGCTGGAACGTTCTCCTGCGGTGGATGAGATTGCTCATTATCTTGAACTGTCTGTTGAAGAAACTGTAGAAGTGCTGGCAGGCAGAGAATGTTACCATTACGTATCTCTAGATTCGCCGCTTTCCCAAGAGGAGACCGGAGCTACGCTAGGAGAGCTTATCAGCTCTGACGCGAACGACTACGAGAATGTAGAGAAACGAATGGATCTGCATCAAGCACTAGGGCAATTGAAGGAGCAAGAGCAGCAAGTGTTGCTGTTAGCCTTCCAAGATGGTCAATCCCAGCGGGCAATCGCCCAGAAGCTGGGGGTTTCACAGATGAGCGTTTCACGGATACAGAAGCGGGCCACTGAGAAGTTAAAGCAGATTATGGCCAACTCATCCTATTGAGCTCCTTTATGAGTAGTATACATTACTTGGATTTGATTTCGTTTAGTCGACGATAAGGACATGCCTCTCTCCGCTGCTTGGAGAATAGCATGTCCTTTATTTGTTGTTCTACAGTTAGCTATTAGCATCGATGTATTTTTTGATTTCGCCAAGGTACTCTCCGATCACGGGAACATCAAGAAACAGACTAAGAATGTAGCCTAGTACACCAAGGACTACGAACGTTCCAAGAGACAGTCCGAGACCTCGGGATATACCGGCCATCAAGTTTGTGATAATTCTTTTTTTCGGATCTGAGTAATTATCGAGAATGTCTTTGAATTCTGATTTTTCCAGTGATTCAGCAATCTTATCGAGGCGATTGTTTAAGCGTTTTACTTCATGTCGTAGCTCGAAAGGATGTTCATCAATTTCATATGCTTTTGTTTGGCTGTTTGATTCTCCCATGCAACATCCCTGCTTTCTGTAGCCCGAACGGGCATTCATTAAGTATCAGTTGAATCCGCTGAAACGTTATAAAGGATATAACTAAACAACAGCCAGCTGTGGACAGCTGGCTGTTGTCGGATGAAATGATAGCTGTATTATGCCGTAGATTAGTAACTGGATTTATAGGAGGATTTAACATCCTCTTTCGCATCTTTAGCCTCATCGGCGACTTCTTTAGAGGATGCTTTGGCTTCGTCAGCCACTTCTTTAGAAGCGTCTTTAACATCAGAGGCTACATTATTTGAGGCTTCACTTACAGTGTCACCAATTTTGCTGCCTGCGTCTTGAAGAGTAGCGGCAATTTGCTGCTTGCTGTCACTGACAGTAGTATAGATATCAGAGGCTTTAACTGAAACCGTACTAGCCAGATCGGTTGCTTTTTCACCTACCGTTGTGGCAATGGCTTTGGTTTTGTCAGTTACGACGCCAGCAACTTCTTTGGTTTTGTCAGTAGCAAGCGTAAGTTTATCGGACAGATCACTGCGCATTTCACGACCAGGCTTTGGTGCAAAAAACAGGGCTGCTGCAGCGCCTATTAAGCTACCAATAAAGATGCCTTTAAAAAAGTTGCTTCCGTTTTCTACTTCATGCTCTACTTCATGCTCTACTTTATGTTCTACGTTACTCATCACCAATCACTCCTTATAAGTTATCTTACTTCGTATTTAAACTTTGGCGTATAGGCTGAAACAATTGATGAGCAAGGCGTAGATTGCGAGAGACTCTTGTTATGGACTAATTATTAACAGCTTGGAATACCGCATAGCCGAATTCGGGCAGATTCAGATGGAGTAATGATGTGGAGGTTTCTGTTCGCTTCTGCGTCTCTAGGTTTACCCATATAGCGCACGTCCCGGGCATAGGAATGGTGGCGTCGACTAACACATGTTCATTGTTGAGCACGATTAAGAAACGGTTGTGTTCGTCCCACCGTTCATATACAAGCAGCCTTGGGAGGTCCGGGATCTCCAGCGATTTAAAACCGCTACTCCGAAATGCAGTATGCGACTTACGAAGACTGATCGTCCAGCGGTAGTAATCAAACAGTTCCCTATTCTGTTTCTNNTAGAGTCCCACTCCATACATTTTCGGTTATCTGGGTCATAGCTACCTTCCATACCGATTTCATCACCATAGTAAATACATGGTGCTCCCTGAAAGGTCATTTGGAACAAAACGGCTAGCTTTAATCTTCGAATATCACCACCGCAAAGGGTTAGGAAACGAGTTGTATCATGGCTGTCTAATGCTTTGAAGGTAGCCTCTGTAATTTGCTGCGGGTAATTCGCTAGCATAGTAGCAATCGATAGAGAAAATTGTGCAGCATTGATTTGTCCGTGAGCGAAGAAATTAATCTGAATATTGGTTAACGGGTAATTCATCACGGCGTCAAATTGATCGCCAAGTAGCCAAGGCAAGGGATCATGCATGATTTCTCCTACGAGATAGGCTTCTGGATTAATTCTTTTGATCGTATCACGGAATTGTCGCCAGAACGTATGAGAGACTTCATTCGCGACATCAAGCCGCCAGCCGTCTATACCAATTTCCTCAATCCAATAGCGACCAACATTCAGCAGATATTCTCTGACTTCAGGATTCTCAGTGTTGAATTTTGGCATGATAGGCTCAAATGCAAAAGTGTCATAGGTGGGAATTCTGTCGATAACCTGTGGTGGCCACTCACGTACATGAAACCAGTCAGCATAACGAGAAGATTGTCCATTGGCGAGCAGATCAACAAATGGCGGGAAGGTATGGCCGCAATGATTAAAGACACCGTCAAGAATGACGCGGATGCCTTTGGAATGACAGGAGTCTACAAGTTCTTTTAGCAATGCGTTGGTTCCCAAATGAGGATCCACCGAGAAATAATTCTTTGTGTCGTATTTATGATTGGTGGTTGCCTCAAACAGAGGATTGAAATATATGGCGGTAATGCCCAATTCACAGAGATAATCCAAATGATCCAGTACACCTTGCAAGTCTCCTCCGAAGAAATTCCGGGGACTCGGCGTGCCGCCCCATTCCAGCACATCTGCCGGATCATTGGTAGGGTCACCATTTGCGAAACGCTCAGGGAAAATTTGATAAAATACTGCATCCTTCACCCATGCTGGAGGGGAGTGTACATCTTCACGGTTTAAAAAAGGAAAGTCGAATAGGCCCTCATATATTATGACTGGAGGCTCTGAGAAGAAGCCTTTTTCCAAATAATAAAGGACCTCATCTCCATCATAAAGTCCAAAGTAATAAGCGAGTCTGCGATAAACAGGACGGACCGCGGCCTGCCAATAATCGAATAAGCTGTCAGAAGCCAGGTGCTGCATTGGAAGGACTTCATGAGTTTTGTCCCACCCGTATTTATCTCCACAGAAAAGTTCGATCTGTGATACATTGTCCCGTTTAGTTCTGATGCGAATGTGTAGTGTAGACTCATCGTAGGCATATGACCAATTCTGTCCCATTCGGTGATAAACGGTTTCCGGTTGAATCATATTCAATTTCCATCCCTTCGTGGCATGTAAACGCAAAAAAGGGCCAACCTCATGATTTTCGGAGGTTGAACCCTTGGCGGTTTCATTGCCTTTAAATTTTGTCTGAATCTTACCATACCCCTCAAGATCAAAGCAAGAGATTATTTCGCGTGAATTTTCGATATGGAATATTTAGTATGCAATTGAAATAAAGAGAAAATATATTGATGATCAAGAAAAACATTATTAATTCGTCCCGTTTGGGTCCATATTCTGATTGAAATCCAAATTATGGGTATTATAGAATGAGGGCGAACGAACTTGATTTTTCGTAATACGCATACAAAATAAAGGCACTGTTACCTGAAAAGGTACAACCTCGGCACTTTGTGCAAATGAGGTTGTACCTTTTTTGTATGCTTCTTTTTTCTATGCGTGTTAGGTCTGATCACTCATGAATAAAGGGGAGATGAGCAAGTGCTGGTTGCACTTCCGGTCACGTTGCTGTTCATTTTTCTTCAGTGTTTCCTGGTGGACGGTCTGACCGCGGGTGCAAGCAAAGGTTAAAACAGATAGTGCATTCATTGTAAACCAGTGCTGAATTCCATAAAAACTACTTCCTTTTCAGAAGAGCAAGAATCTGAGGAGGAAGTGGTTTTTATTAAAATATCAGAAAGTATAAGTTTCACACGTATACTAATATTCGGATATTTCTCGCACTAACGCGCTCTGTCCTTTAAGGACGCCGCAGGTGTTTATGCTTGTTTGAAAGCTTCATGATTGAAGAATGATGAAAATAGGAGTAAAATTCCTCATGGAACTAACACTTAAGGGAGTATGTGGCGTACAAAAAATCCCCGGAGCACGGGGTTATTTTCTAGCATTCATTAAATGTAGAATACTAATAAATCCTTGTGAGTTATAGAGCATCTAGAGAAAAGAGGAGAGATATCATGGAAACAGTATTAGTACGAGAGTATCGGTCGGATTTACTGGAAT
>DJUJ01000058.1:42134-45175 GCA_002438345.1 Paenibacillus sp. UBA6285
CATGTGTCCATAGTGGACATATTGCTATCGTAGGAGAAAACGGGAACGTAAAGGGATATGCAGGTGATCCTGAGTTTGTATCCTTTACTCGTTCTGCGGCCAAACCACTACAGGCTATACCAGGCTTACGTGGAGGAATCGTGGAGCGTTATGGATTTCCACCCGCTGAGATTGCCTTAATGACTGCTTCGCACCGAGGAGAGAGCTATCATGTTGCCGCGCTTGAGAGCATTTCCTCCAAGATTGGTATCGATGAGCAACAAATGATATGTGCGACAAGCTATCCACTGGATTATACGAGTAGAGAGAATGCCATNNGGCAAAAGAAAGTTCTATCATAACTGTGCGGGCAAGCACATGGGGATTTTATCTTATAGTAAGCTCAAAGGGCTACCACTTGAAGAATACTCACAGCCGGAGCAGACGGTTCAGCGCGAGATTATAGATACCATAGCTTATATGGCTGGAGTAGCACCAGACAGTATTGGCCTAGGTACGGACGGATGTGGTCTGCCGGTATTTGCCATGCCTTTGACAGCCTTGGCGACTGCATATTTGAAATTAGCCAATCCTGATTTAATTGCTGACGAGGCAACTCGTAAAGCGGTCACTACGATCACTGCGGCCATGAATGCTCATCCGGAGATGGTTTCTGGTCATGGAAGACTCGATTCAATCCTTTTGGAAGATGATAATATTATTGCTAAGGGTGGATTTAAGGGTGTATATTGCTTCGGCTTGCGCCGCGAGCGACTGGGCATTGCCTTCAAGATTCTGGATGGATCTGAAGAAGAGTGGGGACTTATTGTACAGGGGATCTTAAATCAGATTGGATACAGTCAGAAAAATACTTTGGAAAAGCTGCGTCATGCATTTTCAGGTGTGATCTACAATGACGGTGGTACACGGGTAGGCCATGCGGATACAGAATTTCAGCTTCATTTCATGAAGTAAGAACATCATAAAAGAGCCTCTCGACTTACATATCCATCCTCTGGATACGTAGCGAGGGGCTCTTTTTTAAATACATAAATTATCCTAATATCTCTACTTGTACGCGCAGAACAATTATTTCTGACGTAGACGGCCGAGTTCAGAGACGAGCGCTTCCACCTGAGAAATACTGAGTCTATCGCTGCCCATGGCTACCTCATAGACATCGAAGATATCTTCATATTTGTCTACTGAAAAAGCTGAGGCTTGCATCGCAGCAGCACTTGCCATCTTCAGTTTGTTCTTGATGGCCTCGATCATATATTCAACATTTTCCTGACTAGGTTGTGTTAAATCCATAGGGTTATTAACATCCTCTCTGTATACTGATCCATGTATTTTACCATGTTTGTGAGCTTGATCACCATTTTTTTGTCGGGTCCACAGAAATCATGTTAAATTAAAGGCATGAAATCAAAAATATCATCGAGGGGAGGAAAGGTATTGGCAATTAGAGAACAGGGAAGCGGAAAACGAAGCAAAATGGACGATGTAGGATTGGTGTCTTTTTTTATGGAAATTGCTGCGCTGCATTCAGCTGAAAAAGTGACGTTTCTGTGTATCGGAACGGATCGTTCTACAGGTGATGCTCTCGGTCCATTAACAGGCAGCAAACTTCTGGAATATGGCTTTCCACACGTGATCGGTACGTTGCCATCTCCTTGCGATGCAGATAATTTAGTAGCCAGAGTCACTGAGATTCCATCTGAGCATATCATTATTGCTGTGGATGCTTGCTTAGGACCTCCAGTAGCTCTTGGATATTACTTCGTTTCGAATGAGCCGCTTCAGCCAGCACAATCGGTGGGGGTATGCCTTCCCGCAGTGGGGCATTATAGTTTGGCGGCGATTGTAGATATCAATGGTCCAAAGCCCTATCGGACGCTGCAGACTACTCCACTACATAGAGTTATGGTTATGGCTGAACAAATTGCCGCCGCAGCAGCAAAAGGGTTTNNGGGCGTTAAGAATAGGATGCCGGTTTCAAGGAGAGCTGTTTTGCTTAATAATAGATATTAGTTAATATATCTTAGTATTTTGAAAAGAGGGAAGCAGCCATGGAAAGAGTACGTTGTGACGGAAGCAATATTTGCTACAGTGATCAGGGGAAAGGCGAAGTTATTGTATTACTGCATGGCTTTTGTGGAAGTGCTGAATACTGGGAACAAGTCATTCCCATTTTAAGCAGCGACTACCGAGTGATTGCTCCCGATTTACGTGGTCATGGAGCTTCAGAGGCTCCACTAGGACCCTATACTATTGAACAAATGGCAGATGATGTTCTGGGCTTGTTAGATACACTTGAAATTTCTGAATGCACCATGCTGGGACATTCACTTGGTGGATATACTACACTTTCGTTCGCGCAGCGGTATGCCTCTCGATTGAAGGGCTTCGGATTAATCCATTCTACGGCATATCTGGATAGTGAAGAAGCTCGGGAGAATCGATTGAAAAGTGTCAGCAGGATTCAAAATGAAGGCATTACTCCTTTTGTGGACAGCTTCGTCCCAGGAATTTTTGCTAAAGCAACCGCTTCTGCATCACCGCAGCTGCTGGAACGAGCAAAAGAAATTGGCTACAAAACGCCTCCACAAGGAGCAACGGGAGCTGCACTGGCGATGCGCGAACGTCCAGATCGTCGGGATGTGATCACGGCAACCACGTTGCCGGTACTACTTGTTGCTGGTGAGCAGGATGGACTGATTCCTGCGGAACGAACCTTTACTTCGGATAATCCGAATGTAACTCAAAGAGTAATATCAGATGCAGGGCATATGAGTCTTTTTGAAGCTCCCGAACAGTTAGCAGAGGTTATCAAGGATTTTGTTCAAATATAAGAATAGTAAGTTTTGTAGTGAAAAAGCCATTCTCTTTCTATTTAGAGAATGGCTTATCTAATTCGACAATATACGATATTATATAGCTTTCGGGAGAGGGGATAACGCTTTCATGCTAACGACCTTTACATATAAAACTATAGATGGGATTAACCTTCAATTAGATCATTATTCAACCGGAAGAGCGAATTCGCCAGCTCTCGTGTA
>DJUJ01000058.1:45202-50451 GCA_002438345.1 Paenibacillus sp. UBA6285
GGCTAAGGCCTGTTTGTTTACGTCTGCCGGTATTGCGGTGCTGTCTGTCGATTACCGGCTTGCACCAGAAACTAAGCTTCCAGCAATTGTTGATGACGTGCAGGATGCACTGCATTGGATCAGGAATGAAGGGGCGATGAAGCTGCAGCTTGATCCCGGACGTATGGCTATTATGGGAAGCTCCGCAGGTGGATTTCTGGCAATGCTCGCGGGTACATTCCCGGAGAAGCCACAGGCAATTGTCTCTATGTATGGTTACGGAAGCCTTTTGGACAGTTGGACAAGCCAGCCCAGTGCTCATTATTTGAAGATGTCCAGGCTACGTCCTGAGGATATCCAACGAATGATTGGCACGACGCCAATTGCAGAAGGCAGCATGAATCGATTTCTCATCTATCTCTATTGTCGCCAGCGAGGAGTTTGGGCTCAGGAAATTACGGGGATGGACCCGACCTTAAGAAGAAGTGAGCTAGAAGGTTATTGTCCGTTGCTTCTCGCAGATAGCCATTACCCTCCAGCCTTTCTCGCCCATGGGGACCAAGATCGGGATGTACCTTACGGGGAGTCCTTAAAGATGGCAAATCGGCTTATGAGTCTGGGGAATACAGTTGAATGGATAACCGTACCTGGCGCAGATCATATTTTTGATCAGAATCTAGAAGCGCCTCCTATTAAAGAGCTTTATCAGAAGATTATTGGCTTTCTCGAAGAGCATTTCTAACCACATCTAGCGGATGTTGTACAAGCGAATTGGGGGATCACCGTGAAGAAGAAGGAACGTCTTCGTACATATCACATTAAGAATCGTTTACTTGCCGTCTTGTTGACAGGTGCCCTGCTGCCGACTCTATTGCTTACGTTAGTGCAGGCGGTACAACTGTCTGGACAGAAAACGCTACTCCTTGACTATCAAGCGGAGCAGACCAATATTTTAGCTGATCGTATACAGGAATATGTAGCTAAGCACACAAATTCAGTCGAATCGGTGGCAGCCTATATAAATACGTCTTCACAAGCAGTTAGCGCTGAGAAATTACAGCTTTTTTTGCAATCGGTACTTAATCGGGAGTCAGGCTTCTTGAATTTGTACGTTGCTGACAGGAATGCGAAGGCGGTTGCTTTTGTCCCTGAAGTGAATCCATCTGGACAATCCTTACTAAATTATGATTTCCACGATCGCGATTATTTCAAGGAAGTATCCAAGAACCATGCGACATACATCTCTAATATATTTATGGGACGTGGTGGGGCAAATCAACCGATCATCACCATCGTATCACCTTTATATGATGCCCAAGGGAAATTTAATGGCTATGTTCTGGGTACTCTAGATCTACAGCGTTTGAACAGCTATTTATTGGACATCGGCATTCGTAACACCGGCGAACCAGTCCTATTGGATGCAGCTGGAAATGCAATCTATTCTCTAAACACGAATATTAAAACGACGATTCGAGACATGTCGGGGAATGCCATTTTTCGAGATGCAACTCAAAGCCTACAGGGATCTGGCGTTTATGTGAATTCGAACGCGAATCACAAGGAATGGGTTACATTCCATAACATTGACGGGCTCCATTGGACCTTCTGGGTATCTAAATCGATGGAAGCGATCAATAAGCCTTACCGTGATGCACTGGCCCAAACTGCGGCCATCGTATTCGCCATCGTAATCGTCCTGTTATTTCTCGGTAACCATTGGAACAATCTTATACAGCGCAGGGTTGCAAGTCGGAGGTCACTTGGGAATGGAGCAGTGGTATCTGAGGTTTTCGAATCGTCTGGAGCAGAGCTAGACGAACGTGCTTGGAAGCTGATTCGTAAAAATAAAGAACTGGAGATGGTTAACCGCCTCATCACGCCTATTCTGCCTAATACTACGGTGTCTAAGCTAATTCGTTCCTCGCTGGATGAATTACAGACGCTCATTGATACTGAGGTGCGTTTTTTCGTCAAGCTGGATGAGGGTTCAGTACCTGTATCTTATTTGGAGGAATGGCAGGCGACAGATACTGGACCTGTTGGAATCCAGTCCATCTTCTTCCGCATTCCTCTGAGCGTTGGCAATCATCTGCTAGGTAGCTTGTTCATCGCAATTCCAGAAGGAGCGGGCTTAACCCATCAAGATCAGCGATTTGTGCAGACCTTCGCTCATTCTCTTGCTGTGCTGCTGCAGAATGATGTGATCTTAAGCGAGATGCAGAGTAAGCACACGTTCCTGCATACTGTACTGCAGAGCATGTCCGACGCCATCGTGTTGACCGATATTAATGGCCGTGTCGTCTACGCTAACCCGCGTATCGAGGAGATATTTGGTCTGTCTGAACGAGAGTTGCTTGGCCTTCCACAGGAGCAAATGCTCAAAGCTGTCTTTTCCAAAATCGAAAAAGAGCTGGAGGAGCAAGGAGGTAAGACGGCGGGGTTACGCAGATTTCTACTGCAAATGGACACAGGAGAGGAACGCATTTGTCTCTTCACCTCATTTCCTGCTGCAGGAGAGAATGGCACCGAATATGGGAAGGTTTTCCTCTGGCGAGAGATTACGAAGGAGCATGAGATTGACCGGTTGAAGAATGATTTGATCTCTCTAGCCTCCCACGAGTTTAAAACGCCAATTACCAGTATACGTGGCAGTATTGAAACGCTGCTGCGGACGGATGTCCAGTGGGATGAGGAATTCAAGCAGGAGCTTCTTGTCGGTGTACATGAAGATATTGAACGTATTCAGAGCCTGGTGGATGATTGGTTAGATATTTCCAAAATCGATTCCGGTAGTCTACGAATTCACCCTGCACCTCTGCATATCGAGTCTATTATCGAGAGTGCAAGGCATCGGCTAAAGCCCATGGAGAGACACAATGTAGAGATTGATGTTGCNNAATTTGCTGATTAATGCCATGCGGTATAATGTTGAAACTAATCCTCGCAT
The DNA here is from genome assembly GCA_002438345.1 of Paenibacillus sp. UBA6285. Classification (GTDB taxonomy): domain Bacteria; phylum Bacillota; class Bacilli; order Paenibacillales; family Paenibacillaceae; genus Paenibacillus_AQ. The sequence continues at coordinate 48,132 of DJUJ01000058.1, forward strand.
TCGGATTACAGCCCGCCAGGACTCGGAATTCGTTTATGTTAGAATAGCGGATAATGGCATTGGTATTAATCCTAAGCATCTGGATACTATTTTTGATCGCTTTTATCGGGTGGATAGTACCTCTACTAGGAGTACGGCGGGGACTGGACTCGGTTTATCCATTAGCAAGGGCATCATTGAAGCTCATGGAGGGCGGATTAAGGCTGAAAGCCAGGTTGGAGAAGGAAGTGAGTTTACCGTTTCAATTCCACGTTATTTACAATAACAGGAGGGGCAGACTTTGAAAAAATTGAAGATCATGATCGTTGACGATGAACCGAAAATTTTACGATTTGTATCCGCCAATTTGAAATCACTTGGCTATGATACCAGCTCCTGTCTTAATGGACGAGAGGCACTGGATAAGTTCGACATATTCGATCCGGATTTGGTGCTACTGGATGTGATGATGCCAAATATGGACGGTTTTGAGGTGCTGCGCCAGCTGCGAAGCATCAGCGATGTTCCGGTCATTATGCTGACAGCTCGTAGTAACTCCTTGGATAAGGTGACGGGGCTAGACGGGGGAGCGGATGATTATTTGACCAAGCCCTTTTCTCTTGAAGAGCTGTTCGCAAGAGTGCGCGCCGTTCTGCGAAGAGCAAGAGGAAGGGCGGAGGAGCCAGAGAAGCAGGAAGATCTTGAGGTGGATAAAGTTCGTGTTAATCTTGCCCAACGGCGAACCTTTATCGGAGATGAAGAGCTAAAGCTGACAGAAACGGAATTCCGCCTGTTCTTATTGCTAGTGCAAAATACGGAAAAGGTGATGACTCACGAGGAACTGCTTACTCAAGTATGGGGACTTGAATACAGGGATGAAGTGGAGTATTTGCGGGTAGCTATCGCCCGTATCCGTCAGAAAATCAAAAATATCGAACCCGGCAAAAATATTATCATAACCTATCCAGGTGTCGGGTATATGTTCCAGAACAATAATCCTTTTCCAAAAAACTATAGTTAATNNCCTTTTTGTAACAGTATTTTTTATGTTTTTGTAATGTTTTCTTACGCTTTTTTATTCGTTTGTAATGCCTGGGAAGGTACGATATGTATAGATTTACTACACGGGTTTCATTGCACATCCGTGAATCCTGCCATTCTGCTTTACAGGAGGGGAAGCATGCTTTATACAGTTATAAAACCAAACTCGTATCAGGACTCTGTCAGCCTAATGCTGCTGACTAATAAACTGTCCGAAATGGAAGGTATCCGCCAAATTTCCGTTATGATGGGCACACCCGCTAATAAGGATATTTTTAAGAACTCCGGACTACTGACGCCGGAAGTGGAAGCGGCCAATCCCAATGATATNNCGGACACTGAGGATGAGGGCTTAATCGATGGAGTACTTAAGGAAGCCGATGAATTCCTACAAAATCAGGCAACGAAATCTCAGGGCTCCAAGCTAAAAACGGTTCGCACATTGGACTCTGCAGTGAAAGCGCTATCGGATGCGAACATTGCCATCATTTCCATTGCTGGCCAGTATGCAGCACAAGAAGCGAAAAAAGCAGTGGAACGTGGCTTACACGTCTTTATCTTCAGTGACAACGTCGATCTGGACGCTGAGCTGGAATTAAAGACTATGGCCAAGCAGCAAGGCACGCTTGTTATGGGGCCGGATTGCGGCACAGGGATTATTAGTGGTATTCCACTTGCCTTCGCCAATGTGGTGAATGAAGGAAATATTGGAATCGTAGGCGCATCGGGCACCGGTATTCAAGAGGTTACAACTCAGATCGAACGTCTTGGTGGTGGTATCAGCCATGCTATTGGTACCGGTGGTCGAGATTTATCAGAGACAATCAGTGCTACGACAGCGATTCAAGCTCTGGAGGGACTTGCTTCCGATCCGAACACGGATGTTATCGTGTTGATCTCCAAGCCTCCGGCTCCAGAGGTGAAGGCAAAGGTTGTAGCTGTAATGAAGACGCTCGGCAAACCGGTTGTTGCCATCTTTATGGGAGACCGTCCGCTTGAGCAGCATGACAACATTAGCTATGCTTACACGCTTGAAGATACGGCAATCAAAGCCGTCGAGCTAGCTAAGTCAACTTCTACAGCGGTGATTGAAGAGAAAGAAGAATCCATTCCCCAAGTAGAGGCGCTTAAGGCAAGTGGAACGCAACAGAAGCTGAAGGGCTTTTACTCTGGCGGTACGCTGGCAGCTGAAGCGGCCATGCTGCTTGCCGATGCTGTTGGGGGTCATGGAGACCGTGAGCATAAGAACGGGTTCATGTTCCATCAAGACGGTCATGAGATTATCGATCTAGGCGACGAT
>DJUJ01000058.1:50478-63029 GCA_002438345.1 Paenibacillus sp. UBA6285
ACTTGGGTACGGTTCTCACGAGGACCCAGCTGGAGCGCTCATTCCCGCAATCACCAAGGCTATTAGTGTAGCTGCTAGCGAAGGTAGAGGGTTGGCTGTAATTGCCTCCGTCTGCGGAACGATGAATGATCCACAGGTCTATGATGAGCAGGTCGCTAAGCTGAAGGAAGCTGGTGTTATTGTCCGGGGAAGCAATGCTGATGCGGTTCGTCTAGCTGTAAGCGTTATTCGGGAGCTTGATCCAGCTGCATGTCAGGTGCCTGTAGCAGTTGGTTCAGAAGCAGTGAACAATCTGCTTGCTTCCAAGCCGAAGGTAATCAACATCGGCCTCCGTCATTTTGCGGACACTGTTCTTAAATACGGTGGTCAGGTCGTGCAATACGATTGGTCGCCGATAGCCGGTGGTAACGAAAGATTAGCCAAAATTTTAGCCTTACTGAAATAAAGCGAAGAGGTGAGAAACAGATGACTGTTCAANNAAAGCCGTAATTGCGAAAATTACCGAATCCCAACCTTTTTTAATTGATGTTGTCCCTGCCAAAACCGTCATCCCACAGCTAAAGGAAAATGTGCTACTGCACGCTGGACCGCCTATTAAATACTCAGATATGACAGGCCCAATGCAAGGTGCTTGTGTCGGCGCTATTTTGTTCGAAGGCTGGGCAAAGAGCGAGCAAGAAGCCATTGCACTCTTGGAAGGAAATCAGATCGAATTCATTCCATGTCATCACGTCAACGCGGTTGGCCCGATGGGTGGCATCACTTCAGCCAATATGATGGTGCTCGTGGTGGAGAACAAGTCGGAGGGGAACCGTGCCTTCTGTACGATGAACGAAGGCATCGGCAAAGTGTTGCGCTTCGGAGCATACAGCGATGAAGTCATTGAGCGTCTACAGTGGATGCGAGACGTTCTTGGACCAAGCTTGTCCAAAGCCCTCAAGCTGATGGAAGGTGGCCTGAACCTGAATGTTCTGATCGCCAAAGCTATTACCATGGGCGATGAGTTCCACCAACGGAATATTGCGGCTTCACTTATTTTCCTGAAGGATATGGCTCCATACCTGCTTCAAGCAGATATATCCACTGAGGACCGCACGCGGGTCATGAAATTCCTGGGAGATACAGATCAGTTCTTCTTGAACATCATGATGGCGACCTGTAAAGCAGTTATGGATACAGCAAGAACCATTCAAGAGGGAACTATCGTAACGGCTATGACACGTAACGGTAAAGAGTTCGGTATCCGTGTCAGCGGCATGGGTGACGAATGGTTTACAGCACCAGTTAATACACCACAAGGTCTGTTCTTCTCTGGGTATTCGCAGGATGAAGCCAACTCGGATATCGGTGATAGTGCGATTACCGAAACGTATGGCGTAGGCGGCATGGCTATGATCGCCGCTCCTGGGGTAACCCGCTTCGTCGGCGCCGGCGGTTTCCATGATGCCTTGGCTGTCAGCGATGAAATGGGTGAAATTTGCATCTCCAATAACAACAACCTGCCGATCCCTACTTGGGACTTCCAAGGCGCATGCCTCGGTATCGATGTCCGCAAGGTTGTCGAGACCGGTATTACGCCACTGATTAATACGGGCATCGCCCATAAAAATGCCGGAGTTGGCCAAATTGGCGCCGGAACGGTTCGAGCACCACTTGCTTGTTTCGAAAAAGCACTCGAAGCGCTTGCCAAAAAACACGGCATCGAAGTGTAATCTTTATGAACCTGTATGCCCGTGCCTTTAATGAGGGGCTTCTGCTTTCCATGGAACGGCAAGCTGCCGGAACGGTGCACAGTGTGTTCCCATCAAGCTGCAATTTGCAGTTTGGGGAACGCCTTGTTCATCTGGGCACGGGAGAGCAGGGGGGACTACCCTTTAGTGTGATCGTGGATGAGAAGCAGCTGTCTGACATGCTTCCTTGTCTTTCTCCTAACGATTCCGTTAGTTGGAACGCTCGGGATAAGGAAATTTTCTTTCCTGCTTTGAACATCAGAGTATCCTTTCAAGGTGGATTATCCTTCCGGTCGGAGGCAAAGGCGTACCCCGTTGAGAAAGCTTTGCTGAAGAGTGGCATAGTAGCTCTCATTGAGATCGTTAGCTGGTGGAATGACTGTAACGGTTTTGGTGAAAGTGTAACGGAGACGGTGCTCGGCATGCTTGAGCCTGAGGCTTCGGTTACTTCGACCCCGCTAGTTCATGAGCTCGGCAAGCTGCAGAACGCCTATGGGCAGCTGAATCCTGAAGCCTTTCTAGAGGCCGCACAATATTTCATCGGTAGAGGAAAAGGGCTTACGCCCAGTGGTGACGATCTACTGATTGGCTATTTAGCCGCAGCAGCTACTAACGGAGCTCCTTTGCGTGAGATTCTCCACAAGCTACAAGCTTTATTGGATTCATCTGGCTCTCAGAGGACGACTCGTATTAGTCTTGAATATTTGCACTTTGCAGTTCGAAATCAATTTAGTTCATCGCTTCTAAGATTGTGTGAGGCGGTATTTACAGGAAATCTTAACGAGGTGCGGCAAGCCGCGGACATTGTCCTTGGAACCGGTCATACCTCCGGTTTGGATACAGTGACCGGGGTGCTTGCATTCTTGATTCCATTAATAGAAGGTGAAGCGAAATGAAAAAGAAAACGGTATTGGTTGCCCTTGGTGGCAACGCGATTCTGCAGCCGAAGCAGGCCGCTACGTTTGAAAATCAAATGCAGAACGTTGTGACCAGTTGCGTTTTCCTTGCCAAGCTCGTGCAAAATGGCTATCAATTAGTCATTACTCACGGAAATGGCCCGCAAGTGGGAAATATTCTTCGCCAGAATGAAGAAGCTCGCACGGTGGTACCACCGTTACCACTAGATGTACTTAATGCTGAAAGTCAAGGCTTCATCGGCTATATGATGCAGCAAGCGATGCGTAATGAGCTGGATAAGCTAGGACTTGATGTTCCTGTAACTAGCCTCGTAACACGGGTGGAAGTATCTCCTCTAGATCCAGCGTTCCAGGAGCCGACCAAGCCCATTGGTGAATTTTATACCGAAGAGGAAGCAAAGATACTGGCGAGAGACAAGAAATGGGATTTGATGCCGGATGCTGGCCGGGGTTGGAGAAGGGTCGTACCTTCGCCGAAGCCGCTTAATATTCTGGAATCTGACTCCATTCACGGCTTGCTGGATAAAGGTCACATCGTCATCGCCTGTGGTGGCGGCGGAATTCCGGTAGTAAAGGGATTGGGCGGTACCTATACAGGCGTGGAGGCGGTTATTGACAAGGATTCTAGCGGTTGTAAGCTGGCTGAGCAGATTAACGCTGATATGTTCGTCATCCTAACGGACGTGGAGCATGTCTATATCAATTACGGTAAAGAAGATCAACAAGCCTTGCAAACGGTCTCAATTGAAGAGATGGAAACATATGTAGAGCAGGGGCAATTTAGCAAAGGGAGCATGGGTCCAAAAGTGGAAGCGGCCGTCAACTTTGCGAAATCGGGAGGTGATTCCGTCATTTGCGCCTTGGACAGAGCGGATCTCGCCCTGGAGCGCAAGAGCGGGACTACGGTTCTTGGCGGAAAAGGGAAGGCTTTGAAAAATAACGTTAGTTAAGTTAGAAAGGATGATTTTCGTTGCTAAAGCGTATTTTGCCATTAAGTTTATTTATGCTACTTATTCCGGCAGGGTTTATCTTTGCTGCTGATGAGGCTACTACTGCTGCAACTCGCTCTGTACCAGGGATCTTGTCGGTGCTTCCTTTGGTATTGATCCTTGTTCTGTTGTTCCTTCGGGTAGACATGATTGTTGCGGGTCTAGCTGGCGGTGTGCTCGCTATGCTTCTGGGGGGCATCTCCATCGCTAGTGGTAATGATTTTTTGACCAAGTCTTTGCCAATGATGCTTACCCTTACAGTTCCAATCATTAACTCCGCTATTGCTACAGCGGTATTCAAATCAGGCGGCTATGTTGCCGCACTTACTTTGGTTCGCCGTGCAATTCGCGGTAAGGTTGAATACTTGGCAGCCTTTATTGTTATCCTGCAAGCAGCGGCTACATACATGTCCGGTATCGGCGGCGGTAGTGCCATGGTTATTGCTCCACTTGCATTTGCCGCACTTGGTGCCATTCCTGAGCTTATCGCTGCAATGGCGATCGCTGCAGCGGTATCCTTCACTACGTCTCCAGCTTCCCTGGAGTCTGGTATCGTGTCCCAGCTTGGCGGCTTTGCTGTACAAGATCACGTAGCCACCATGCGTCCATTTTGGTTGCTCTTCGTAGCTCTTGCCATTGTACTTGCTTTTATCGGTGCTAAGAAACGTGGGGCGCTTTTCCAAGGAGAAGAGAGCGAAGAAATCAAGTCCATGACTAGCAAAGAGCTTTGGAAGCATACCATTCCAGCGATCTTCCTACTAGGTTCGGTAATCCTGGGTCCAGTTATTAATAAAGCGGTTGGAATGCCGGTTTTGGCTCCGCTTGTCTACCTGGTTCTGACTACGCTTTTGATCTGGATTTGTACTAAATTTACACTCAACCAATCCTTTGAGGCTCTCGTTGATGGCTCTAACTACATTTTGACCCGCTTGTTCGGGGTTGGGATCTTCTTGGCCTTTATCAACATGATCGGCGATATCGGTGCTTTCAATACGATTGCGGGTGTTACATCCTCAGTTCCTGATTGGCTCATGGTACCTGTCGGCGTTCTAGCCGGCTTCGTCATCGGGGTTCCTGCCGGGGCTTATGTAGGATCCATTCTGACCTTGGTTCTGCCGATTGCCGTTTCATTGCACTTCTCACCAATATCTCTTGGTTTCGTTGCTATGGGCGTTGGCTTTGGGGCTATGGTCAGCTTCGTAAACATTACAATGCAAGCCCTTGCTTCTGGTTTCAAAGTGCCAATTATCGACGTTGTTAAAGGAAATGCGAAATGGGTGGGTGCCTCTATGGTCCTCCTGTTAACCCTTTCGTTCTTCTTTACCTAAGATCTATACTTAAGCATTTGATCAAGGCATCAATGAGAACAATACTCGAGGAGGAGAAATGAAATGGAACTCATAATACGTAATGTACGACTGGAAGATGGTCAAGAGCTTGTAGATGTTGCCGTGGAAAATGGGAAGATCGTAGCAATTGAATCCGGCTACGCTGGCTCGTCTGAACGGGTTATTGATGCAGAAGGTCGTGTCCTGATTCCTGGATTGATTGAAAGCCACATCCATCTGGATAAAGCACTCATTGCTGATCGGAAAGCGAATCGTTCAGGAGTATTAGCAGAAGCTCTTGCTGTTACAGCAGAACTTAAGCCAACCTTCACGAAGGAAGATATTGAGGATCGTGCTCGCCGAACTCTGCTGATGCTGATTAAGAACGGGGTAACTCATATCCGCACGCATTCGGAATTTGACCCTACCCAAGGCTTCACTGGCTTTGAAGTGATCATGGCGCTCAAGGAAGAATTCAAGGACTTGGTCGATATGCAAGTCGTTGCATTTCCGCAAGAAGGTATCTACAAAATGCCTGGCACTGACACAATGATGATAGAAGCAATGGAGATGGGCGCTGACGTTGTCGGAGGAATCTCTTATATGGACCCAGATCCGAAGCAGCATATTGATCATGTGTTTGAGCTTGCCAAACAATATGGCAAACCGCTGGATTTCCACCAGGACTTCAAGGATGATTTCGAAGGCTCGTCCATTGAATATCTGTGTGATAAGACGATTAAAGAAGGTTTCATTGGACAAGTATCTGTCGGGCATCTGACAAGCCTTGGCGCCCTTGAGCCGGAGCAACTGAAGCCTATCGCTGACAAGATGCGGGAAGCTGGCATTTCTGTGATGAGCTTGCCTGCTACTGACCTGCACCTCGGCGGTCGTAAGGATACGTCCAAGGTGCGCCGGGCATTAACCCCGATCCGTGCTCTGCGCGACGCCGGAGTCAATGTATGTATCGCAACCAATAATATTCGCAATGCCTTCACACCTTATGGCAATGGAGACCCACTGCAAACAGCAATGCTAGCGGTATCCGCAGCGCACTTAGGTGGTGCCGATGATCTATCGACAGTGTTACCGATGCTAACCGTGAATCCTGCGAAAGCTCTTGGTCTTACGGATTACGGCATCAAGGTTGGCAACGCGGCAGATATGGTGCTGTTGGATACGAAACGGGTGGCAGACGCCGTCATAGATATCCCTGACCGTCTCTACGTAATTAAACGTGGACGTGTCATTGTTGAAACGAAACGTACAGTAACGACAAATTTCTAAGATAATTAATTAAGCGAGGCTGGTCCATACGGTAGTATGGGGCAGCCTTTTCTGCTATTTCTGGTAATCATGACAATATCAAAAGGCAGTGTCCGCTGAGTGGCGGTACGCTGCCTTTTGAGTTGTCTGGAATGGGTTTATTGAAATTTACGGATAGCTGGAACAAATAGTGCAAGTGCAATACAAGTCATACCTAATCCAGAGAAAATAGCGATAGTTGCAACTCCCCCGATCATATCGGCTAGCCAGCCGACGAGAATGTAACCCACCGGTAGCAGCGCGAAGGAACCGAACAAATCAAGGCTGGCGACCCGGCCAAAGGCTTCCTTAGGCACCAGATCCTGCAGGCTAATCTCCCAAATTAACCCGAAGATCATTAGGCCAAAGCCTTCCAAGGCGAATAACGCAACTGCACTAGCGGGACTAGGCGCGAACGGGAGGAGAAGCAGAGCCAAGCCACTCAAGAGTGCGCCACCGTATGCCAATATACCGCGATGCTTCCATTTCTGCCGCATACCGTATAGGAGTCCTCCAGCAATCGCCCCGATACCTGAGAACGTAACGGCCAGGCCGTATACCGTTGGAGCCCACCCGTGATGTACATTAAACAGCCAAGGTAGAAGAATGCTGATGATTCCTGAATAACAGATATTAACGAAACAGAAGGCGAGAATGGTGATCCATAGCCAAGGATGACTACGTAGCATGGCAATTCCTTCTTTAAAGTCGGCTTTCCAGCCAGCTGATGGCATAGGTGAGCTTTTCCTCAATTGAGGCTGTGTTCTTATTTGGGAAACGATGATGCGGCGCAAATACACTAAGCAGATCAATGAGAGTAAATACGTCACAGCATCCAAACCAAAGCCGAAGCCAGCAGAAAAATGTGTAATGAGCAGTCCCCCAAGTGATGGTCCTATCAGACGGATAGTTTGCGTGCTCATCTGCGTTAAGGAATTGGCGGCAGTTCGGATGTCAGGGGTAAATATGGTAGCCTGCATAGCCGAGTAGGCGGGGCGGAACAATCCATCGAACAATCCGTACAAGCCAACAAAGAGATACAGCATTGGAATGGTAAGTATGCCGGACAGCGATAGTGTCGCGATGGCTGCCATAATAAAGAAGCGGGCAATATCGGCAATGATCATAATTGTGACCCGATCGTAACGGTCAACGATATGACCGGAAATCGGTAGCATAATTACATTGGGCAGCATGTAGATGGCCATTACAATCCCCATAGTTGTGGTTGAACCGGTTAGGGAATATACGAGGACTGGTAAAATGATCATTGTTACTGAGCTGCCCAGAAATGAAACCAGGTTTCCCATCCATAGAAACGGAAAGGCTCGAGATAGAGCGAAAGGCTCAGCGAATCTTCGTAGTGGATTTTGCTTTTTAGATTCAGAAGCAGCATTAGGAAGCATCTAGGAGTTCGCCTCCAGTTCCACTTCTGGCTCTGCCTGCTGAAGGCAGCCGATAACGACTTCTACGCCGTATTCGGCTCCATGAGTTACTTTGGATTCCCAAGCAGTGATTAGCTCCAGCATATCTTGATGGAAAGCTTCAAGCTCTTCCGGTGATAGTGTAAGCCTGGTTGAATAACGCTGGAGCTTATTTTCAGTGGCGAACTGGAAGGCACTGAAGCTGTCTGAACGAAATGCAGTAGCTAGGGAGCGATAAAATTTCTGCATAATACCACCGCTAACTTCAGTTCGCACTAGTTCAAGTAAACCACCCTCAAATAGCTTAATTACATGGTAGTGAATATTGCCTGGAGTTTTGCCAAGCATATCAGCTACCTGCTTTGATGTTAACGGCTGATCCGCTAGTGAATGCATGATTTTGATCCGCAGTGCGCTTTCCAGTAGCTTACTCTGCTCAGGTGTAATGGTCAGCACTTGTGACTGATGAATAGGTAGATGCGTATCTTTGTCCATTTAAGGTAGCTCCTTTGTTCAAATATCAGACTATTTCTTTAGTTAATCGGTCTGTAATTTAGTTCGATCTGTAAAATAGATCGGATTATTCAATTAAGTTTAATATTGATTTCCATTTTGTGTCAAGTGATAGTGAGTCTCCAGAATGGATTACGGCGCTTTAGTGGCGTAGCATAGTGCAATAGTTTAAGATATTAGTATGGAAAAGGGGGGAGTTCATGTTCCGAAGAGACTATATTGTCCGGATGATCGAAGATATGACGGCGATGGTTGCAAAGGTCCTGACGCTGAAGCAGGAGCGGAAGACAACGGAAGCCTTATGGGAAATTGATGAGCTATTGAACCGACATTTTCCGCTGAACTCACGTCTTTTAAATTCACTGTCTGTAGAAGATATCATAGAAATGTTCCGTTTTAACGGTGTGTTAGAGTCTGATAAACTTCAGGGTCTGGCCAAGCTACTTAAGGAAGAAGGCAGCATTTATGCTGCAAGTGGCGATCATGATGCAGGACTATTCAAAAGTATGAGGGCACTGCATTTATATTTGTACGCAGGTTTGCACGGCGCTGATCGAGAAATGCTGCAGATGACAGAGGATATCGATGGACTTCTGGAGGAAGTCAAAGCGTATCGTCTTCCAGCCAAGACGGAACGGCTGCTGCTAGTTTATATGGAGTCGATTGGACATTACAGTAAAGCGGAGGACAGTCTGTATCGACTATGGGAGCAGGAGGAAGATGTTTCGCTGGATGGTGATAATCTGTACAGACGGCTGCTGCTTAAATCACCTGAAGAATTGGAACAAGGCTCGCTTCCTATACATGAAGTGGAACAAGGATGGAAAGAGTGGAGCCGGATCACAGAAGTTCGGAGGGAGTCGGAAGCCTAATGAATACCTTGTTATTTATTATCGATGCCTTTGCAGAGAAAGCTTATTCAGGAAACCCGGCGGCAGTATGCTTGCTGAAGCATACTGTCGACGAGGCATTTATGCTGAAGACAGCAGCAGAAATGAATTTGTCAGAGACGGCCTTTCTCTGGCCGGAGAATGATGGATATCGCCTGCGTTGGTTCACGCCCAAGGCTGAGGTTAATTTGTGTGGCCATGCTACTCTAGCAAGTGCACATGTATTGTGGGAGGCTGGATTGCTGGATCCCGATGTGGAAGCTAGATTCTATACACGCAGTGGGTTGCTTAGAGCTTCTCGTGCAGGTGACCTGATCTCACTGTACTTCCCACCTTATGAGCTTAGACCTTCTNNTATTACAGAAGCAAATGTGGTGGAAACTATGCTATATGCTGACAATGTGCTTGTACGACTCGATCAGGAATCCCTAGTTCGCGAACTTACTCCCGACTTTGGGGCTTTATCTCGAATTGAAGGGAGAGCCTTCGCGGTTACTGCTGAAAGCTCCACCGAAGGCATTGATTGTGTGTCACGGTTCTTTGCACCGAAGATGGGAGTAAATGAGGATCCGGTCACAGGCTCAGCGCATACTGCGCTAGCACCTTTTTGGGCTAGTCGACTCAACCGTACGCAGTTGACCGCCTATCAAGCTTCTGAACGTGGAGGCTTGCTTCAGCTTGAGGTATGCAAAGACCAAATTAAGATGTCTGGCCGAGCAATAACTATTGTTAGTGGAGAGCTGCATGTGAAGCCCTGCTAGGATACCTCTTGTAAAGCCGTGATATAATGGAACGATGATGGTTAGGAGACATAGATTCTCCATTTTTAATCCCGAAAGTGAGATGTGCGTTGTGGAATCTTTAAAAGCTCTTATTGAACAACTGATTAATGACCGTACCTTGATTATGGCTACCTTAAGCCAAGTGCGTAACAAAGGGGAGACCTGTACGAAGGTACAGATTAAACCTGTCGAACTAAAGGGGAAGTTGCATTATCAGTTTGCGTCCTATATTGGTACAAAGGTTGAACATCGCAACGTACCAGCAGAATTAGCAGCGGAGGACATGACTCTTTCATTTAGAGAATCATATCGACAAGGCTTGTTATGCACCGTGGAAGCGGATTATCAGGTGCTGATTAGCAAGAAATTCAAAGTATCAATCCTTACCAAGTCTCCAAGTAAAAAAGAAGAGCCGGATCTAGCACACAACCGCCGCAAGCGTTATGTGCTGGAGGATGGAGAACCTGTGCCATTTCTTGTGGAGCTCGGCATAATGAATAGAGAAGGAAACGTGCTTGCCAAGCGATACGATAAGTTCCGGCAGATCAACCGATTCTTGGAGATGGTTGAGGATGTGCTTGCCGATCTGCCAACGGGTCGACCATTAACGATTGTGGATTTTGGCTGTGGCAAATCGTATCTGACCTTTGCCCTTTATCACTATCTGACCGTCCGCAAGAAGCGGCAACTTAATATTATTGGACTTGATTTGAAAGCTGATGTAATTGAGCATTGTAATGAGCTTGCTGCGAAGATCGGTTACGATCACCTGAAGTTCCTTGTGGGTGACATTGCCGAGTACAATGAGCTGGATCAGGTAGATATGGTTATAACGCTTCATGCCTGTGACACGGCTACAGATGCTGCACTCGAAAAAGCAGTACGTTGGGGGGCCTCCGTCATTTTGTCTGTGCCTTGCTGCCAGCACGAATTATTCGCGCAGATTGAGAATGAAGTAATGAGTCCGATGTTGTCGCATGGGATACTGAAGGAGCGGTTCTCAGCCTTGGCTACGGATGCCATCCGTGCCAAATTGCTCGATATGATGGGCTATAGTAGCCAGCTGCTGGAATTCATCGACCTGGAAAATACGCCGAAGAACATTTTGATCCGCGCCGTTAAGAGCTCAGGTGGTGATAACTCCGTCAAATGGCGTGAATATACCGCATTCCGCGATTTTATAGGGGCGAAACCTTACCTTGAGCGCGTATGCGCTGACCTGCTTCTGAGTGAAAGTTCGGTGGAGGAGTAGCACGACATTTTAGGAGCGGTAAGTTGGTTTAGTTGTATTTTGTGCAGTTAAATACCCTCTGAAGTTGCTTTACTGTGAATTAGTTGCACTCTGTACACTTAAAAACGAACAATTCTCCTCATCTGGCGGGATTCTCGGAAAATAGTTGTACATTATGCAATTACACTAGGACGCAGTAGCGAATATCAGAGCTTAGTTGTACTTTTTGCAACTATATAGCTTTTTTAATGAGAATTGGGACGCTGCAGCTCCTTCGTGGAGAGGTATCGTCTTTTTTGCATTCTAGTTTTGCGAAGGGTAAATGTGGAAAGGATAGAGATAACTTAACGAATACAGGGGTATCTAAATGTGGAGCGTTAACAAAGAGCGGAGTCTGGATTCATTAATCGTATATTTTAGTGCAACCTTAGTAATCGCAGCCGGAGTAGGAGCCTGTTTGTTGCGGGGATTTTTTTTTACGGAGGAGATGTATCCCTTTCTGACCCTATGGTTTGTGATGTGTTCTGCGGTTTTGCTTTATTTGTACATTGGAGTGGGCAAGTGGAGAAGCAGTACAGGGGGAGCAAGTGGAGTACGTAGAGCTGTGAAAATAATGTTGATCGCACCTTTGCTAGTTCTATCACTCTATCTGATTCATTGGCTAAGGGAACATCTTTCGGCACAGGGAACAATAAATGAAATATTGCGGTGGGGCTTGTATGCTAGCTTTGCATTTCTGGTTTGTTTTTGCGCGTTAAATCGGGTGGGGCGTCAGCTTATCATTGCCGCGTGGTCCATTTTGGGTATGTTCTTAAGCATGAGTGCTTTGCTAGCAGTGTGCGGGGTGGTAGAGTTACCTTTCGCTATTGCTTACAGCAATTCGCCTGAAGTAAGCATTACAGGTGCCAGATTAGCAGGGGTGATGGAATATCCTAATGCCTTTGGTGCTGTGATGGCTGTTTTTCTATTGGAGCGGCTATTTGCTGTCGCTGCTTATGATGTAAAACCGCAAAAGAGCGTGAAGATGTGGGGAGCAGGAGGTTGTGGCATTGGGCGAGAGTGTGAAAAGACAGAGATAGAGTATNNTGCGTAAAGGTAGAACGAGGGAGTGACAAGACAAGAGCAGCGTGCATAAAGGTGGAACGAGGGAGTGAAAAGATAGGGTCAAGATGCTTTGATGTGAGAGTAAACAGAGGGAATGCATGCGAAGGAGTGGAGCGGCGAGAAGCGGGAAGCACGGCCGCCGCGCTGCTGCGCTTGCTGCCGCTGTTCCCGTACGCCGCCGCGCTGCTCCTCAGCGAGTCGCGCGGCGCGTGGCTGACGGCGGCTTGCGCCTGCGCCGCCGTCTTGCTCTGGAAGCGGCAGCTTATCGCGCCGCTTCTTGCCGCTGGCGCCGCGCCCGTGGTCGCCGCGGCGCTGTCCTACCGCCAACTGGCTCCTGC
>DJUJ01000057.1:0-3517 GCA_002438345.1 Paenibacillus sp. UBA6285
AGAACTTTTTCAGTGGCCTCACCCTAGTGGGTATCTCTTTATCTCAGCAATCTGTTATCACTAAGCCATAACATTTATTTATATTTATGCCAATCCTGATTACTGTTCTCCAGCAGATGTGCAAAGTCATTATCAAGCCGCTTCTGCTCAGCCTTTCTCTGATCCTCAACCGCTTTACGAGCAGCTTCCTTGCGGTCATTCTCTTCCGCTTTCAACGCATCAGATTGTGCCTTCAGCTTTCCTAGGACATCACTGCTCAGTAGGTCTTTTAGCGTAGCTGGTCCATCGGTCGCTGCAGGACGCGGAGCGGTAGGCATCTTCTTTTTTTTAGCCATTTCAATCATCCCTTCTAATAATGAATTAAATTGGAATTTGTTTAAATTACTGGTCTTTTCGTTTATAATGTTCACTAAGAGGTGAGCCATATGAAGTCCACTGATTTATGTCCCCAGTTGCAAAAAAGCATGGATATTATTGGAAGGCGTTGGACAGGTTTAATTATCTATCAGCTTCTTCAAGGACCACAGCGTTTCAATGTCATCGAAGCTGCACTACCCATTAGCGGGAGATTGCTCTCCGAACGACTTAAAGAGCTGGAACTGGAAGGTATTGTTCTTCGAGAAGTATTCCCTGAGACACCTGTGCGAATCCAATATTCCTTGACGGATAAAGGACTTGCGCTAGAGACGGTCATCCAAGATTTGCAGCGTTGGTCAAAAATATGGATTGATTGTAGCCCCGATAACGTAAATCCATCACTTCAAATGTAAGCGTTTCATCTGTTTGAAATCTCGTTATATTTTACGTCCTACAATGACTAAGTCCCGCTCTATGCCATCCAATTCAGCTACACCGGGTAGTAATCCCCACTGCTTAAAACCGAATTTTTCTAGCAAACTGAGGCTTGGATCATTATGTCCGAACACAAAGCCAACTAAATTCTTAATACCAAGACTAGGAGCTTTCTCAATAGCCTCTGTCAGAAGAATTCTGCCAGCTCCTCCACCACGGAACTTCTCACTCACGTATACGCTGATTTCTACTGTTGCATTATACGCTGGACGACCATAGAAGGACTGAAAGCTGAACCATGCCGCGATCTCATCGTCCTGCTTCAGTACCCATAAGGGACGATGATGGCTGGTATGCTCTAGGAACCACTTCTCTCTGTCTTTTACAGTGATAGGTTCCAGATCCGCTGTTACCATCCGTCCTGCAATCGTAGAGTTATAAATATCCACAATAGCCGCTAAATCTGCGGCTGTTGCATCCTCAATCCTGCTATTCTCCCAATTCATTCCTTGGTTCCTCCAAATATCTTTATTATCTCAGGCCGACCTGCTTCTGGCTCCATTGCCACAGCCGTTCGGCCTCTACTTTGCTCTGCGCTCTTGGAGACAACTCCTTATTCTTTCGTCGATAATAATACTGTCCTGTTACTTCTCGGAGCTCCGGTGCCGTAGCCAAATAAATCGCTGTATCGGCTCCTTGTTCAGGTGTTAAGAAGAAGTATGACAGCAGCTTAAGTACCGACTTGCCGAAGCCTGTCTCCCGGTTTACACCTATATTGGTGCCCACTGCTCCTGGATGTACGCAATTCACCGTCACCTTTGTACCGTAAAGACGCGAAGCCAGCTCCCTCGTAAACAAAATATTGGCTAACTTGGACCGAGCGTAGGCTTTTGCAGGATTGAAACGGCGTGCGAGAGTTGGATCTTCATAATGAAGTGCACCTATTTTGTAAGCACCGGAAGCAACCACAACGATACGACCTTGCTCTGCCGCCTTTAAAGGCTCAAGTAACAGATTCGTAAGCAGAAAATGCCCCAAATGATTTACGCCAAGATCCATTTCAAAGCCATCCTTCGTAAGCTGACGCTTAATCGTGACTACCCCAGCGTTATTGATGAGTACGTCTAGAATCGGATATTTCATAATGAATTCCTCAGCAAAGCTGCGAATGCTCTCAAGTGAAGCTAGGTCACACAACATGAGTTCAATATCCTCTGAGTGACTCTCCTGTTTGGCGGTAGCAAGCGCTTCTTCCCCTCGCTGGCGATTACGGCAAACCATAATTACTTTGGCTCCCTTGCGAGCCAGTTCAACTGACGTAGCCAGCCCCATACCGGAATTTGCTCCAGTTACAAGTGCAATTTTACCTTTCATCCCAAGAATCACTCCTCTCTCAACAACCGTACCCGAATAAGCTTCAGCCTAACCTTATGAGAAGTATATTTAAAGATTAAGATTATGTTACACCAACCAATAGGGTCAAGAAAAGCTTCATGTCACGTTTTAATTGTATAGGTGAACAAATAAACGTCATTACTTAAGGTTAAGTTCTCGAATAGGCATGTCATGATTAGCCAACGATAGGTGTAGTTTGGCAGATGCGTCTAGACTATTTTTGATCTATAATAAGAATATTGCGGTTCTAATCGTGAAGTTGAAAGGGGAATAACCACTATGAATAAAGCTCTGACAAGCCTAGAGCATCAAATGGCGGGTGAAGGCCTTGATGCCCTACTCGTAACCGATCCTAAACATGTCTACTATTTAACCGGATTTGCCAGCGATCCGCATGAACGCTTCCTAGGGTTGCTATTGAAACGTGGTGAAGAGCCTATGCTAATCGTACCTGCACTTGATGCAGAAGCGGCCCAAGCGGCATCTTCGGTCACAAAAATCCTGACCCACAGCGACACTGATAATCCTTATAACCTGCTTAAAGAATGTTTCGGCAGCAGCAAGCTAGGTACTCTTGGCATAGAGAAGGAACATTTCTCAGTCGCACGTTTCGAGCATCTAACCGCTGCCGTTCCAGCTGAACAATTTAGTGATATTGGTCCATTGCTGCGCAGCATGCGCTCCAAAAAGACCCCAGATGAAGTTAAGCGCATGAAACATGCCGCTGAGCTAGTTGAGGAAGCCTTGCGCCGCGTTCTTACCCACGTAAAAACAGGCGTTACAGAAAACGATCTAGTAGCGGAACTGGAATATCTAATGAAAAAGGTTGGCGCTTCCGGCCCTTCCTTTGACACTATGGTGCTTTCTGGTCCGAAAACTGCCCTGCCTCACGGCGTCCCAGGCAACCGGGTCATTCAACCAGGCGACTTCCTGNNACACGTACCTTTGCTATTGAATCCGTGGATGACAAGCTAGTCACTATCTACAACACAGTACTGGCTGCCAACGAAGCTGGGATCGCTGCTTCCAATCCTGGAGCTCCCTTCGGTTCTGTCGACAAAGCTGCACGAGATGTGATTGAGGAAGCTGGATTCGGGGAATATTTCTTGCACCGTGTCGGACACGGACTGGGTATGGATGTTCATGAATATCCATCACTCCATGGACAGAACGATGACATTATCGAGATCGGCAATGTGTTCACCGTTGAGCCAGGGATTTATGTGCCTGGACTAGCTGGTGTGCGTATCGAAGATGATCTAATTATTACAGCTGAAGGTGCAGAGACCTTAACAAGCTTCCCTAAGGAACTGACTATACTTCATTTGTA
>DJUJ01000057.1:3557-3750 GCA_002438345.1 Paenibacillus sp. UBA6285
ACCAAAAACACAGAGCAGCGATTCCTCCAATAATGAGAGAATCGCCGCTCTGTTTGTTTTTATTTATTCCTGTGTTCCCCACTGGTCACGAATCGACTCTGCTTCTTTGACCATCCTGCCGATCAGCTCCGAGACCGTAGGAATATCATGGATCATTCCTGTCACTTGGCCTGCCCAACCAATGCCCTCTTCT
>DJUJ01000057.1:3783-15591 GCA_002438345.1 Paenibacillus sp. UBA6285
ACCACTGATATATTCTTTTAAAGCTTCATAGGTCGGTGTCACGCGCTCAATTTCAAGAATTTTATCAATGTAGTCACTACGTAATACTCTCGCAGGTGTTCCGATGGAGCGTTTGATTACGACTGTATCTGACTCTGAGCTTTCTACTAGGGATTTTTTATAAGAAGCAGCTGCATGAACACATTCAACCGTAGCAACGAATCGTGTACCCATTTCAATTCCCTCAGCCCCCAAAGCATGAGCAGCCATCCATCCGCGGCCATCCCCGATCCCGCCTGAAGCAATCACAGGAATATCAACCGCATCAACTACTTGAGGAACGAGCACCATAGTCCCAACATCATCACGTCCCAAGTGGCCTCCTCCCTCCTGCCCAACAACAATAACCGCAGACGCGCCTAGTTGTTCAGCTTTTTGGGCTTGTCTGCGTGAGGAGACGAGCACGAGCGTTTTAATATCGGTGAGCTGAAGCATTTCCAGTATAGGGGCAGGATTCCCTCCGGTGAGGCTAACCACGGGAACCTGCTCGTCGATTGCGACCTGCACCCGATCTTCATAACCAATACCATGCACACCAATGGCAAAATTAACACCAAATGGCTTGTCCGTCAAAGTTCGTACCCGTTCTATTTCTGAACGTAAAGCCTCTGCACTCGGAAGACTCATCGCTGTGACCTGACCCAATCCACCGGCATTCGAAACTGCAGCTGCGAGGTCTGCATAACCTAAATAAGCAAGCCCACCTTGAATAATAGGATATTCTATGTGTAATAACTCCCTAATACGGGTGTTCCATTTCATCTTCATCTACACCTTTCCTATCTTTAACAACAGCAGAATCACAGCAAATATAAGGGCAACTCCCCCTGCCAGATAATCTATTTGCTGAAATTGCAATCGCTTATAAGAAGTTCTCCCTTTACCATTTCCATAAGCACGCGCATCAATCGCATAGCTCAGCTGTTCAGCACGTTGAATCGTCGTGAAGAGCAAAGGAATAATGATCGGGATATAAGCAAATATCCGTTTAGGCAGTGCTAATGCTGTAAGATCATACCCCCTAGCCTTTTGTGCGAGAAGTATACGATCAAGCTCCTCCTTGATGGTAGGAATAAAACGGATCGCAATCACTATCATTAAGGAGAATTGTTCTACGGGTACCCCCAATTTGGATAGAGGGGATAGCAACTTTTCAAGACCATATGCTAAGTCTAGCGGTTTAGTAGTTAACGTTAATATTGAGGCTAATAAGATGAGCAATATTATACGCCAAACAAAACGTAATCCTGTTCGCAATCCTTCTTCAGACACTTCAATAAACGACCATGACCAGAGGACCGTTCCTTTGGTAAACACGGCATTGTACAGAAAGGTAAACAACAAAATAAATAATAGCGGCCGCAGCCCTCGCCAGAAGAAATGAATAGGAACTTTCGTCAGCAGCAAAATTCCGAACACAAAAAAGGTCGCAACTGCATAGCTAAGTCCCGTTCCAAGCATCAGAAAGCTAAGCATGAGAAGCACGATACTAACAAGCTTTGTACGAGGATCTAAACGATGGAAAATCGAATGCGTCTCCACATATTGACCCACTATTACGGAATCAGCCATGCCCTTGCCCCCTCGAATGCCAAATCGGCAGAACAGCATCGAAGATATCCTGCTCTTTGCAGCTAGCAATCTCAATTTTTCGGCCGGATAGTTCCTCTACTAACTTCAAAAACTGTACGGGTTCAGGCATAGACAAGCCGAGTTCCACTAATAATTCTTCTTTTTCCAGAAATAATGTTCCGGTGTCATAATGCCCCTTTAGCTGACCTTTGTGAAAAACCAAAACCTCATCCGAGTATTCGGCCACATCATCCATCTGATGCGAAACGAAGAGAATGGTGCGCTGGTCTTGTTGTTGCCATGACTTCAGCAGCTTCAGTAGAGATACTTGGCTTGCTGGATCAAGTCCCGCTGTGGGTTCATCCAAAATTAGCAGCTTCGGATTCGTCATCAGCACGGAGGCAAGAGCCACACGGCGCTTTTCTCCACCGCTTAATTGGAATGGATTTAACGGGAGAATCTCTTCTGGCAGACCCACTTGCGGCAAAACCTTTTCAATCGCCTCCGTAATTTGCTGGCGTGAAGCACCCTGCTGATTCAGTGCAAAGGCAAGCTCCTTATACACCGTGGTTTCGAATAGCTGATGCTCCGGATATTGAAACACGAAGCCCAGCTCAGGGACGACTTTTAATTGCCCTTTGGTATCTCTGGGAGCAGGCTGCTGATCAATCCAATAGTCTCCTTTTACGGTGGGAATCAAGCCCTTCAGCACTTTGACAAAGGTAGACTTTCCTGCGCCCGTTGGACCGATAATCGAAATCCATTTGCCCGCAGAGAGGGTGCAGTTTATACCCTGCAAAGCCACCTGATCGGCATAGCTCACACTTAAATTATTTAATTGGTAGACCATTGTGATCGAATTATCCCCTTCCAATCGGCTGTTGGCGGCGCTGCTGAATGGAGTAATGCTTGTACACGCACTGCAAAGGGCAGTTGTAATTGATAGTCCGCAACAGGCATGGTTTCAAAAAAAGCCAGTGGATCACCATCAAACTCAAGTCGCCCTTGGTGCAGGAGTAATATACGTTCTGCTGAAAGCACTTCCTCCATATGGTGGGTGATCTGAATAATGGTCAGACCTTGACGATGCAGCTCTTGCATAATGGCAAGAACCTGCTGCCTTCCCTGAGGATCAAGCATAGAGGTGGCCTCGTCAAAAATAATGACTTGCGGGCGCATCGCCAATATAGCTGCGATAGCGACACGTTGTTTCTGACCCCCAGATAGCTGATGAGGCATGGCCTCCAGATAAGCCTCCATATGAACGGCCTGCAAGGCATGATCCAATCGGCTGCGCATTTCCTCCCTCGGCACACGAATATTCTCCAAACCAAAAAGCACCTCATCCATAACGGTTGTGGTGATAAATTGATCCTCTGGATTCTGAAAAACAAAGCCGATTTGCTGATGAATTTCTGTAAGATCAGCTGGCTTTGTCGTATCTAGGCTCTTAAATTGTACCGACCCTTTTCGCGGCAGCAGCAGTCCGTCCATTAGCTTTGCAATGGTGGATATGGCAGAACCATTCGCGCGCATAATCGCCACAAACTCCCCTGCTTCTATTGTAAAGCTAATATCCTCTAAGACAGGCTGACCCTTTTTATAATAAAAATGAACTTGATCGAAGGTAAGCATTTATTCACTCCCCTTTTGACGGTACCAAGCAGCGAAAAACGCCTCAATGCTGTTCTCAGAAAATACAGGTGCAGGCTTCTCCCATTTGGTAACCCTTGATCCATTCACAGCAAAGATTTCACCGGTTAAATCCGTATCGGACTCCCTCAATAATGCACTTACGAAAGAAGCAATATCCTCCGGTTCACCTATTCGCCAAAACTCTGGGAACGGTTCATTACGACTGGCATGTTTCTCTTTCAAATGATCAATGACAGGTCTGGTCATATCCGTTAAAGCGGCTGGTGAAATCGCATTGACCCTAATTTGATCACGCTTCAGCTCAGCTGCGAGCGTCCACATCATTCCGAGTATTCCAGCCTTGGCTGCACTGTAATTCACCTGACCCACGGAACCTGTTAGTCCAGCCATAGAGGTCATCAACAGGATATCGCCACCTGTCTGGCGCATATACGGAAGTACTCGTTGAATGCTGTAGTAGGTACCATTTAGATGCACATCCAGAACAGCCTTCCACTCTTCATCCGTCATCCGTAGACATTTCTGATCTTGCAAATTCCCAGCGTTAGCTATCAATACCTCAATACGGCCATATCGAGCAATAACCTCATCCACCATTGCAGTGACCGCAACTGGATCTGCTACATTAGCAGAGTACCCTAACGCCTCACCGCCTTCATGGCGAATCTCGCACACAACCTCATCGATTAACGCTTGCTTCGTGCCATTAACAATCACTATATAACCGGACTTCCCAAGCTGCACGGCGATACTGCGCCCGATCCCTCTTGTCGCCCCAGTAATTAAGGCTACTTTGTTCATTACTACACCTCTTTCACTGAAAAAGCTCCCGTTGCAATAAGATCGCCAGCTTCTGTTGTAAGGGTCACTTTCACAGGGCAGTCATCATCCGAAAAATCAAAAATCACGACATTATCGACCTCTACAGGCTGATGAAATTTCAGCTCATACTGAGTGATCCACT
Source organism: Paenibacillus sp. UBA6285 (assembly GCA_002438345.1). Classification (GTDB taxonomy): domain Bacteria; phylum Bacillota; class Bacilli; order Paenibacillales; family Paenibacillaceae; genus Paenibacillus_AQ. The sequence goes on from DJUJ01000057.1 coordinate 8,015, forward strand.
GTGACCGATGCTCCGCGAGATATAAGGATTGGGCTAATCCCATAAGATACATCCCATGCGCGATGGGCCGCTTAAATCCAGCCTTGGCTGCAGCATCCTCATCTAGATGAATAGCGGCCAGATCTTGGGAAGCTACTGCATATTGCCGGATGGCTTCAACAGTTATGCATTTTTTCATCGTGATCATCACCTACCCGAATTAACACCGTTTCTGCGGTGACCATAAGATCGCCCTCACATTTACAAATCAGCATATGTGTGTAAAAGGTCAGCTTGCCCTGCCGGCCTTCTTTTTGCACCTTGCTCGTTAACGCTAATTCACAATCTAACGTCATCCCTGCCGTAATCGGAGCTTGATATNNGAATATCGAAGGCCTGCCAAAAAATAATAGGCATCGTAGAAGGAGCAATCAGATTACCATTTATCCTCTGCATAGGTGCTTCAATACTCTGCGCATAGTCCGATATCCATTCAGCAGTCATAAGAATCTGATGTCGGACGCTGTTCATTTTACCGCCTCCAAGAGGGTCGCGAGGCCGATACCACCGCCGATACCCAGCGTAGCAAGCCCTCTTTTATAAGGGGCATGTTGCATTTCGGCACATAAGCGCGTCATTAAAATGGCTCCGGACGCCCCGTATGGATGACCGATAGCTAATGCGCCCCCTCCAAGATTAATCTTTTCCTGTGGGATCTGAAGCTCATTCAGTGAGGCTAGGACTTGCGAAGCAAAGGCTTCATTAAACTCTACTATATCTAAATCGGCTATTGTCAGCTGTTGACGATGTAACACCTTTTGTACAGCTGGAACTGGCCCCATGCCTAAATAGTTCGGATCTACACCTGCCGCTTGCGCATCCACGACACGCAGAATAGGCTTGAGCTTGAGTTGCCGACATTTCTCACGGGACATCATTAATAGAAGCGCCGCACCATCATTAATAGGACAGGCATTTCCAGCGGTGACAGTACCTTTTTCTTCAAAGATTGAAGGCAGCTTTCGCAGCTTGTCCAGGCTCGTATTGGACCTTGGACATTCGTCGGTTTTCACCCACTCTCCCTCAACCAGAAGAGGTACAATCTCCTGCTGAAACCGGCCACTTTGCTGAGCATGAACGGCTTTCTGATGGCTTTTCAAGGCATATTGATCCTGCTCTTCTCGCGAAATTCCGTACTTCCGCGCTACATTTTCCGCAGCAATCCCCATATCTGGATCACCGTAAGAGCTAGGTGTAAAATGAGCACGGGTATATAGCTGTGGAACCCCCATCAAGGTTAGGGGCTTAGCCATTTTCCAGGGGGCACGGCTCGTGCTTTCAACGCCGCCCGCTAAATAAATTTCACCTGCACCGCTTTGAATAAGCCGTGCTGCAATATTAATCGCTTCTAATCCAGAACCGCACTGCCGATCCACAGTAACGCCCGGAACCGAGACAGGCAATCCCGCTTCAAGTGCAGCTACCCGTGCAATATTTCCACCCGGACCGACAACATTTCCAATAACGACATCATCGATCATATCTATAGGCAGGTTCGTTTCTGCCACAATCTGCTGAATAAGCGGCGCCAGTAATGCCTCCGGCTCAAGTGTACTTAATAAGCCACCCATCCTGCCAATCGGTGTACGTTTTGCCATGACAATTACTGCTTCTATCATACCATCGCTCTTTTCACATAGTCTTTCATCGCTTGCCGGGCAATTTTGCCGCTGCTTGTATAGATAAACTCATCTACCGTCAGCAGCTGCTTCGGCGCTTTGTAGCTTGCTAAATACTGGCGACAATAATTCTTTATTTCGTCTATAGATAAGCGCTTTTCTCCGTTCCATTTCACAAGGACTGCCAACTGTTCTCCCCAGTAATCGTCAGGGATGCCAAGCACCATTACTTCTTGTATTTCCGGAAGATGCTCCAGCACTCGTTCTATTTCCTCTGGATAAACGTTCAGCCCACCGGATATGATTTTATTTTTCAAGCGACCCGCCAGATATAAATAGCCAGCTTCATCCTGATAAACATAATCTTCTAAAATAAGCCATCCGTCTCGAAAAGCTCCTGCTGTCTCGTTCGGCAATTGATGGTAGCCTAGAAATATCATATCACTACGCACATATAACTGCCCAATCTCCCCCGCAGGGACTTCACGGAACTGTTCATCACGAATGGAAATTTGCACTCCGGGATAGGGCTTGCCTACAGAGTTCGGATTATGCTCCTCCAGAACATCCAAATAACTAATATAGCTCGCTTCAGAGGAACCGTAGGATTCATAGAGACGCGCGCCAGCGAACACTTCCATGCCCCTTTTTTTGGACAACTCCGACCATTTTGCACCTGAGCTAATAATCGCATCAATTTGTGTCTGCCCAGGAACAGCCTGCTGCATCATGGATTCGAGCATTGTCGGTACAACGAACAGCACCACACCCAGAATCTGCTTGCACAGTTCTAACACCTGCGTGGCGCTAAATTTTTGCGTGATATGAAAGTTTGCTCCGCAATATAGACTCTGCATTACAGCGAATAAGGACAGGGAATGCACAAACGGACCCGGTGCTAAAACATCCTTCATAGGGTCCAATTCAAAGGCAGCATTCGATACCTCAAAGCTTTTTAACCATGATAAATGGGTACGCATATATCCTTTGGGTAGCCCCGTTGTGCCTGAAGTAAAGCCGATAAATAATAACTCGTTCGTCTCATCCAATTCAGCCTCTGGCTTCAGAGCGTCCAGCCACTGATCATAGGAACCTGTTCGATCTTTTGAGAAAGTCAGTGTTGGGATAGCTTGATCCTTGAAGACCAAATTCCTTGCGGCTTCCGGCTCGGCAAAAATCATTCTCGGCTGGCACTGCTCTATAATAACCTGCAGTTCATTTGCACTCCACTTGGGATCTAAAGGAATGGGAACACAGCCTGCATAAATAGCCCCCAAGAAAACCTCAACAAATTCAATGCGATTCGTAGATAAAATAGCAATTTTGTCATGCCTCAAACCCTTTTGCTGTAGACCATTCGCGATTCTCCGCATCGTTTCTACTAATGTGGCATGGGTATGGCTTGCTTGGTCATGGGTTAAGGCAATGCTGTCGGGCTGTTGTGCTGCATGACGCAGTATAGGAACTACTAGATTCATCCTTGATCACACCTGTTCTTAATTTCTGTGACTACCGATTATGTACACTCTCTTCGATCGGACTGATAGCTTTTAGTTGAAGAGCAATAAAGGCAGCAATGATAGCTTTTATACAATCTCCCGGTAAAAATACAATCGCCCCCACAAGTCCGGCCCAGACTGAGGTGTGCGTGATAAGGGCCATCACAGGCGCTCCTATTAAACTAACCAGAACAACCCCAAAAACAAAGTTAATAGCGATAATCTTCCAGATTTTTAACGAAGACCATACCTTTTCTGTGGCATAACCGATGCAAAATGCGGCAACTGGCATGCTAAAAACATATCCTGCAGAAGGACCCACCAATGCTGATAGACCTCCGCGTCCACCTGACAATAACGGTAAACCTAAAGCGACTAATACGATAAATAAAATCAAACTAAGTGCCCCCGTCTTCTTTCCTAAAAAGCAGCCGGCTAACATGACACCTAAGGTCTGTGCAGTAATCGGTACTGGAATAAAGCCTAATGGAATAGGTGGTATCATGCCTAATGCCCCTATCAATGCAGCAAATAACGCGGCAAATACCATCTCTTTTGTCTTCATCTTCAACCTCCGAATTGCATGGATTACTATTAGAATTGCTACGATAGCTTATTTTAGCTTTATATTAATTTTATGTACACTGCTTTATTTCAAATTTAAATCTTAATTATTATAAAATACTATCAAATTAAACAGCGCGAGCCAGTTGAATATTGGCCGCGCTGTCTGAAAAGCTATTATTATTTGTCTTTATGAATTGGTGATAATAATTCATCTTCAGCAAAGGTAAAGGTACGGGCGATATACAAGATAGGTGTGCCCACTGCGGTTAGTAAGAACTTGGCTAGATACGTTGTAAGCAAAATTTCAAGCCATACATTCCAGTCATACAACCCCGCAAACGCAATGGTGCAGAAGATAAGTGTATCCACAAAGGAGCTAACCATCGTACTGCCGTTAGAACGAATCCACAGCTGACGTGAAGTGCTGTAATATTTGCGAATCCACGAGTACAAGCGAACATCAAGGAACTGACTAATGAAGTAAGCAGTAAGACTACCCAAAGCTAGTCGAGGCATCAGCCCAAAGATTGTCTCCAAAGAAGACTGAGCGATATCGGTCTCCTGCGGTTTANNGTACCATCTGCATAATGACTGTCGTCATAAGCAAGGTGAAGAAACCAAACCAGACCGCTTTACGAGCTTCTGCCCTTCCGTACTTTTCATTAAGCAAATCGCTGGTCATATATAAAGTGACATACATCGTATTTCCTAGTGTCATCACAATATCAAATGGCATAGCAATCGTCTTAGCTACCTGAATGTTAGCAATTACAGTAGCGATACCCACCCAGGCATACATTCCACTTTTGCCGAACAGACGGTAACAGAGTAGAAAAAAGGAAAAATTGACAATAACAAATAAAACTCCCCACAACAAATTAAACATATTACTTAAACTCCTCCTAGTTTTGTTTACGCGGGATGGTTACGAACCGCGGATTATATTAAGTTTGGAACAAAACATTAATACTCTATCACACTGTCGCCGAACAATCCATAAAAATAGAGAGTTTACGGATTGGGTATTTATACCAATTTTTATTTACTAAAAATAAAAGTGTCAGTAATAATTCATCTTTTTCAGAAAAATATGCTCTATAAAACAAAATTTTCACTATTCATCCAGAGGTTAATTCTATAGAATAGAATCCAACACCTTTATTCCCGATCCATTTAGTTGATATATTACATAACTATGGAATATATTGCGAGTTGCCACACTCCAGCAGTTGATAGGGGATTTATGATGCATTCCAAAAATGAAATGGGGACTCGCTGTCCATAAAAAGGGGGAGAAATATGTTTCGTTTCAAGCATTCGATCAGTAGTAGATTCACGCGTTTATTGTTTTTAGTTCTATTACTCACGTCTCTTTTGTTAAGTATCAGCTTCTACTTTATCTCCATCAATATCTTCAACAGCTATGTCATGCCACAAATAAACCAAATTCTAACTGCTGCTTCTCAGGACGTATATAAGAATATTAACGTAATGCATGCTCAGCAAGCACTAAAGAAGAGCGAACAAGCAGCCACTAATCTTGAATTCTATTTTCAGGATAAGAGGAAACAGCATGGGGTTGAGACTATTTTTCTGCTCAATCTAAAAGGGAAAGAAGCTGAGGTACTAACCGCAGATCATGATGCAAAATTGCAGCGGGCGGAAATTGTCAAGGTATCGTCTGCAATGCAACAAGCTTCTAAAGGAAAAAGCAGCCTAAGCGATATATACAGGGACGCACATGGCATACATAAGACAGCTTATCTCGGTATTCCCGGAAGTACGATGGTTATCGGAATAAGCAGTGACGTAAGCTTTATTCAAGAAAAACAAAACAGCATTCTGTGGACCAGTGCTGGAATTACACTGCTAACGCTGATCATAGGCCTAACTAGTGCTTGGTTTATGAGTTTGCGTATTACACGTCCAATCTCAAAACTTGCAGCTTATAGTGCCCGACTCGCAGAGGGAGATTTCACAGAGGAATTAACGATTAAAGGCAGTGATGAAGTAGCCCAACTGTCGAAAAGCTTCCAGGCGATGACCCTACGCCTAAAAGAAATGATCGGACATGTACTGGTAACCTCAAATACTGTGGTCGCTGATTCCAACTCCTTAAGGGAACGTGTAGAGGTCTTAAATGAAATGGCAGACCACTCTAGCTCATCTGTTGTAGAAATCGGCAAGGGTAGTACGACCATCGCCAGCAGCGCTCTTGATAACTCGAAAGCTATGGAAGAAATCAATTTAGGCATTCAGCATATAGCCTCAGCAGCAAATGAAGTCACAGAGCAGATCAGTGAAGCTTCCGCTGAGGCTAGCGGTGGTAATGAGATTGCTCAAAGTGCCGTTCTGCAAATGCGCCAGGTTGAACGTGCCTCCCTGCAGTCACTGGATCAATTACAAATTATGAACGAACGTTCAGTAATGATCGGAGAAGTCGTTCATAGTATTACTGAAATTACGAAACAAATCCAAATGCTGTCGCTGAATGCATCGATCGAAGCAGCTCGCGCAGGAGAACATGGACGCGGCTTTGCTGTTGTTGCAGGAGAAGTACGCAGACTATCCGAACAATCTCGTAATGCGAATGAGCAGATCCGCGACTTCTTGCTCGGTCTTCAGGAAGATATGAATCGTTCCGTTACCGAGATGAACCACGTGAATTCTGAGGTAGCCTCCGGTGTTAGCAAGGTGGTAGAAGCGGGCGATGCCTTTAATCACCTGCTGATTCATATCCAGATCATCAATCAGAATATTCAATCTGTATCTGCGGCTACCCAGCAAATTTCAGCTAGTACAGAAGAGGTCAGCGCTTCCGTGGAGGAAACCGCACAAATCACTTCAAGGTCCCAAGAAAGTTCGGATACACTATCCGAGAACTCAGAGCGCCAGCGTACTGAACTTGAAGGACATGCAGAAACCGTGCAACATCTATATGAGCAGGCTAAGAAGCTTCAGGAAGCTGTGCAACAATTTAAGATCTAAAGATGTGTAATCAAAAAAGCCACCGTTCACACGAAAGTGAGGAGCGGTGGCTTTTTGAATTAGGCACTGCATAGTGCCTATGTATGGTCGTTACATTGGCATAACACTGATGAAGTCCGCCATGTTGATGGCATGCGCAGTTCTCTCTCAGAGTCCGCGCTTCGGTGTTGGCTTGCGCGGTTCTCTTGCTTAGAGTCCGCGCTTCGGAGCGATTTCGGACTCAGATGCCGCTATTACTGGAAAAGCTGCCATTTTGGAGCTTTTTCGGACCTAAGAGCTATTGTCTGATAATCAGGTAAAATTAAGTCTGTTTTGTGCTAATAGCGACTCTGGAGTCCGAAAACGATCCAAAATAACGATATTACTGCTAATAAGGTCTCCTGTGTCCGCAAGCTATTCCCCTCCACATAAATACTGGTAACTCTGTGTTCATAGGTAAGTAAACCTCGATAATCTTAGTGTCTCGGCGCCCAAAGAATGACCGAAACACCGATCACACAAATAACAGCACCGACCCAGTCATATACGTCGGGTGTTTTCTTGTCTACAAGCCAGCCCCATAACACAGCGAGCACGATAAACACTCCGCCGTAGGCTGCATACACTCTTCCGAAGGACGGAAACTTCTGCAACGTAGGGATAATGCCATAGCAAATCAGAATCAAAGAACCTACCAAACCGTACCAGAGAGGTCGTGATTCTCTTAGCCATAACCATACTAAATATCCGCCTCCGATCTCAGCAAGGCCGGCAATTATAAATAGCAGAATGGCAGCAACCATGTCATCCCTCTTCTCTATCTATCTCGAAAGAAACAAATGTTATTCGCAGCAAATGATATAACGTCATCTAGGTCAGCAAGCTT
>DJUJ01000057.1:15602-21516 GCA_002438345.1 Paenibacillus sp. UBA6285
TGAAGTAAGCTAGCTACTAAAACGTCACCCACAGGAGCCACTCACATGAAATTGTGCTGGAGCAGCACTAACACTAGTAGCAGCACAGCCTCTAGTAGCTCGTTCAGCGCGCCGTACACATCGCCGGTGAGCCCGCCGAGCCGGCTGCTAATCCTCCGCGCAGCCACGGTGCCGCTGGCCAAGGCCGCAGCCGGCAGCAGTAACGCTGCCGCCAGATGCAGCGGCCACGCGGCTAAGCCCGCGCCGAGCGCCAGAGGCGCAGCGGCTGCGGCTAGCGAGAGCAGCGCGGCTATCGCNNTCGCGGCCAGCCCCTCGTTCCCGCGAGCAATGGGATAACGCACCATTGCCCGCACCATGTACCAGCGGCTCCAGATCGCTGGTAGCAAGAGCAGTGGCAGCTCGTAGTAGGCGTAGCCTTCGATTAGCGCTGCCACTAAAGAGGCCTTTAACAGCAAGAGCAGCACGCAGGCGAGTACACCCATCGCACCCACACGGCTGTCCTTCATAATCTCCAGTATTCGCTCCCTCGGTCGGTAGCTTAGCAGACCATCCGCGCTGTCCATCCAGCCATCGAGATGCAGGCCGCCAGTAAGGCCTACCCACAGAATGAGGGTAATAACAGCTGCTGGCCATGCCGGAAGAATAAGACCAGTCAAGGCTGCTCCAGCAGCTACACACAGTCCGATAGCTGCGCCCACCACGGGATAGAACAGCACACTTCGGTGCAGGAGCTCAGGAGAAAATCCGGGATCACTCTTTACAGGAAACCGAGACAAAAACTGAAAGGCAGCCGCGGCAGCATCCCTACGCTCCCTCATAGACGATACTCCCTGCTCTTGAGTTCAATTGGAATGCCAGCAGTCACTAGAAAAACCTGCTCACATTGCCGAGCAAGCAGCGCGTTCATACGTCCTGCCAGATCACGGTACAATCGGCCAAGCGCATACTCCGGAACAATACCGTCTCCAACCTCATTAGTGACCAGAATGAGGTTCCCTTGAAATGAACGCACACTGTCTTCAAGTCTTGTAATCTCGCTCTCAATCAACTCTTGCCTATCCGTAAATCCTTCCATTGCTAGCAGTACATTAGATAACCACAATGTTAAGCAATCTACGAGGACCGCCTTTTCACCAGATAAACGCTTCAGTAAATCTGGCAAATCATAGGGCTCTTCAAGCGTCTCCCAAGCATATCCGCTTTCCAAACGCTGATGCTGATGCAGTGCAATCCGTTCCTTCATTTCATCATCAAACGCCTGTCCGGTTGCTACATAGAAGGCCTGATCTGTCAGTGATTGCATCAGTTTTTCTGCAAAACCACTCTTCCCGCTACGAGCGCCTCCCGTTACAAGAATGCTCATCGTTGACCAGCTCCAGAGATGCCTGCACTTTCAAAGGTTGCCATTTCGCTCAAAATGCGGCAGATCGCCTCGATTAAATGAAGGCATAATACTCCTCCTGTTCCCTCGCCCAATCGCAGACCGAGGTTAAGCAGCGGTTCAAGTCCAAGCTGCTCCAGCATCAGCTTATGTCCCTGTTCTCCTGATAAATGGGAGCCTATCATATAGGCAATGGATTCTGGCGCAAGTGCCTTCGCTACAAGAGCTGCCGCACCCGAAATAAAACCATCCAAAATGACAGGTATCCTGGCAGCAGCTGCTCCAAGAATCAGACCGGTCAAACCAGCGATTTCCAGTCCACCTACTTTGGATAATACATCCAGCGGATCTGCCGGATTCGGTTGATTCACCTTTAAAGCGCGTTCCACAACTGCAATTTTATGTAGTAAACGTTCATCATCAATTCCCGTTCCTCTTCCGACGGCTACTTCAGGTGCTATTCCTTTTAGAGCACACAGAATGGCTGCACTAGCCGTTGTATTCCCTATGCCCATTTCACCTGTAATAAAAATCTCCGTCCCGTTCTCAATCGCTTCTTGTGCGACTCTTATACCTACAAGCACAGNNCTCCTCACGACTCATCGCAGGTCCCACAGCCATATTATCCGTACCGCGGCGCACTTTACGATCAATCAGATCCTCATGACTAAGATCGCCGTTAACACCGATATCTACGAACTTTACCTCAGCCCCAGCTTGGCGTGCCAGTACATTCACAGCCGCTCCTCCGCTGAGAAAATTATAGGCCATCTGTATTGTGACTTCCTGTGGAAATGCGCTAACTCCCTCGCAGCATATACCGTGATCGGCAGCCATTACAACTACCGTTCGTTTGGTGAAACTAGGCTGCTCCGTACCCGAAATCCCAGCGAGCTTAACGGCCAGAGTCTCCAATTGTCCCAGGCTGCCCGGTGGTTTGGTTAGAATGTTCAGGCGGTGCTCCGCCTTGAGGAAAGACTGTTCATCAGCCGGTGTGATTCGTTTAATTACTTCTTGAATAGATGAAATCATATTTTAACCTCCAATTAAATAAATCCGTATAACCTATTCTATCTTATCTACACAGAAAAGCCCCCATCTATGATAGATGGGGACCACTAGAATTACAACTTCACTTTCATAAAGTCTTCGATTCTCTCCAGCGCTTCCGTTAATTTTTGTAAGGATGCTGCATAAGAGCAGCGAATATACCCTTCTCCACCTGCTCCAAACACATGACCCGGAACCGCGGCCACTCCGACCTCCCGAAGCAGCTGCAAAGCGAAATCTTCTGATTTCAGTCCGGTATGAGCGATCGAAGGAAAAGCATAGAACGCTCCAGCCGGTTCATGGCAAGGCAATCCGATAGATCGAAATCCACTCACCAACAGCTTTCTTCGCTCATCGAAGCATTGTTTCATGTGTTCCTTATGTTCCATCCCGTTCCGCAGTGATTCAATAGCAGCGATTTGACCAAGCACTGGAGCACACATCGCAGTGTATTGATGGATTTTTAGCATCGCAGCAATTAATTCCTGATTCCCACAAGCATAACCTACTCTCCAGCCAGTCATAGCGAATGCTTTGGAGAAGCCGCTAATGACAATGGTTCGTTCCATCATCCCAGGAAGGGAGGCAATGCTGACATGCTGACTATCATAGGTTAGCTCAGCATAAATTTCATCTGAAATGACAAGTAGGTTATTCTCTTTTACAATCTGTGCAATTGGCAACCAATCTTCGCAAGACATAACTGTTCCTGTAGGATTAGTCGGAAAATTAACCATAAGAATCTTGGAACGAGGGGTGATCACCTTCCGCAACGCTTCAGCAGTAAGCTTAAAACCCTGCTCGGCTGAAGATTCAACCTCTACCGTAACCCCCCCGTTCAAATGGGTAATCGGCGAATACGCAATATAACTCGGAGAAGGGATGATGATCTCATCCCCGGGTGTAATGAAGGCTCGCAGCGCCAAGTCCACAGCCTCACTGCTTCCCACCGTAACCATCACCTCGTTCGTTGGCTCATAACGAAGATTGAAGCTGCCGTACAAATAAGAAGCGATCTCTTCTCTAAGCTCGAGTAAACCGGAATTTGGTGTATACATCGTTTCCCCATTATTCAAGGCACGAATACAGGCAGCTCTTACATGCTCCGGTGTAACAAAATCAGGCTCCCCTACACCTAGCGATATAATATCCTGATTCCCCGTACTTAGGTCAAAAAAAGCCCGAATCCCCGAGGGAGCAATTTCCCGAAGACGTGGAGCAATCCACTCACTAGACATGGCTGATCACCTCTTCTTTTGAATTCTTTTCCATTAGGGAAAGGGAAATGATCTCGTCCAGCAGTCCGCTGAAGGAGTAACCTGCCGCTTGCGCGCTTTTTGGTAACAGACTGGCCTTCGTCATGCCCGGTAGCGTGTTCACCTCCAGCACATATGGAATACCATCCCTGATGAGCATATCCACCCGTGCATACACACTGCATTTTAGTGCTTTGTAGCAAGTTAAGGCTGCATCACGCACGCGCTCATATACCTCGGCTGGCAGTTCAATGATCCGTTCGTCTGCCCCGCCATCTTCGTACTTAGCGCTGTAATCGAACCACTCCGCATGTGCCGAGGTAATCCCCAGAATAGGCAGCATCTCTCCATTTAGAATGGAGCATGTGATTTCCTGGCCTTGAATGTAGCTCTCGATCAAAATCGACTGATCACAGTCAAAAGCCTTCTGTACTGCGCTCAGCAATTCCTCGCTACTGCTCACCTTCTCCATTCCGATACTCGAACCGCCTGAACACGGCTTCACCATAACAGGATATCCGATCCGTTCTACCGCTTCTTGAGAATAATCCTTCATACTATCCCAGCACAGCCAATCTGCCGTATTGACGCCTGAGCAGCGCATAAGCTTTTTGGAGAGATCCTTATCCATGCAAATGCTGCTAGACAAAACCCCACTACCCGTATATGGAATTCCCATCGTCTCCAGCGTTCCCTGAACCGTGCCGTCCTCGCCGTAAGCTCCATGAAGCGCAAGCAGCGCGATATCGATACCTTTTGCCTGTTCAATAAGCTCTTCACGCTTCGTGATCACTATTGGAGTAACTTCATATTTATTTGGATCTAGATTCTTCAAAATTTCTCTACCACTATTCATGGAAACCTCATACTCAGAGGACACCCCGCCCATAATTACGCCTACCTTCATCTCAAGCACCTCTTTATCCCATTAGTTGTCGTGCTGTTTTGCCAATAATCTTGATCCCCTTGCGGATATCCTCATCCGTCACTCTGGAGAAACCGATCCGTATCGTATTTTGACCCTTACCGTCTGTGAAGAATATATCTCCTGCTGTAAAAATAACCCCTTGCTCATGACAGGCCGCCAACAGCGTCCTTGTATTAAAGCCCTCCGCGAAAGTTACAAAAAGATGCAATCCACCATCCCCAGATAGCGCCGTATAAGGAATAAACTCCTTACAGCATTGCAGGGTTAATTCATATTTGCGTTTATATTCTGCTCTAGCTTTTTTCAAATACTTCTCTAAATGGCCACCCAATAAGTACTGATACAAAATGGATTGATCCAGCGTCGAGGTATGAATAGTACGAGCGCGCTTGACGCTTTCGAGGGAATAGATCAACTCCTGATCCGCCAGCACCCAACCTACGCGTAGTCCCGGAAACAGTACTTTTGAGAAGCTTCCTAGATAGATCACGCTATTGCCGCTACCCGCCGCTGCGATTAGTGGAGCCACATGTGAGCCCGAATATCGTAATTCCTCGTTAAAACCATCCTCGANNCCGATTCATTAGCTTCATTAGCCTCTGTCTTTTCTCAGGAGACATTACAATTCCGGTCGGATTATGGTAAGAAGGGACGAAGTATGCACAGTCAAAAGCTTGCTGCTGCAGTGCCTTCTCCAGCTCTACCAGATCAATCCCATCACGCTCCATAGGAATTCCGGTGATCTCAAAGCCGTTCAGCTTCAGATTTTTGATCGCCGTATGATGCGTCGGATTCTCACAGATTACCGAGCCATTCTTTTTGCTCAGTGCAGACAATACAATATCGAACCCCTCTGTAAAACCATTGGTGATCAATATATCCTTGCCTTTCATTTGGGCGCCCTTGTGCTCCATATACTGCTTCAAATAGTCTATTAAAGGCTTATACCCTTTGGCATATCCATAATTTAGTAAGACGTTGCCTTCTACTGACATACGATCCATAAAGGAGCGCTTTACATTATCTAGATCAAACAGACTCTCATCAGGTGCGATACTCGTGAAGGAGATCGTTCCCTTCTCCGCTCGTATGCCGCGCTTCATGATATCCAGATCCTCCGCCAGCCGCGCATGATCGTTGATGCGCGTCTTCCAGTCCATCGTCCAGGAAGAGATTGTTTCACTGCCGGGAGGTGTAGGCGCAACATAACTGCCTTGCCCCTGCACGGCATAAGCAAACCCATCATCCTCAAGACCTGCATAAGCAGAGATCACTGAGTTGCGGCTAACCTTAAGTACG
>DJUJ01000057.1:21551-49743 GCA_002438345.1 Paenibacillus sp. UBA6285
CCTTAAAAAAAGAACCACAGCCAAGGGATTTTACTCCGGCTGTGGTTCTATGAGAGGACAGACTAACAAATTTGATTATTTTCATTCTATGAATGGGAAACGGTTAGGCAAGAATGATCTATGCGTCGGTCATAGTTCCCCCTTCTCCAGCAAGGGTCTCAAAACTGTGCATCTCCCTTCCACTTGTCAAATGCTCAATCCTACTTTCTTAGCCTACTACTTTATATTCCTAGAACATCAGACGTAGTAGCCGACCATTGCCTATTTTGCCAGCGTAGTTTAAGTACCATTGCTGTTCCTGGAGAAGGTGCAACTGCATTGTAGAATGTGACATCTGGAACCACCTGCGCAAGTAAATTCCTGATTACACCGCCATGTGTCACCACCAATGCCCTGTTTGTTATAACCTCACCTTTATTCTTCATGACCGCACAATGTCCAATTGCAGTCTCAGCCGCTTGTCCCAGATCTAACAGGAAGCTACGCAGGCGTTCATCGAACTGCGTCCAAGATTCTCCTTCTGGTGGTGTAATCTTGGAAGGATCATCAATCCAGCTTCTATACAGCGAGTTATCCTTCAACTGCTCATACGTGCATCCATCCCAAGCTCCGAAATTCATTTCGCGGAGGCGCTGATCATAGACAGTTACCTTCTCTAGCGAAGGTGCCATATAAGCCAAGGTCTCCCGACATCTAAGCAAATCGCTGCAAAACACACGCCAGAAACCATCCGATACCTCAGCCCGACGAGTTTCGTAGTTTTCACAACCTTGTTTACCAACCTCTTGCTTATCATTTTCCGATTTTTCAAACATCCGTCCAAGCTGTTGAAGCTTAGATAGCTGCTCTTCTGCACTAGGAAGCAGTGGAAGATCCGTATGTCCTAAGTAGCGATGCTCAACATTCCACTTTGTCTGCCCATGGCGGACAAGCACTAACTCGATTTCTACAGGGAAAATCGCCATATCTAGCCTCAGCCCCCAATCCAAATCCATGCAACAACTGCGCAAAGACCTACAAATATTGAAGAGCACAGCATCATCATCCGCGAGGTCTGAATGATATCGTCCGGCTTCATCGTTCGTACCGGATCGCCCATATAAGCTCGGAAAGATGCGACGCCATGATATACGTTCTCCCCCCCGAGCCGGATACCAAGTGCGCCTGCAACGGCTGATTCAGGATAGCCGCTATTAGGGCTTGGATGAAGTCGCGCATCCCGCTTCACCATTTGCAGGCTTCTACGCCAATCCATACGAAGCAGCCATGCACATAGAGCCAAAAGCAGTGCCGTTATCCGCGCTGGAATGAAGTTGGCGACATCATCGAGCCGAGCGGATGCCCAGCCGAGATCACGATATTTATCGTTCTTATATCCGACCATGGAATCAAGCGTATTGACCGCCCGATAAGCCATAGCAAGCGGCGCACCGCCGATCAGCGCGTAAAATAGCGGAGAAATAATCGCATCGACGATGTTCTCTGCAACGGTCTCCACCGTGCCACGCACAATTTCCGTGTTATCTAGTGAGGTCGTATCACGCCCCACAATCATCCCCAGCGCCTTGCGTGCGGCAGGAATATCGCCTTTACGGAGTTCCACGTAAACTGCCATACCTGCATCCTTCAGCCCCTTAGAGGCAATTGTAGTCGAAATCAACCAAGCCTCGGCTATCCAGACGAGCCAAGGTGAGATGAACGACAGCAGCCATAACAGGATGGCTGTCAGTGCCCAAACACCGCCCGCAACACATAGCGGCAGTAACACTCCGGCTCTCCGCAGGCTTTGCGGGCGGGACCATAACCGACGGATCACCCGCTCGAGAGCAGTGATCGCTTTGCCCATACCGATTACGGGATGGGGCAGGCTACGCGGGTCACCTACGATCCGGTCAATCACATAAGCAGCAAGCAGAATCAAAGCGATTTTCACAGGCGATCACCTCTGAACAATCTCCAGCATTTCCAGCTATCCGTTCTCATTAGTTGTCCTTCCTTGCCTGCACCGATAGCAAACTTCCCGTCACAGCGCCGTATACAAGGCGGCCGATAGCGCCTCCCAGATCGGTAGCTGTTCCAGCGTAGACATGCTCTGCGCTGTATCGTCCGCTTTGGCTCACAGCGAGTACTATAGCATCCGTAGTTGTTCCGGTTGCGATCAGGCCATTCTCGGGATCGGTAATCCCGAGATCTGCCAGGGCAGCAGCTTTGGCTTCGACAGCTGTCTGCACAGCATTGACCATGGCCGCGGGTGTCAGGCGGCCATCAATACCGAGCATAATGTTAATCGTACCCGGTCGATAAACAGCTAGCACATTGCGTTCCACACCCGCGCGCGCAGCATTTCCTGCGGCGGCAGTAATGCAAACAGATATCCCAGCTGAGCCAGTGTCTTCTTCAGCTATCGCTGCATGCTCTAGCGGTACAGCCGTCATCAGACCCGCACAGCTGGATAATGGATAACCCCAATCGCGCAGCTTATTCTCCATATCTTGGACAGGATCACTACATTCATAATTGCGGTCAACATATAAATTGACGGCTCGCTGCAGCCGATTCATTCCTCCACCATAAAATGCACTCGATAAACCATCTGCTTCAGCAGGCAGCTCTAGTAACAGATGGTTTCCCTTCCACTCCAGCACAAGCCCCGGCCAGACGGCCGAATGGTACTCTCTAATTCCTTCTGCAAGATTAAATGGAATTTTCACTTGCACCATATCCGATCCTGCTCCTTCCTCAGCTCATCTCTTTCATTAAATAATTACAGCCAACTCCGCTTGTCCTGCCTATCCCCTCAACCCATTTACTGCACTGTGTGCAGCAGATTTGGCCAATTACATATGCAAAAACTATTCTGCTGTATTTCGTACAATAGAATGTCACGCAAAGACCTACTTCGCTTCATTTTCCAAATTTATATTGTACAAAGTGCTATAGAATCGAATTTCTGCACTTAGGAGGCGTCCCATAAAAACCGCCTCACCAAACTTAGCCGCTACCCTTAGCATGCGAGCCGGCCCGTAACCCGCAGCCCTCTACGCTGTACAGGTCATTTAGCTGCAAGAATTCCCCCTATTCGCATCAGCAGCCGGGCATTATCCTCATGTCCCTTGACGGCAACCCGGATATGCTCCACCCCAAGACCCGGGTACATCGCGCAGCTGCGCACCAGTATACCGACGTGCCCAAGACGGGTCTGCATCTCAGCCGCACTCCACGGCAAAGGCAGGCCACATAGCAGAAAGTTCGCTTCGCCCGGCGGCACATCGCAGCCCAGCTGCATAAGGCCTTGCCGCAGCAGCTCCCGCTCCGTGGCGATCAGCTCGCGTGTGCGACGTTCATACTCGTGCCCGCTTCCCAGGCAAGCTTCACCTGCTAGTAGCGCCAAGCCGTTCACGCTCCAAGTGACCTGCTTTCCGGTCATTGCCTTCGCCAGATCCGGATGCGAAATCGCAAACCCGAGACGCAGTCCGGGAATCGCATAAAACTTCGTCATCGACCGCACCAGAATCGTATGCGGAAACTGATCCAGCTCCGGTAGCAGCGTATTCCGTTCCGCTTCTGGAATAAAATCAATAAAGGCTTCATCCACAGCCAAATAAGTTCCGCAGCTTTCGGCCTTCTGCGCTAACCAGCGCAGCTCATCCACAGCATACTGGATTCCATTTGGATTGTTCGGCTGTCCGATGAACAGCAGCTCAACCTTCTCCATCAGCCCGGCAATCTCGTTCACTCCAGCCCTGAAGTGCTGTTCCCTTGTCCCCTGAACCGATAATACTTCTGCGCCGAATTGCACAGATAGCTGCCGGTACTCGGAGAAACAAGGTTCTACAATTCCAACCTTTTGCGGGGCGATCGCAAGCAACAACAAAGCCATAGATTCTGCCGCTCCATTGCCTACGGTCAGCCAACTACTATCTATGCCAAGGTTCTCCGCTAGCAGGCTTTTGAAGCGTCGGTGCCCAGGGTCCGGGTAGGCAACCACCGTAGACAATGCTGTTCTAAGTAGCTCCAAGACCGCTGGCGGAGGCCCAAGAGGATTGATGTTGGCACTGTAATCGAGGAATGTACCTCTAGCTTCCTCATAGAGTTCCGAAGCCGTCAGCAAATCACCGCCGTGGCCGTATTTTTCAAGCATATATACACTCCCTCTATCAACTTTCTACTGCTCGATATGTATGTCTTTGCCACCATTATTGCGTCTTTGCCGGAAATACGTCAATGCTTCACTAAAGGAATCACCCTGATAACCGCTTGCCTCAAATCGACATTAATATCTACGAAGCTATCTCTTTTGTTAAAAAACCGCTTTTGGTTTAAAATGAGAACTGTAATCAATTTTGCTGCAACGGAGGAATTCACTATGCTTTTTATTGATAACACAGGGATTACTGACGCATCCATCAATTTGGCGATTGAGGAATATGCGCTGAAACACTTGCCGATGGACGAGAGTTACCTGCTTTTTTATATTAACAGCCCATCTATCATCATCGGTAAACACCAGAATACGATTGAAGAAATTAACCAGGAATATGTTAAAGAGAATGATATTAAGGTTGTGCGGCGTTTGTCTGGCGGTGGAGCTGTCTATCACGATCTCGGAAACTTGAACTTCAGCTTTATTACCAAAGACGACGGCCAATCCTTCCATAACTTTCTAAAATTCACCCAGCCGGTGATCGACTATTTGCAAAGCATGGGTGTTAACGCAGAGCTTAGCGGACGGAATGATCTTCAAGTCGGCGAACAAAAGATTTCCGGAAACGCTCAATTCTCCACACGCGGACGCATGTTCAGCCATGGTACACTGATGTTCGATCTCAATTTGGATGATGTACAAGCCTCACTGAAAGTAAATCCAGAGAAATTCAAATCCAAAAGCACCAAATCCGTACGTAGTCGCGTAGCGAACATCAAGGAACTGCTAGGTACAGACATGACCATTGAAGAGTTCCGCTCTGGCCTGCTGCGTTCGATCTTTGGTATGGAACCATCCGAGGTCCCTCAGTACAAACTTCAGGAAGCAGACTGGGTCAAAATCCACGAAATCTCCAAAGAACACTACCAGAACTGGGACTGGAACTACGGTCTGTCGCCAAAAAGCAACGTCAAACACACGCGAAAATTCCCTGCTGGAATTATTGATATTCGCATGGATATTGAGGATTCCCTCATTAAGGACATCAAAATCTATGGTGACTTCTTCGGGGTTGGTGACGTAGTTGATGTTGAAAATGCAATTCGTGGCAAACGTTATAATGAGGCAGAGGTTAGAGAAGCATTAGCAGATCTGGATTTGAAGCATTATTTCGGACGTATTGAGCCGGAGGACTTTATCGGACTGGTTTTCCTAGAGGAATAGTTACACAAAAATAAAGGCGCTTCCTTATTCTATGCGCGATTTGCGTAAAGAATAGACAAGCCCCTCTTTCATATTCACTTTAGTTCAAGGAGAAAGTATAAATACATAGACAACTAGCGCTAGAGTCAGCATGATGCAAATGTTCTCTACGGCTCCACCTTTTTTCGTGCCTGTACTCATTAGTTTTAGGCGCAACTTAAAGGGTATTGGCGGCAGGGGTGTAATTCCCCGTTGGGTAAGAGAGTCTGCCAGTAGATGAAGCGCATACGACATGCCTCCAGCTATCCATAGACTGCCACCATCATTCATACCAGAAGAGGCAAAATACAATAAGGCGCTCCAGCCCGCAACACCATACAAGGTATGTGTCAGGCCACGGTGTGGGACAATCGATGAAACGACGAGCACGCAAGCTGCAATGTAGTTCCATGGATCATAAGCTTCCCCGAAGGCAAAAAGTGCTATGGCGATCAAAATCATGACCAAATGGCGCAGCTTTCGACTAGGTAGGAAAGATACACTCCCGACAAGCAGTGCCAGCACAATATTCCAAGGTCGTTCCACGATTCCGGCAAAATAGAGATAGATCGCCGCGCCTATCAAAGCAATTTGCAGCACTCTCAATAGAAATTCTGGAATCGCCTTGCGCACGAGCAGCGAATTCGGTTCATCAATATCAGGCAGCAAGGAGCTTAATGCTGCGACCGCAATAACTGGAATCGTAATCTCATGTGTCATCAAACTCATTACAGATAGGGTAACCCCAGTGCTGATTATTAAATGGGATCTGCCCATCATGGTGAAACCGCTCCTTTCTAAGATGCGAAAAACAAGAACAAATGTGCGGTTATCGAAGTATATCAAGACGTTGTTTTTTTGTCTAGCCTAATCCCTTAAATCCCTTTAAATATAAGCCTTTGAGCGATTTCTATCTTGTCCTCCCCATGAATATACGATACAATTTGGACAACTTGACCTTGTCGTTCTTACAAGAACGGCATCTGCCGAAGAGAGGATGACCTAAGAAGTGAAGCGTTCCCGGATGGCCGATTTTAGTCTGCTACTCGTGGCGATGATGTGGGGATGTACCTTTCTGATTGTTCAAAATGCTGTCAAGGTGCTACCACCGCTCGCGTTTAACAGCATCCGCTTTACGGGTGCTGCCCTGTTGCTGGCTCTAATCACTGTTATTTTCTACCGCAAGGAGTGGAAACAGTTAAGTTTCCGCATGGTACGCGATTCTCTGCTGCTAGGCCTTTTTTTGTTTATGGGCTATGGTTTCCAGACCATGGGACTTCTATATACAACCACCTCCAATACCGGGTTTATTACCGGTCTATCGGTCGTATTGGTTCCCTTTCTATCTCTGGCGCTACTGGGGCATGCCATTTCACGTTACACCTGGTTCAGTGCGGCGCTTGCCGCAGTAGGTCTTTACCTGCTGACCTTCACAGGCTCTGCTTTGTCCCTGAATAAAGGCGATGCTTTGATCCTGCTCTGCGCCATAGCTTTTGCGCTACAAGTCGCATATACTGGCGTTTATGCACCTCATTATCCGGCATTGCCGCTGGCAACCTTGCAGCTCGCCTTCGTTGGACTGTTCAGCATTGTCGCATCGCTTATCTTTGAAGGAGCTGCACCGCTGGCACACAGCGCAGAGCTTATCAAGGACCCGGATGTGCTCTGGGCACTCTTAATCTCTATTGGTCCTACCAGTGCTTTTGCCTTCTGGATTCAAACCGCCTGCCAGAAGTACACTACGCCTTCCCGGGTAGCTATTATTTATGCCACAGAACCCGTATTCGCTGTTCTGACAGGCTTAGCCTTTGGTGGGGAAACACTTGGTATGTCCGCTCTGCTCGGTTGTGTTTGTATTCTGGGAGCTATGCTTATGGCAGAGCTGAGTCCGGAACCGGGTCAGAATCAACATAAGAAGAGTTATTTTTCAAAATTACATTTATTTAGAAAGAGATAAGGAGAGAGACAAATGTACAAATTGATCGCGATTGATATTGATGACACTCTAATTAACGATGACAAGGAAGTAACACCAGCTACCCAAACTGCGCTTGAAGAGGCTGTTGCCGCTGGCGTTGTTGTAACCCTCGCTACAGGCCGAGCTTATGCTTCCGCTCAAGCCATTGCCCGTCAAACCGGACTGAACGTACCTATCATCACTTACCAAGGCGCACTCGTTAAGAACTTGCTCGATGAAAAAGTGCTGTATGAGCGTTACGTGCCACAGGATGCGGTACACAAGCTGTTCACTTACTGCGTGGAGCATGATCTGCATTTGCAAACTTACATTGACGACAAGCTGTATGCCCGCGAGGACAACCAAAAGATCAAAGACTATACGGACCTGAACAAAACTCCATATTATATTGAACCGGATTGGGAGAAGCTTGTCCCACAAAAAACGCCAAAAATGCTGATTATCGATGATCCTGCATTCTTGGATGAGCTGGCTCCAATTCTACGTGAATTGCTCGGCGATTCCGTGCATATTACCAAATCCAAACCACAATTCCTAGAAATCATGCATCATGAAGGAACCAAGGGAATTGCACTTGAATTCCTAGCCAATCATTTTGGCTGTGATCTTTCCGAGACTATGGCTATGGGTGACTCTTGGAACGACCATGAGATGCTCGAGGCTGCGGGTCTTGGCGTTGCTATGGCTAACGCTATTCCTGCGCTGAAAGAAATCGCTGATTTCGTAACCCTAAGCAACAATGAAGATGGGGTGAAATACGCGATTGATAAATTCATTCTCAATAAAGTGAACTAACTATATCGGCTGAACTTAAGATTATAACAATAAGCTCAGGAGTCACTACGGAGAATATTTGGACTTCCGGCCGCTGTTGTCCCCAGATTTCTTGATTGTTACCGCTCTTCGCGGTGGAAATCCGGGGACAAAGGCGGTCGCTAACGCTCCTACAGTTCCAAAATTCCCCTCCGATCCTTCTTGCTTTTTGTGATTTTTCTTTTATTCAGCTTATATAGATATACTTCCTTAAGCAAAAGGGTGCTGCTACGCCATATTTATGACGTTGCAGCACCCTTTTGTTATTTCAGTATGCTCGGGACTCCTGTAGAAGCAAGCTCCATTAGCTCTTGCTCACTCCCCACAGCTTCTTCCTCTTCCAGCTGGGAATAATACAAGCCATGATATCTTCCTTCAGCTGCAAGCAGCTCCTCGTGGGTACCACTCTCCACAATTTCACCGTTCTCCATCACTAGAATGACATCAGCGTTCTGAACCGTAGATAGACGGTGAGCGATAACGAGTGTGGTTTTGTCACCCATTAGTTTACGAATCGCTTGCTGCACCAACTTCTCCGATTCATTATCGAGCGCAGCAGTAGCTTCATCCAGCAGCAAAATTGGAGAGTTCCTAAGAATCGCTCTTGCAATTGATAGTCGCTGGCGTTGTCCACCGGACAGGCGTGAACCTTCCTCACCGATATCTGTATCGAGACCCTCCGGCAGCTCCATTACAAAATCATAAGCATTCGCTTGTCGCAAAGCTTCCAGAATTCCTTGTTCATCCGCATCTGGATTTCCATTCCGAATATTATCACGGATACTTCCCGTATACAGCCCGGACTCTTGCGGTACATAAGCAAAGTGACTTCTAAGCTTAGCTAGACTCATTTCGCTTATCTTCTCATTATTTATAAATACTTCACCCTCATCAGGTTCATATAACCCAAGCAATACCTTAAAAAGTGTGGATTTCCCTCCACCACTCGGTCCCACAATCGCCATTTGAGCCCCTTTGTGAAGCTCTAAGCTGATCTTGTTCAAGCTGTGTTTCTCTGCTCCCGGATAAGAGAAGGACACCGAGGACATGACCATACGCTCAAATTCAGGCTGCTTCATATCTACTTCGGGTAGAGCCTCCACTTCCACAGGACTGTCCAGCACTTCAAAGATCCGTCCCGCCGCCCCAAGTGATTGCTGCATCGAATTGATCAGTCCTGGCAAGGCCGAGAACGGCATCACTAGATAATTCATGAGCTGGATGAAAGCAATCATCGCACCGACCTCAAGGGATCCTTTGGCCACAAAAAAACCAGCAACGACCAGCGCCAGAAGAAACGTGAAGTTTCCCAAAAAAGAGGAGAATGAGCCAGTAGTCCCTCAATTCTTCCCCTTTTTAATTCTTCGGAAGTAATATTCTCACTATGTTCCTGATACTGCTTCATTAGTCTGCGTTCGATGCTAAAAGATTTAAACACCATACTACTGCCTAGAATGTCATGCAAAAAGGAAGTAATCTTGCTCATATTATTCTGAATCCTCACACTGTTCTCACGCATCGCTGAACCGAAGATTTTTCCCGTAAGGAACATCAAAGGACCCATTGCAAAACAGATCAATGCCAGTAGCCAGTTAATATAGAGCAAATAACCAAAAGCCGCGAGGGCAAGCAAAGGGTTACGGATCAGATCAATCATTACCTCGCCGGTAGCATTACCCACAGATTGATTATCATTAGTAAAGCGGGACAACAAATCCCCGGAGTGATTACGGTCAAAATAAGACTGAGGAAGAGCTAAAGCATGTCGCATCATATCTAGCCGTAGCTCATTTCTGATTTTGGCTGAGATTTTATTTTTGAGATATCGATCGATGTAACCGTTGATTGCACTCACTAATAAGTAAATTAATCCGAATATAACCAGCCCTTTAAATGCTTTCACATCGAGTCTAACCGCCGCATCCGTAATTACTGAGAGTAGCCAAGCAATCGTTAAATCTAGAACAATCCCAAATAAAGTCGTAAATAATAAAACCGTATATAAGAGCTTATGCCTTAACATGTATGTACTTAATCTTGAGAAAACACCTTTCTGCTTCAAAAAATCAGCCCTCTCCCCTAAAATTCCACGCCTTTAACCTTAGCAAATAGCTTGCTGTCATGCATTTCCCCATCTAGTCCAAGGCGCTCTCTGCGTAAGATGCCCTCCAGTGTATACCCTGCGCGTTCAGCAACTGCAGCACTTTTGATATTTCGTGCACTACACCGAATCTCGATGCGATTGGCTTCTAATTCCCTTATAGCAAAATCGGTGATTCCATTCACCGCTTCGGTCATATAACCATTGCCCGCGCAGGAGCTTCGGATCCAATACCCAATTTCAAAATTGCGGAGTTCCCAGTTAATACGATGTAGGCCACTGCAACCGATAAAACTCCCCGTAGCCTTATTAAAAATTCGCATATGCAGCTGATTACGTTTTAAAAAATCCAGTCTGGCCTCACGTGTGAATTTCTCGGATTCATCCAAAGTCGGACTCGTTTGAGCAAAAGGCATCCAAGGTTTCAATTCCTCTAAACTTTCACCTATAGCCACNNGTCATAGCCACATTCATACTTACTCCATCCCCCCACAAAGGGGCGCGAATGAGCAGACGCTCGGTCTCAAAGCTCTCAGGAAATTCAATCAGGATCGGATTCATAGGATTAGCCACTTGGCACTCCCCTTCCTATCGTTGATAATTATTCTATATTTGTAAATATAATACGGTAATCCTTTCTGATTATAAAGTATAAACATGCTTCTGAATACTGAATGCTATAGAAATCACAAAAGGGACATCAACAGGCTGAGTTTCGCCCGAATAATGTCCCATTTTGATTTTAGCCAAATCGTAGAGGTTTCTAGTTAAATCGCATATATATTGTTACTGTCTTTTTCATGTATACTATAACCAGTTTGACTATCTTAACAAATATAGAGGAGTAACTTCACAACATGATCAAACGACTCACAGCACTATTTTCAATTCCCTCTTATGCCTTACTCTTTTTATGTATGTTACTGCAGGGAATGGGGATTTCACTCAGCGCACCCTTCTTATCCATTTATTTCACGGAACAGCTTGGTGTATCTGTCGGGATGTTTGGTATTTTTCTAGCCACCACATTAATTGCTGGGATATGGATCAGTACGCTAATCGGAAGACGCTCTGACCTCGGCTTGAATCGAAAAAACATTTACCTTGTTGCCACGCTCTGTAATGCTCTGGCTTATAGCGGTTACTTGCTCATTCAGGATTTTACGATCTTGTTCATCTACATGATTGTGTTCACCGCCCTCGGTGCACCAGGGATGCCTCAATTGTTCGCCATTGCTAGAGAAGCAGTGAATAAGAGCGATTTTACGGATACTGCGTTTGCTAATTCTACCTTGCGTTCTGCTTTCTCTCTCGGCTTTATTACAGGTCCTTTGATCGGCACCCTGCTAATCGCTGCTGTTGGGTTTAAAGGGATTTTCTCGGGTACAATCGGAGTTTTCCTGCTTGTTGCCTTACTGGTTTTCCTATTTCTCAAATCAAATACAGAACTGAAAACTAGTAATACTGAAGTAAAAGTAAAAACTTTCCGGCTCAGTCAGAACCGCAATATTCTACTGCCTTTTCTGATTCTGATACTCATGTATGTAGCTCACTGGACGAGCAGCATCAACACTGCTCTCTTTATTACAAACAATCTAGGGGGATCGACAAGCGATGTCGGTTTAGTCAGCAGTATTTGTGCTGCGCTGGAAATTCCTTTTATGATTATGCTCGGTCTACTCAGTGCTAAGTACAGTAACCGAAGCTTGATGATGTGTGGGGCCGTTCTAGGCGGAGCTTATTATCTCGTTGTCATTCTCTCAAGCTCGATGTGGCAGATGCTTGCAGCCCAAATTCTGCTCGCCGTCTTTGTTGCCGTTATTTCAGCGATTGGCATTAGCTACATCCAGGATCTTCTTCCAAGCATGCCTGGGTATGCATCCACACTCTACTCTAATTCATCCACGATCGGTAGATTGATTGGTAGTCTTGTTGGCGGGGGATTAGCCACTATTGTAGGTTACAGATATTCATTTGTGCTCTGTTTTATACTCATCATTATTTCCTTATTCATGCTTGCGGTAAGCGGACGTCACCCTTTAAATGAACCAGATAAATTAACTGTTTAATCCGTTTATTGGCTCAATCTTAATCTTCTTGCCCTTTCTCTTCTAATGTGAAGTGAAGGGGTTTTTGTGTAGTGGAATTCTCGTACCTGTCTGTGCCAGTGTAACATTCTCCGGCAAAATATATGATTGTCTCATATCCACATCATGCGACATATGGGTATATACTGCCTTTTTAGGCATCACGATTTGCAGCAGCTCCGCCGCCTCCGTCATATCGTACACAGAACGAGTGGATAACTCCGCCGCTTCGTAATAGAAGCTTGTACCAAGGACCAACATGTCGGCTCCATGCATCAGGAGTATCTCCTCAGCCCCAAGGGATATGGAATCAGGACAATACACCCATGTGTAGTCCTCCTTCTCTAGCCGAAAAGCGTACGAATATCCATTCTTACCATGGTTTACTTTCCAGGTATCTATCTTCCAGCCGTCCAGTTCTATACCTTCATCACAGGGAATCATCTCGATGTGATTTCGCAGCCAAGGGTATTGCCGTTCGATAATGGGAATGACTTCTGCTGGAGCATAAAGTTCACCCTTAATGCCCGTCCATCGACAAGCATCCGCCCATTCCGGCAGCCCACCAATATGATCAAAATGAGCGTGCGTCACCAGCAGTCTTCGCATATTCCGTACTCCCTGCGCCTCCATCTGACGTCGCCAGTCCGGCCCACAATCAATCACTAGAAAGTCACTGCCGTTATCTATAAGTACAGAGGAACGCAGTCGGATATTGCTCCCTTGCTCCCTCGCTTCAGTACAGGTGTCACAGCTGCAATATACCCGCGGAACACCCATGGCATCCCCAGTACCCAAAAACACCAACGTATCCATATCCTATCTCTCCTTCAGTTCCCATCAAGGAAGTCATAAATTATCATATGTCTATCTTAAAGATGCTCACCAAAAAAAGCCATCCCTTGCGCAGAAGACCTGCTGGGATGACTCTCTTCATACACCTTAACCTTATATTCCTGCAAGTACCTGATACCAAATTCCCCGCTTGGAATAAAGTGTGCTTCGCACCTCATCCCAGCCACCTAAATAATTGATATCGAAGAGGCCCGCTGGATCGGGGTAACGGCTTTTATTCTCCGCATAGACCTGTTTATCTACGGGACGAAAGCCATATTTTGCGAAGATCTCTTGTGCCTGTGGGGTTATCAAGAAATCAACTAATGCTTCTGCCGCCGCACGTGTCCCATGCTCATCCGCATACTTTTCTACGACAGCTGCTGGGTTCTCAATCAGAATTGTATTTTTAGGAATAATGACTTCGTATTTCACTCCCTGAGCAATCCGGGCCAGCAGTTCATTCTCATAGGTGACAATAACATCACCCACTCCATACTCGAAGGCAGCCATGGATGCACGTCCGCTCTTATCCAGAGACTCCACATTGGCATGTACACTTTCTAAAAAAGCTTTAGCTGCTGCTGGATCCTTAACGCCCTCTAGCTCCTCTGACAGCTTCAGGCCAGCCCCATAGAGCGCGTTGATATCCCACTGCGCACCACCGGATGTTTTTGGGTTTGGGTATAATACTTTAACCCCTGGCTTGGCTAAGTCCGCAAAATCGTGAATTCCTTTGGGGTTTCCCTCGCGGGTACCAAGTGCGACTACGGAACGTGTCACCATACCTTGTTCACCCTGCTCTTTCCACGTTGGCGCTACGAGTCCAGCCTTGNNAACAGTGTTACATCCGCTTCGAACCCACCTACGATTGCACGTGCCTGTGTTCCGGAAGCCTCATAAGACTGTTGAAAACTAATCTCCTGTCCAGTATCTGCTTTCCACTGCGCTGCAAATAACGGCAAAATATCTTCCATCGCATCCTTAGCTACACTGTATGCGCCAATGACCAGCGTGACATCCCCTTGCTTCAAAGGATCTGCCATCGTCGTAATCGCCTTCTCATTCCCGCAACCGACTGCTGCCAGTGTGAGTATGGCCAGCATTAGGGCAGCAAAACATCCGTGCAGTTGTCTGCTCCTTTTGAAATTCATTGCGGCCCACATCCTTCGAGGTAATGATTTTTAATGTCTCTTTGAAAGTAGCTCTACGGCTGAATCTGAAATTCAAGTAACTGCCGCTCGGTATTTTGCCGTAATTACGTGGAATGTTTGGACTTCCGGCCGCTGTTATGCTCTAATTTCTTGATTGGAACCGTATTACGGTTGAAATTAGAGCATAAAGGCGGTCGCTACCGCTCCTACAGTTCCAAACTTCCACTCCATTACTCTATACCAATACTTCAGTTCCTTTAATCACCGCTCATCTCACATTCGCTACTCTTCAAAAAACATTCAAAATCATATTTATATAATTAAATAAAAATCGGCATCGGATCTTCTTTCAGGTTGTTCTCCTGGATCCAGCTTCGCTCATCGTTAAACAGGTAGGCGCGGTGTACAAGTACAGAAATGTCCTGTCCCGGCTGCAATGTTTCTTTCTCCAAGGAACGGTAAGTGACTAGATTATGACCATTGACTTCAACCTCAACGAGCCATTCACTTCCACGGAAATGCAGATGCTTCACAACACCTTTTTCCGTAGCCGAAGCCATCTTGAACTCATGCAGGTTACCAACTTCAATATATTCAGGGCGAATCAGTGCTTTGGTAGGCTTACCGTCTCCAGCGCCTTTAAAACCTTTCACCTCAGATGCATCTTCAATCAGTGTCGACTCCCCGATAAAAGTTGCCACGAACGGTGTTTTAGGCTCCTTATAAATATCCCATGGTGTACCCTTTTGTTCCAACCGTCCTTGGTTGATAATCATAATCTCATCTGCTACTTCTATCGCTTCGTCTTGGTCATGTGTTACGAAGATCGAGGTGATACCAACACGCTCAATCAGTTCACGTAGCCAAGCGCGCAGCTCCTGACGGATCTTCGCATCAATAGCTGCGAACGGTTCATCTAAAAGCAGTAGCTGTGGTTCAGGTGCGAGCGCACGAGCAAAGGCTACACGCTGACGTTGTCCACCTGATAGCTGATGCGGATAACGCTTCTCGAAGCCTTTTAACCCCGTAAGCTCCACCAGTTCCATAACACGGTCACGAATAGCAGATTTACTGACCTTTTTAACTTTTAATCCAAAAGCAATATTATCAAAAACAGTCATGTGCTTAAATAATGCATAGTTCTGAAAGACAAAGCCGATCCCGCGCTCCTGAGGAGGAAGATTGTTAACCGTATGACCATGAAAAATAATCTCGCCACTATCCGGTGACTCCAGCCCCGCAAGCATACGAAGAATCGAAGTTTTACCGCCACCACTCGGGCCGAGTAGTCCTATCAGATGACCTTTTGTAATGGTGAAATTGACGTCCTTGACCGCATGAAAATCTCCAAAATGCTTATTTAATCCTCGCACTTCCACATGCATATTACTGCACTTCCTTTCTTCTCTTGGTCCATTCCATCAATAGCAGCAGACCTGCGGAAAATGCAGCTAGAACTAGCGCTATTCCTCCAGCAGCCGTTACATTAAAGTTCTCAACATCCTGATAGACTAACGTCGTCGCCGTCTGGGTTTTGTTCATAATATTTCCCGAGACCACGAGCACCGCGCCGAACTCTCCTAGTGAACGAGCCACCGTAAGGATGACCCCATACACAACCGCCCAACGAATCGAAGGCCAAGTCACCTTCCAAAAAATAGTCCAGCCACGAGCGCCCAATGTAGAAGCAGCTTCCTCCTGCTGTGATCCAATCTCCTGTAGCACCGGCATCACCTCACGCACCATTAACGGAAAGGTTACGAACAAGGTGGCAATGATCATTCCGGGAATCGCATAGACGATCTTCAGCCCAATCCCTTCAAAAATCGCGCCCAAGGCACTATCTGGACCCAGCAGCAGGACAATCATCAGCCCGCCAATGACAGGGGACACAGCATAAGGCAAATCAACAACACTGTTTAGCAAGCCCTTTAGCCGCCTATTGATCCAGTTCGCTCGGACAAGATACAGCGCCATCATAATTCCGAACAACGTATTTAATAACGTAACTACTATCACAACAAGCCCGGTCATCATAAGCGCATGCAGCGCTTCAGGCCTAGTCAGAGCATTCCAGAAACCACCAAATCCTTCACTAAAAGCACCTATAGCCATTTTTCCTAGTGGTGCAGCGATTAGCAGAAAAAACACCAAGTAAGTGAGTCCG
The DNA here is from genome assembly GCA_002438345.1 of Paenibacillus sp. UBA6285. Lineage (GTDB taxonomy): Bacteria > Bacillota > Bacilli > Paenibacillales > Paenibacillaceae > Paenibacillus_AQ. The sequence continues at coordinate 38,072 of DJUJ01000057.1, forward strand.
ATCCACAATTTTCTCATGAGCGTCTCCCCCGCATCTGCAGCATATTAATTAGCCAAAGAATGAGAAAAGATAAGGTCAAGAGAATAACAGAAACCGCTGCGGCGGAAACCGGATTATCACTTTCAACTTCACCAAAAATAAAAACAGAAGATACGAGTGTACGACCTGGAATATTGCCCGCTACAAGGACTACAGCACCAAATTCAGCAAGTGCCCGCGAGAAAGCAAGCATTCCACCGCTGCTCATCCCAGGAGCCATTGAGGGGAGAATGACATGCCAGAAGACTCTAGTTCCCTTGGCACCCATTGTATATGCCGCTTCCTCTTCGGAAGGATCAAGTTCCTCCAACAAGGGCTGAATCGCTCGAATTACGAAAGGAAAGGTTACGAAGACCATAGCAATAACGATAGCTGGTTGATGAAAAACAATTTCAAAACCAAGCGCTTCTGCAGCCTTGCCGATAAGACTACCAGGTCCGAGCAAGAGCAAAATCATCAAACCACCAACTGCCGTCGGCAGCGCAAATGGTAAATCCACAAGACTGTTAAGCAATGCTTTACCAATGAATTGATAACGAATAAGAACCCAGGCAATCATTGTTCCTAAAAAGACATTAATTAAAGTAGCGATGATCGCCAGCTTTAAGGTTAACAGCACCGACTTCCAGGCTATCGGGTCGCTTATGCTTTCCACAAAATTGCCGAAACCCAATGAAAAAGAGTTGTAATAGACCCCAAGTATAGGCAGTACGATCAATACTACAAAATAGAGCAAAATTGTAGTTCGGAAACCCCAAGTCCAACCTTCGTGTCTAAGCAGCGAATTCAATGATTTTGCCCTCCCACCTCCGGATAACCGGTCGGTATACTAACCAACGTCTCCATTAATTATTCCTATTTACATACTTGGTTTTATATTATTACTACTTTACCAAATCCTTCTCGTTGTCGTCAATTACTTTCAAACGAAATAAAACATTTACATCAGTATTCTATGGAAAAATTCTAAGAAATCACAAAGACGGGTTATCTCAAGTGAGGCAAGCCCTTTTTCACTCCGCAAATCTACTTTCTAGGTTTGTTGTATTTTGTCGTATGATAGAATAAAAAATAGAGTAGAATTCTAGATTCAATTCTTAGACAACTTAGAGTGAAATGAGGACGGTCCAATGAAAAAATCTATCTTTGTAAGTATCATGGCAACATCAGTAATTACATGTTCATCCTTAGCGTTACTGCAAAATAATGATGGACAAGCCCATGCTGCAGCAGTGCAACATACATCAACGGCAGCTGCTAACTTTATGAACACTTATGGGCAAATCCAGGTTGTTGCTAATCCAAAGAGTCAAACGGTACTTGTAAACAAATCTTATAAGCTTCCCGCAGGTTATGTCCCATCAGATCTCGTCTTTCCAAATGTACCCTTTACATTTACAGAGAAAATAGACAAACGAAAGATGCGCAAGGAAGCTGCTGGTGCCCTAGAGAAGTTATTTCTCGGAGCAAAAAAGGACGGAGTTTATCTTGCAGGTGTGTCTGGTTATCGCTCGGAGTCCCGGCAAAAGACGCTGTATAACAATTATGTTAAACGTGATGGTATAAAAGCTGCTGATACATATAGTGCCAGACCAGGGCACAGCGAGCATCAGACGGGACTTACAATCGATGTCGCAGGTAGCACAGGCAAATGTGCGGCACAGAGCTGCTTTGCGGGGACCAAAGAAGCGAAATGGCTGGCTAAGAATGTAAATAAATATGGATTTGTAATTCGCTATCCAGAGGGTAAAGATTCTATTACTGGATATAAATATGAGCCATGGCATTTACGCTATGTGGGTACCCAGGTTGCAAGTATTGTGGCTAAGAAGGGGATCACCTTGGAGGAATACTTTGGTGATAAAGTAACCACTAAATAAAGCACACTTTATTGAGAAGAAAAAAAGACCCAACAGGTTCTAGCTCAGCTTCCTACCACTGAGCTAGAACCTGTTGGGTCAAATTGATCCTATGAAGAACAAAAAGGATAGTAGGGAACGAATCTCGAGGTAACGCTATACCAATGCACAGCTTTAAAGTGAAAACTTATAAAAAAAACAGCATGCTATAGGCTGCGACATAAAACCTTTATATGAGCTGATGCTGCCTCTTTTACATCCTCAAATGATATTTTATCTTGGATATAATAAGATATAAATCCGTGAGCAGATAAGAACAAGGTTAGTGGCACGTTCTGCCAATCCTCGGACACATATCCCTCTTCCTTCATATGACGGCGCACAATACTTGAGAATAAATCAAAACATCGTCCCTGCTCTGCTCTACAATAAGCTAACAGCTCTTCATCACGAATCATGAAAATAATTTCATATTGATAGGGGTGATCTATTCCAAACCTGATAAACTCCATAATCAGCTGCTCTACCCGAGTCATACCCTCTTCAGGAGGCTGATTCATTACTTGGCCCAGCAGAGCAGCCACATGATTAAAATCCTCGACAACAATGGCGTAGAATAACTCTGCCTTCTCTTTGAAATGATAATAGAGAGAGCCGTGGCTGTACCCCAAATGCTGACCGATGCTTCGCATTGAAATCGCTCGGTACCCTTTGGTAATAAACAGATGCCTCGCGGCCTCTAATATTCTTTCCCTCGACAACTCCTGCTCCACTGCTCTCCTTGCCATATTCCTAATCCCCTTCGCTGTAGTAAATCCGCCGCCCTTCTGTTACCAAGGCTTGCCCTTGAGTTAGATCAGTTATCCATGCCATGAATGCGTCTCCCTCATCATTTCGCGGCAAACATAACAACGTTACTTTGTCGGTAAACAAAGTCTCGCCGGTCTGAATACCCCTTCTCCGAAGTTCGTTCTCAACCTTGCCTAGCCAAGTGTAATCAATCTCTACGAATACCTCTCGTCTTAGTACACGGGTGATTACTTCTCCTGCTTCAAGCGCAAGCACTGCTCCATCCGTATAAGCTCTAATCAGCCCTCCGGCACCCAGCATAATGCCTCCGAAATAACGGGTAACAACGATTGCGACATTTTTAACTCCCTGGTTGCGGATTACTTCTAAAATCGGTTTGCCGGCTGTTCCACTCGGCTCCCCGTCGTCCGATTGCCTCTGGATTTCGTCTCTCTCCCCAATCACATAAGCAGAACAGTTATGCGTTGCGTTCCAATGTTTTTTCTTGATGTCCTCGATAAACAACAATGCTTCTTCTTCATTCTCAACCGGCATAACATGACCAATGAAGCGAGATTTGCGGATTACGACTTCCTTGGAACCGGAAGAGCGCACCGTTCGATATTGTTCTAACATAATTATTCCAGTCCTTATATACATATGATGTCTTTATACAATGTCAGGAGCAGCCCCCGGTATTGGATTACCTATGGACTGCTCCTGATGACTTACACTAGTATGAATGTTCTCTAAAATACTTCTGCAATACTATTCTGTAAGTCTTGCTTCCAGCTCTGCCTTTTCTTTTTCGTAACCCGGTTTGCCAAGTAGCGCAAACATATTCTTCTTGTAAGCTTCTACGCCTGGTTGGTCAAATGGGTTAACACCGAGCAGGTAACCGCTGATGCCGCAAGCTTTTTCAAAGAAGTAAACCAGATAACCAAATGTGTATGGTGTTTGATCAGGAATAGTAACGATAAGGTTAGGTACTTGACCATCTGTATGCGCGAGCATTGTACCTTGGAAAGCCTTCTTATTCACGAAATCCATAGTCTTTCCTGTTAAGAAGTTCAAGCCATCCAGATCATCTGGATCGTTCTCAATGGTCACATGATGAGCCACTTGATCTACTTGGATTACCGTTTCGAAGATATTACGGTTACCTTCTTGGATAAATTGACCCATGGAGTGTAGATCCGTGGAGAAATCAACGGAAGAAGGATAAATTCCTTTGAAATCCTTACCTTCGCTCTCGCCAAACAATTGTTTCCACCACTCCGATACAAAGTGTAAGGACGGCTCATAGTTAACGAGGATTTCAGTTGTCTTACCTTTGCGATAAAGAGCGTTACGAACTGCAGCATATTGATAAGCTTGGTTAGTAGCTACATCTGGATTGTTGAACTCATCCGCAGCGGCAGCAGCACCTTGCATCATCTCTTCAATGTTAATACCTGCTACAGCGATTGGAAGCAAGCCTACAGGTGTCAATACAGAATAACGTCCGCCTACATCGTCTGGAATGATGAAGGATTCATAACCTTCTTCAGTAGCCAATTTCTTAAGGGCGCCTTTTTCCTTGTCTGTAGTAGCATAAATACGTTTACGAGCTTCTTCCTTGCCGTATTTCTTCTCCAGAGCAGCGCGGAAAATGCGGAAAGCAATGGCTGGCTCAGTAGTAGTTCCTGATTTGGAGATTACGTTCACAGAGAAGTCTTTGCCTTCTACTAGATCAAGCAAATGCGTGATGTATGTAGAACTAATGTTATTACCCGCAAAATAAACTTCTGGAGTTTTGCGCTTATCTTTAGAAAGGTTATTGTAAAAAGAATGCGAGAGCGCTTCAATGGCTGCGCGTGCTCCCAGATAAGAACCACCAATACCAATTACAATCAGTACTTCGGAATCGCTCTGGATCTTCTTTGCAGCTTGCTGAATGCGAGCGAATTCTTCCTTATCATATGCTGATGGAAGATCAATCCATCCAAGGTAGTCGGAACCTGCACCCGTCTTATTATGCAACTGTTCGTGTGCTAGCTTAACTGGGGCGGCAAGGTTGTCAATTTCTTGTTGGTTGAAGAATGAAAGTGCTTTGGTGTAGTCAAAATTAATCTTCTTAGACATCGGTAATGGTAACCTCCTGATTATCTCTTTAAATTTGAAACCGCTTGTTACAACTTTATAATTAGGATACTTTAATTTGTCTTGACTGGCAAGGTCTTCGGGCACATCCCGAGCTTTAGAACCAAGTTTTTGAAAGTTTCATGGAAGCGTTTTCCGCATCAATAGGCATGGCTGAGCTGTGGTGCTAGCCTATGTGCCATGATAGAATAAAGAAAACGGAAGGTGGCTATACAAATGAAACAAATCGGATTTATCGGTCTCGGAACGATGGGAGCACCAATGGCTTCTAACTTGCTACGCGGCGGCTTTCAAGTGACGGTGTACAACCGTACGGCAGCTAAATGTAAGCCTCTTGAAGCAGAAGGTGCCCAGACTGCCCTTACGCCACGTGCTGCGGCTGAAGGTAAGGATGTTATTATTACCATGATCAGTAATGATGATTCGGTTCGTGAAGTGTTCTATGGTCAGGATGGTATTCTCGACGCTCTTAAGCCAGGCGGCCTGATTATTGATTCCAGCACGATTTCTCCGGGACTAGTTCATGAAATTGCCACAGCTGTAGAAGCTCGCGGTGGACATTTCCTAGACGCACCAGTAACTGGCAGCAAACCGGCAGCTATAGAAGGCACCTTGGTGTTCATGGTCGGCGGCAGCGCTGAAGTCATAGAACAAAATCGCGATATCTTCGATACTTTGGGTAAAAAGCTGATACATATGGGTGAGAACGGCAGCGGCGCTGTAGCCAAGCTGGCCCATAATGCTATGGTCGGCATTCACAACGTTGCCCTAGCTGAAGGGTTCGCTATTGCTGTAAAATCAGGTGTTCCTGCTGACAAGTTCCTGGAACTGGTGCAGCTTGGTTCTGCGGGTAGCAAACAGGCTGAGCTTAAAGGCCGTAAAATCATAGAAAATGATTTCAGCAATCAGTTCTCTCTTGCGTTAATGTTAAAGGATCTGAAGTTGGCCTCTGCACACAGCGATTCCACAGGCGTTCCTTCTCCTATGCTGGGATTAGCCAAAAGCATGTTTCAAGCCGGGTTTACCCAAGGCTACGGCGATGAAGACCTCTCTGCTGTTGTGAAATGCTATGAAGAGTGGATCGGACAAAAGATGGGTTCAACTGTATCCGAATAAACTTATGACCGTTTCCCACATGGTTTTCAATGTGAGAGGCGGTCTTTTTTAACAAATTAATTACTTATACAGTTAAAATATACGAACGTTTGTTTCTATTCATAACACTGAATTATCGTTTGAAGTGCAAGAAAAAGAAGAGAAAGCCCTGCTTTTCAGCAGAGCTTCCTTTAATTATGTTTTATAGAACTGGGTAAGAACAGCAATAATCAGTTACACCGAATACTTCCAACGCAAATTTTGAGTTACCAGGAACATTGAACGTCTCCGCTCCCTTTATCTCCTGCCATACTTCACTCCCAGGTAGCAGCACCTTAAGATCACCGGACAGAATTTCCATAATTTCAGGACCATCCGTACCAAATTCATACACGCCAGGCAACATGATGCCAAGTGTGACCTTAGTTCCATCCTGCAAAATTACCGTACGGCTGGTTACTTGTCCGCCATAATATACATTGGCTGCTTTTTCAATCGTTGCGTTGTTAAACTGACTCATTACTTGTTCTCCCCCTAATGATTATTCAGTTNNAGTATTCTTTCATTACTCTGTCGCCAGGCGCGGAAGCTCCGAAAGTAGTGATGCCGAGGATATCACCTTGGTCTCCAGTGTAACGTTCCCATCCGAAGGTTTGTGCCATTTCGATAGCAAGACGAGCCTTAACTCCTGGAAGAATTACGGAATCACGGTATTCCTTATCTTGTTTTTCGAACAGATCCCAGCTTGGCAAGCTGATTACACGAACATCGATACCTTCTTCAGCCAAAGCAGCTTGTGCTTTAACTGCCAACTGTACTTCAGAACCAGTTGCGATAAGTTGTGCTTGTGGAGTTTCGTTCTTGGAATCGGAGACAACATAACCACCGCGTTTGATGTTTTCACGAACGCCATCAACTGTTCCAGCGAGAATCGGCAAGTTTTGACGAGTCAGAACCAAAGCAACTGGATTTTCTTTGTTTTCCATAGCATAAGCCCATGCTGCAGAAGTTTCGTTAGCATCAGCCGGACGAATAACAGTCAGACCTGGGATGATACGCAGGGAAGCCAATTGTTCGATTGGTTCATGCGTAGGACCATCTTCACCAACAGCAATACTGTCATGTGTCAGTACATAGGTTACTGGCAATTTCATGATCGAAGCCAAACGAATTGCTGGACGCAAGTAGTCTGTAAACACGAAGAATGTTCCTCCGAATACTTTAAGACCAGTGTGCAGTGCAATACCGTTCATTGCAGCAGCCATACCAAATTCACGTACGCCGAAATAAATGTTGCGGCCATCATATGATTCTGGTGTGAACGATGTCAAACCATTCAGATGAGTCATAGTAGAGCTTTCCAAGTCAGCGGAACCGCCCACAAGCTGAGGAACGCCAGCAGTTAGACCGTTAAGTGCGCTACCGGAAGCGACACGAGTCGATACGGCTTTATCTTCAGTAGTGTAAGTTGGAAGGTTAGCATCCCAGCCTTCTGGAAGATCGCCGTTGATCACTGTTTCGAATTGTGCAGCAAGCTCTGGATATGCTTTTTTGTAAGCTGCGAATTTGTCATCCCAAGCTTTGTTAGCTGTGATTCCGTTATTCTTCACTTCTGCAAAATGAGCACGAACTTCGTCAGGTACATAGAAATCTTCTTCGTATACCCATTTGTAGAAATCTTTGGTCAGCTTAGCTTCTTCAGCGCCAAGTGGGGAACCGTGAGTACCGCCATGGCCGCCTTTACCTTGTTTGTTAGGGCTACCGTAACCAATCACGGTTTTCACTTCGATCAAAGTCGGTCTGCTAGTGTCAGCTTGTGCTTCAGCAATAGCTTTTTCCAGAGCCGGAAGATCATTTCCGTCTTCTACGCGCAGAACTTGCCAACCATAAGCATCAAAACGTTGAGCCACGTTCTCGGAGAAAGAAAGGTTCAATTTACCATCAAGGGAAATATCATTTGAATCGTATAGAACAACCAATTTGCCAAGTTTCAAATGACCAGCGAGTGAAGCGGACTCGGATGAAATCCCTTCCATTAGGTCACCATCACCACAAATAGCGTAAGTATAGTGGTCAATCACTTTATGTTCATCTTTGTTGTAGGTAGCGCTGAGTTGAGCTTCAGCCATAGCCATACCAACAGCCATACCAATACCTTGTCCAAGTGGACCTGTTGTAGCATCAACACCAGCGGTGTGACCTACTTCTGGGTGACCCGGAGTCAAGCTGCCCCATTGACGGAAATTTTTCAATTCTTCCATAGGCAGATCATAACCACTAAGGTGCAGCAAGCTGTACAGAAGCATAGAACCATGTCCTGCAGACAATACAAAACGGTCACGGTTTACCCATGTTGGATGATCAGGGTTGTGTTTCATTGTTTTTGCAAACAATTGGTAGCCCATTGGTGCAGAACCCATTGGCATACCTGGGTGGCCGGAGTTTGCTTTTTCAATGGCGTCAATCGCCAAAGTACGAATCGTTGTAATGGACAGGTTATCTACAGTTGAGTTTTCTTCCTTTTGAATCGCTTGTTCTTGTTCACTCATTTAATAGTTCCTCCTCTGAAATCTCAAGAATGTCATTTTGACTCTTATTGTATCATTAGTGTGGAAGCAATTCCAATTGTTTTTAAAAACTCTTTATTTGAACAGCTTATGTTTTGCAATATCGACGTATTTATATACATAAAAGAACTATGAGACAAGCCAAAGTTGCACTAGTCTATGGTCTAGTTTTCAATTACGACTAAAGTTTGTTTTACAATGCTCAAATATACAGTAAGATGGAGTTAGTTAAGCATAATTTTCATGCATTACCCAATATTTCCTAGTGGAAAGGAACTTTGAACATGAGTTCGAATAAGGACATCTTTATTGTGCTTACCGGTACAGGTACGGCCTTTAGTGGTTTTATAAAGTGGTTTACAAAAGCCGATCTGAATCATGCTTCGATCGCCTTTGACTGTGAACTGCGGGAGGTATACAGCTTCGGAAGAAAAAAAATGCACAATCCTTTCGTGGCAGGGCTAATTCAGGAGAACTTTATTGACCCTTTCTATAGCAGTGCGAATTGTTCTATCTATCAGTTGCGTGTAAGCGCGACGGAATACGATACCATGTATAATCACGTCCAAGGGATGATGCAAAATCAGGAACGATATAAATATCATCTTTTAGGGCTGATCGGTGTGCTTCTGAATATAAAAATCGATAGAGAAAATGCATATTTTTGTTCCCATTTCGTTGCCTCTTTATTTGAAGAAACTGCAGTTCAGCCTGTGAATAAGCCTTCCTGCTTCGTTACACCGGAAGATTTCGCTCTTTCACTCTGTGCACATAAGATTTTTACTGGCAAGCTATCCTATTACTTACGTAGAGCTCATAGAGCCTCTGCACGTCCATCATCTTTACCATTACATACTACTTCGGTTGCCGCACGAATGATGCGAATGAATGAAGACCGAACTGAAGGGGTCGTATAAAAGGTTCTATGTTTGTGAAAAAGGGCTAAGCGGATTACAATTCCGCTTAGCCCTTTTTAATTAACCATCAAATAACAAATTGGGCCATGTACTGTTTGCACATAAGTTCATAACCAATCGATTGATATAGAGAAACTGCGCTTACATTCTCCTCAAGGACATTCAAATACACGTTTGAGGTAACACTTCTCCCCGCTCGGGTGAGCTCTGCACAGATCTTTTTTCCATAGCCTTGCCTTCTCCATCTTACATCCGTTCCGATGTTCCCCAATTCAACGTAATCCTCACTATAAATATGGTATCCTCCTACTGCAATCAGCTCACGTTGTTCCATCACACCATAGAACGGATACTGTAATTCTTCTTTTGAAAAAGCCATTGTATCTAAATCGGCCATTTTCGACTCAATAAGCTCAAAATAAGGGGGACCCAAATGTAAAACGCTTGTATCCACCGATGGCAACGCTTCTTGATGGATATGCTTCATTAGAAGCAGCTTTTTGGGTGACTTAACAAGTTCAAGCTGTGAAGCAAGTATAGCCATAACTTCTTCATTAACGATTACATTACCAACAGCATTGTCAGGTAAATTCAGTTGTTCTTTCATAAATGAAAGCACGGACCGGAGACAAAATGACTTTTCCACAGAAAATACGGAAAAAGCATAGAACGGAAGTCCCCTTAAAAAAGCCAATACACCGAGTAACTCCCCCTGTTCTGTAAACTGTCCATAGTGCACCGTATTATGCTTACGACCTGTAAGGTATGAATAGTATAAAAAATGCTGTTCCCTATGGATCGAGCTCAAGATTGATTTCATTTCCACTGGTGTTAATTCTCGAATCATATACCTACTCCTAACAATGTTTGATACAGTGCTTCAACATTAACATGATACCAAGAAGTCACGCAAAAAAAGAGATGAGGTAGGTAATGTAGAGTCCGACTCTACTTAATTCGATGACTTTGGAAATACTCCGACCAATCCGATGATATAACGACTGTAACTGTATCCGTTTTGGTATTGTACTCATTTTGAGCTGTAAAGGTAAATGTAACCGGACCATCTGGGAGCTTCTCAAAAGAGCTATCGTACATTTCACCTGTCCAGAAGGTTTTATCGTTGTTGGTTGGACTGAGCTGCGTAGTGAACCCTCCGCTCATCGTTACTTGCACAGTATTTGGGAGACCTGTTGCTGTACCTTGCAGGACAAAACGTTCTCCTGCCCAAAATACGTTGTAGCCTCTTGGGCTTTCCTCATTTCCACTCTTTTTCAAATTGTAGCCTTTACGGTTGTTGTTCCATTCTTCGGTGTGCTTAACGCCACCTTTAATACTCAGTAGATTCACCATGATATATTTTCGAGGAGAAATATTGCTCCAGTTGTAACCATCATAGACTTCCACTTCAACAGCATACTTTTCATTCTCGATTAGAGATCCAGCTGGAGCTTGCCATTGTTTAGAACTTGAAACTTGTTCACCAGACTGTACCTTGATCGTTCCTGTAGCTAAATTTATAATCCGCACCTTATAACGTTGCTGCAGATCACCATCCTCATCTTGATAATCCCATTTGATGATTGGAGTAAGTGTACTTGCGATTGTGGGTTTGGATTGATCATTACTGGTTGGATACGTTATTGTAGCCGTCGGTATCCGGTTGACTACTGTGATGTTCTGAGAAAGCTCACGGTACAGACCCAGTGAATCTGTTACAAGTTGTCTAAAGGTAAAGACGCCGTTGCTACTGAACTGCTTCGTGAAGTTCGCCTGTGTATTTGCTAATTCTTCAGTCCCACTAGCACCTTTGAGATAATACTTATGACTGATCGTGTCTCCTTTTGGTATGTTGGGATCAGTTGCTTTGCTCTTGATATTCAGGATGTCCGTCCGATAAATCGGCTCTTTGGTAGCATCCTTGCCTTTATCAGTGGTTAGTGAAAACCCTGGCTGCGGCGGATTGTCGATGATGAATGTTTTTTCGTTAGAGATTTCTGACCAAGATAATTTTGAAAAAGCGCGTCCATAAACTGTGAAATATTCAAAGCGATCAAATGTGTTGTTAGGAAGTTGATACTGTCGCAGCAATCCAGTGGTGTCAGGATTTTCAATTGATTTAGCTAAGAGCCCATCCTTCGCATAGAACTCTAACCTATACTTTTCCTGTGGATCATTTTCAGGATCTGCATACGTCCACTTAATGAGTGGATCTCCTTGTAACTCCGCATCTATTACCGACGGATTAGTTGCGGTTCCAGCAG
>DJUJ01000057.1:49822-51536 GCA_002438345.1 Paenibacillus sp. UBA6285
TCCATTAATTCCTGCTGTTGGAATATGGTTTTTAACAGTGAACATACGTGTAGCATACGAAGTCAGTGCTGTGACATTCGAACCTACTGGTATATCTGTAACATTAAGTCGCATTTCCCATCCATCAGATATCGCTTGTTGTGATGAAACTCCACTCCTTGCAATTAAATCCCTGATTGTCATGGATTGATTGCGATTGCTACCCGCATAATAATAAGGACTGCTATTAAGTCTAGCGTACCAGGCGTAAGACAGCGAATCTCCATCTTCATCTGGATCTGGTGTCGTATTTTGCATCGTAATGAGCGTATCTCGATATACTTCAGATGGCATATTAAAAGCGGCTGCAGGTGGGTGATTCATGACTTGTACGCTTTGACTATACCATTCCGACCACAAACCACGATTATCATGTACTTGTAGATTAATTTGATAATTTCCTGGTCCAAACGCGGTGATATTCGGCGGTGTTGTCGCTCCACCCCAATGCTCCCATACTTTATTCCATCCATCTTTAATTACTGTCCAATAATAAATATCCAATGGATCATTATCCGGATCAAATGATTTATCTATAATCGTCGTGGCCTTACGGTAGGAAACAATATTAGGCTCAACTGTGAATAGCGCTACAGGAGGTAGATTTGCAGCTGCTCCTACTGTCCTCTGGCACCAATCACTCCATATGCCTAACCCATTTTCACCATCCATGTCCCTTACTCTTAGCCGAATATCGTATTGATCATTACTTGGCAACGGATTAGGCGGCTGGCCATCATTCCATATCGAAGCTTCTGTTTTCTTATACTGCCATTGTCTATCCACAAGCCCTTTATTGGAAGCAGTAATGTGATTGGAATAGGTAAGAATAATCCTCGTCTCTACGTTAGGATTTTCTTTTCCCCTCCGTCACACCGTACGTGATAGTTTCCCATCATACGGCGTTCCATCTAAACTAATAAATAGAATGTTCACTCAACTTCTCTCTAAAACCTTCAATTTTACTCCATATTTTTTTACCAAGGAAGGAATAGTCTATAACATTATGGATCATTTTATGGCATTCCTCATGTAAACTCGCTAAATTATTTACTCGATTTACCTCATCCATCGGTAGATACGGCTTCAAATGATGAATTTGGATATCCTTATCTAAAGATGCTGCGCAAATTCTACATTTACCCTTATCCCTATTAAAGGCATAAGACCTGTTTAAAAAGTATTCAAAGTTGTATATCCCTTTAGTTTTCCCTTCAGCAATTAACTTGGAGAGGTTAATTGAAAGAAGGTCATCAGCCCTTAAATTTATCGGTTTCTTACTTGTCCGTTTTGAATATAGGGCTCTACCTTCTTTAGAGAACGGTGATTCTCTAGGGTTTTTTAGGGGGACTTCTTTGAATTTACAAAAACCAATATTTGTAATTCCAATAATGAGGTTTTCGACCTTTATGGCAGGTACGTTGGTAGTGTAGCTTGCGTGTACGGATGTGAGATTATTTGTCTTATTGGCCGGAATCCAATCGACTTTATGATGTTCTAGTGAATTGAATCCAGTCCAATTTAGTGTATACGAGAATTTAGCGAGTACGACATTTACCATGTTGGTGGGTTCATAGTAGTTTACAAGACCTCTTATTTGGCTGTTAATAAGGTTAATATGATGTATTACTGAGTTTTTACACGTTATCCTATTTAACACCTTGAGGCTTCGATG
>DJUJ01000057.1:51562-54460 GCA_002438345.1 Paenibacillus sp. UBA6285
CATGTTAGGAGATGTCCGTGAAATATATCCTTTTTGACTTTTCCCTTTAATTACTTTGTATTTGTAACCCAAGAAGTTAATGTGATTTTTCCTGATATTCGTGATTACCGTTTTCTCTTCAGATAGAGTTAGTTTTAGCTTCTGAGAAAGAAATTGCGATATTCGCTGTTTCCATTTCAGTGCGTCATCTCTACTCTTTGTAACCAAGACCCAGTCGTCAGCATATCGGATGAGGTAAGCAGGTTGTAGCCTGGAAGTTTTCAATGCTCTGTTTCGGTTTCCCCACGTATATGTGTGTCTGGTTTTTTTGGTCTCCCATTGTTTACATATCCATTGATCGAAAGCGTTAAGATAGATGTTTGCAAGTAAAGGTGATAAGATGCCCCCTTGAGGGGTCCCTAGCTTATTGACTTGCTGTTCATTCATTATACCCGCTTTGAGGAGTTTTTTTACCAGCATGAGTAGTCTTTCATCCCGTAGTCCCATTAATTTCATTCTTTTTAATAGGACGTTGTGGTTAACGGTATCAAAATATTTGCTGATATCCCCTTCGATAATCCAGTGGTAACCTGTTGTATGAACAATCCATTTTGTTCTTTCGAGTGCCATACTAGCATCACGCATGGGCCGAAAACCGTATGAATGGTTAAAGAACTGAGCTTCGAATATAGGTTCGATTACAATTCTGATGCATTCTTGTATAATTCGGTCTTCAATAGTTGGTATACCTAAAGGGCGTTTTTCCTTTTTCCCTTCTTTCGGAATCCAAACTCTTCGTATTAGGCTAGGTTTGTAGTTCTTACTTGTGATTTGTTCTTGTATGTTCTTGACGGTGGGATTGTACTCATGGTGAAGGAAGTCTTCTCTAATTGTCTTACCGTCACTACCTGCCGTTTTACTCCCTTTGTTCGCTTTAATATTGTGTATGGCTGTTAGGATAACTGCTTCTGAAGAGATAATTTCGATTAATCCTTTGAATATAGGACGTTTATTCTGTTTATATGCTTCATTGGATAGACGATACATTTCATCTTGTATGCTTTGGAGTTCGATTTCTGATTTCGGATAGACAAATTCTTGTGCCAATGCACCACCCCTTTCTTTCGGGATAGGAATTGGTTTGGCTAGGTTATGCCTACGGCTTCCTTGTCAGTTGAATGATTCTATTCGTTCAGTTTAGACTATGCCCCTTCACTCCAGTAAGTTTCCCTACCTTCATCGTTACTACGGGCTGCTGCCCTATGGATTCAATATCCATTTCCTGATATTTAGAAGCATCGAGAATACCATCCCTTTACATCTTCTTCCATAGTTCCGTTGTTCCTTGTATCCTAGCTTTACATATGACCTTAGCTTCCTTCTCTAACCCGACTACCATCCTTTTGTCCACGATGAGAGGGCGCAGGACTCTAATCCTCAATGGGATTAGGATAGAATAGACACTAGACATCATCTTTCTACGATAGCTCACCCATTAGGGTGCGATTACCTTCTTATTAGGTAACCTCTACGTTTCGAGCCGTACATTCGAAGGTTCGTCAGTTGCAATTGCAACATTCTAAGCATAGTCATTTTATAGCCACCATACTACTTCGTTAACCACTTCACAGGTCTACTTTTCGCATACTTTACCGAGCTTTGAACAGTTCCGGTGGTATCCCAAACTGCACATCGGAGCTTAGTGGTTTCACCATCTCATCTTATGGTGTAGTGGGAGCCTCCCCCACTAGATTCAGATACAAAGTTAGACTGTATTACAGTCCTCCAGTTTTATTGCGTATTTCTACGCAGATTGTCTGGAAACAACGCGCACATCTAGATCGTAGGAGCTATCAGAGATTTGAATATATCCTCCCATCAACTTCGCACTAAATAAAGCTATCGGCTTTCGATGCACATGAAAAACCATGGACGATAAATTATCCCGGCTCCATTTCCGGTAAACATCAAATCGGTCATCATTTTTGGGATTATCTCGACCCTGAAAGGTCGCAGTATATACCCCACTATAGGGGAATGAAGAATAAGTAGATGTTCTCCATAATCCTGAATCTCCAATAATCCCCATAGAGTTATCATAAAAGTAAGGATTATGATCATATCTGAAACGTTCTGCGGATTTCGAATCTCCTTCAGAGTCAAAGAATTTAGTTCTCGTTTCAACAGGGGTGTTGATAAGGATAAATGACTTATTCCTCATCTGCTGTTTTACATTTATAGTTAAATTCTTTGATTGTTTCATCCCCGAAGGATCAGATGCTGTAATTGTCATATTGTAAGAACCAGGTGACAAAGCATCATCAATCGCATCTATTGGGATATAAAACGGTTTTGACGATTGCGCCTGATATACCGTAGTTTTCTTGTAAAATACGTTAGGAATCTCTGCAGTAACCGTCACATCTTCATTATCTGGATCACTTACATATCCCTCAATATTTATTCCGCTCAGACCAGACGCATTAACTAGCGTTATACCATTTGGTGTCCCTACCGAAATAGAAGGAGGATGGTTAGGAATCAATCTAGCAACCTCAGTCATGTAGGGTGTGTAACCTCCAGGTGAATAACTTACTTGATAGGGACCATCTGATGCTCCCAAATCTGTTCTATACCATGCCGAATTTGCAACAATCCTTATACGAAAAAGTTCAGGAGGGTTCATAAAATCGTCGTTACCACTCGGACCAAACCAGTTGTATCCTTGTTTAAATTCGTAGGGATAAGTGGTCTTCATGGCACTTCTTAAAGTAGAAAGGTCAAAGTCTAGACTCCGACGATCATCAGAATCAAGACCGATATTATAGAGGGTACCCCATTCAGTGCTCCAATTCTGAAAATAATATTGTTGAAAATTTCCTCCTGTACAGCTCCAGTTTTCATCCCGCCCGTTATTGT
>DJUJ01000057.1:54517-81697 GCA_002438345.1 Paenibacillus sp. UBA6285
TGGGTATAGGCAGAGCCACACATCTCCACTGTAAGTTTTTGATCCCATAATTTGGTCTGGCCTGGAGGTCTCCTTCCATTTAAATACATATCAATGTGCATAGGAGACCCACCAGGAGCTATATCATATAAGAGTTGCTTTGTCGTTTTATTATAGGAAATATTAGTTACTTTAGTTACTGGAAAATTGATATTGATTATGTTGGGTTGATCATGTGTCGCAAACCCACTATTAAAGGTGATATCCCTATAGTTTATAATGTTATCATCATCAGCAGCCTGAACTGTCGTACTTATTCCTACTCTCTCTAATATTGGTTGAGGCATGATTGGCAATATTGTAAAAATTAATAAGAAATATAATATGAAGCCTATCCTGAATTTTTGTTTCACAAGTCTATCCTCCGTTCTTCACTTATAGATCCCAATCTACCTCTGGTGCCCGATTCTCCACCTCTACAATCCGTTCAATAAGATTTTGTGTGCTATCAGAATTTATCCATTTTCTATCATCTTCAGTTACAAATTCTTCAATCGTGGGCTGTCCAAATTCTTCGAGAACTGTAAGACGTATTTCATATTTTCCGACTTCATATAGCTCCAAATTCAGACGAGTGCGATTCTCTTCGTTAAACCGAACCCAACCCTCATCTGCAAAAGATCCGTTGTTATTAGAATCGTAACGATATTCCCAAATCCGACGTATGAGTGGATCTTTATCCTTAGTAAAAGACATATCATCTATTGAAACCACTGCCTTGTTTCCATTGCTCGGATCGCGGTATACTTTTCCCGGCATCCCAAAGTAAGCGAATGGCAATTCATCTGGAACGATATCAAAAATCAGTTCACTACTAGCTGAATATCCCAAGGTATTTTCCACATAGATTGTAGCCTTATATTTTCCAGGTGTCTTAAATAGAATATCCTTACTCTGAAAATCAGCTAACGTACCACTGTATTTAATATCTGCATTCGTACCACCAGAAACAGCACTGATCGTAACCTTAGTTTTGGATAGGACCAACGGAAACCGAGTAGGACTTTGACTAGTATTCATGAGCGTTGTTTTACGATTTTGTTTTAGCGTACCAGAAATACTTAAACCAGCAGCTGGGATAGGTTCAATCACTGTTACCTCTGTACTGGTACTCCCAATCTGACCATCGTTGTCTACTACAGTGAGTGCAATTGGGAACGTCTGCCCTACATCATCTCTGGTATACCATACGTATCCTCTTGATGTATTACCGATCCCCCCCTGTGCTCCTTGTGTACCCCAGGCATAATCCGTGATATAACCGTCCGGATCAGACGAAGCTCCCCCGTAAACCATCATATCGTCCCCGGCTTTGACATATTTAGGGGCGCTGATCCGTGCGATGGGCGGTTTATCTTCTGGTTTAGTTGGCGGGTTTGGATTAGGAGGGAAAAGATCACTAGGAGGATCTTTCTTATACACTCCAGCTGAAATTTCAGGTCCTGCCTCTAAAGATGAAATAGGTCCTGCTTTTGTTAGTACTGGATTTTTGAACCGTACAACAACCTTTAAAACATAGTCTTGTTTATAATTATCTTTTCCCACCAATTTGGATGCTGGGATTGCAAAATCAAAGTCTTTACCCGCAGTAAGAACTTTTGAATATTCTTTCTTCATATCCGCAACAGCTATTTCTTTCTCTCTTGCATAAAATACCCATTCAGAAATATTAGAAGCGTCTGTATAGGCTAGTAATTCACCTCTAACATTAATTTTTACCGCAACTTTGTCGCCCGTCATTTTCGCAGGATTCGGGTTGGGTTGAATTAAAGTAGCTGAAGCATTCAAAGTAACTTGATCAGGCAAAGCATAATCAAAATTGACAGTTCCCGCATAGCTATATGAGGTCATTTTCGCTTCGGCAGTGAAATAATACGGTAATGTAATATAATATAGCCGACCGGTTACCCATTTNNTGAATCTGATACGTTTTCGGGTAAATATTGCGCTGATGGGACCTGGTAAGTAACAATGAATTTCCCATCTTTCTGACCTACTTTACCTATGTCCCCCTCAAGCGCCATGTCCATTAGTTTAATGC
The DNA here is from genome assembly GCA_002438345.1 of Paenibacillus sp. UBA6285. Classification (GTDB taxonomy): domain Bacteria; phylum Bacillota; class Bacilli; order Paenibacillales; family Paenibacillaceae; genus Paenibacillus_AQ. The sequence goes on from DJUJ01000057.1 coordinate 56,598, forward strand.
TCGACTGAATAATATTACTGTAGGGAACAGTATTTACACTGTCCCTAAACCACGTTGCTTGACTCGGACTAACTGGATCAGATTTTGTGGTAACAGTTGTTTTTGGCGGTACGTCAGATGGAGTTGCATAATCCGTAGCGTTTACGTTTTTGCTTGTGTTCACTCCACGATCTTGGTTATAATCATTAATCTGCCATCTTCGACCATCTGCATATCGCCAAATAGAATTACCCGGCGTTGATCTAAAAACACTAGTAGGATTATTACCGTTAGCACCTGTGACTTTAAACGTTTCGATCTTTTCATTACCTTTAAGAGTAACCTTTATTTTTCCATTTTCTAAGGTGATTGCCCCAATTAAGCTGTTATTACCTGAATATTTAAAAGTTCCTGCTTTAATTGTAGCGATGTTTACTCCACTAGGCGGATCTAAGTAAAAAGTCTTTGCGGCATTCCCTGATCCGGTTAATCCAGTTGTGATTGGTACACTTACTGATCCGGATTTTACGTCTGCAGCCTGAGCAGAATACATTAAATTTGGTGCAAAGAATAGACAAATCATTAAGAAAATTGAGAACTTCTTTATTTTTTTATTTTTCTTCATCAGCTGCATCCCCTATTAAACTTCTGGAGGATTAACGATGTATTTTGAAACCAAATTATTTTTGTTTTCAACCCAAATAACAAACGACTTAAAATCTCCATTATAGTAATAGGCTTGGTAGCTAGACATTTGCTTCCCAGGTGCTAAACTCCAACCCCATAGTGCTTCCTTGTCATTCACAGAAGCATCCTTGCTTCTAGGCATCGTCGGATACGCACCTAGTTGGCTACCGAATCCTAAACGCCATTTTTCACTTACATCCTTGTAATCTTTTTTAATTGTATTTCCACTATTATTTTTCACTGTAATTTTGGTCCAAATAAAGTACTTTCCTTCTCCGGAATATTTGAACTTCTTAATCAGTGTTTGTGCATCTTTGGACTTTGCATCAAAGATCATAATCTTCTCCAGAGTATAGCTCAACCCACCCGTCGTAACTGTCACAGGTAACTCCAAATCTTTCTTCAGACCAAATTTACTCAGATTATCCCTCATAATAGGCGCTGGCGTTGCTGTAGGTTTCACGGTTGTCGTAGGTTTCGCCGTGGCTGCCGGATTAGCTGTAACTACTGGTGTAACCGTTTCCGCATTAGCAACCATTCCCTGCCCTAATACCACTCCTAATAACATTGTCACTGCCAAAGTCGCTTTTACAATTCTCTTCTTCATCCTCGAATCTCTCCCTAGTCTCAATTGGATTTTTCCTACTTATTGAACTTATACTCCTGAACTGCAGGTACCCTGATTGGCTCTTGTGTTTTGGCTCTGGAGATCAGCAGCGGATGTTCCGTCTCGATGACGGCAATAACCGAGGGACCCTCTATGTATTTGGTAATGCCATATTCACTATCCTCGTATAAAAGTGGAAACGTCACTCCATCCGAATCATCAACAATATCGAACTTCACGATCTTCACTTGATTCTTAAAACGGCTGCCCACTTGGGGGGAAAGACCGTTATCTAGTCCAAGATTCGCCTGCAAGGCATGCTGAAAAGTATCATAAGCAAGCGTGGGATCGATAATTAGACGACCTCGTGTGAGTTCATTTTCATCTAGTTCCTGCGCGGCATCGTGAACAGCGATATTGTTAGCGTCTTTTAGCATGCTGCGCAGCATGTCCCACTCCTGGTTCTGGATCTGAAAGAACCAGGAGTAGATAAAGATCAGTAGGACAAATGCCAGCTTAATAATATAATCCATAAATTAGGCTCATCCCTTAATCAATCGAGATATTCACTCATAATTGACCCATGCCCATAATATCGGGTCGGCTGCGAAACCGTGGAAAAGTTATACGGAAACAAATTTATCCGCGGCGCAGTTACATACACATCAATTCGTTGTTTGCGCTCCTGAACGGTATCCGTACTGCTCGTAATTTCTATGGAACCCACGGAGAACCCGATTGCTTTCAGATTAGAAATCACTTCGTTCCGCATAGACGCTGTGACCATCCCCTCCGTTGCTGCTTTTTGTGTGATGTAGGACGTATTAGCTTTGACCTGTAAATCTAGCAGATAATCAATATAGGTGAAGATGGGCTGCAGGATAATAAACAGGACAAGCCACATGAACAATGCCCGGAGGACGGTCTCCTTCAATAGAAACGCCTCCTTCTAATATTGCTCTACTTGCTTAGTATGTGTGATGATATCGTCCTGACTGCTGCCAATGATATGCGTAGCTACTGTGATAAACATCCCTGCGATTACAAAACCAATGGCCAGAAACATTGCAATGGAGATAGAGTCTTTTTTCATAGCCGAGTTAAACCGAAGTGTGGGTCAAGACCTGGGCAACTGCAGTTTGGCTGGAATCCAACGGCTGAAGTAAGGTTACACCTGGGATATCCGGTTTGTTATCATCCGTAGCATCAATTACCTCTCGCACCACAGGAATCAAAACGGCAATTACGATGGCCACACATAAAAATCCGATAGCAATAAACAAACCTGTTGAAATAGCGTCCTTTTTCATTGTTAAAATCTCCCTTTTATTTTATATTTTTTAAATAATATTGAATATACAATTTTTCACTGGAACATGCCGACACCATTAAAATTTCCTTTGATCAGTAAAATGTACTGCATTGCCATCGAGACAATCATCAGAAAAGTAGCAATCGATGGGATAACGTTAATGATCGTCGATAGATCACCGATGAAAGACCACTTCTTTAAATACTGATCGCTAGAGATTTTGGAGATAATCTTACCTTGCTCACGCAAATAATTTGCCGCTTCTGTGTCGTCATCCATACCCTCAGTAGCCAGCAAAATGGACCGAATGTCATTAATAAAACTATGATTATCCGGAAACTTTGCACAAAACCATTCAATCGCCCCCTCCACACCCTCATCTACTGCTCGTTCTGACAACTCGTATAAGTCCTGGCGTATATATTGAAAATGTCCAGCCGTACTCCCGCAAAAAGTGCCAAATTGCGCATATCCGCGCTTCCGTAGACGATTATTCTCGTATAGACGGATGAAAGAGATCAGCTCACCGTCTTTTTTAATAACCGTTCTTTGATGAAGCCATGCAAGCACCCAGCCAAACGGAAGATAGCGCATCGGACTGCTGATTACGAGAATAAGTAGAGCAATTAGAGGGTCATAGATAGAAAAAGAATTAGAACGAATGAAATCACTGACAACTTGAGTTATTAAATAAATCAGCGCTGCCGAGTAACGGAAAAGCGTAATTTTACGGGCAGAAATCGATAAACCAGAATCATTCAATAATTGCTGAAGTCTATCCCCCTGCACCCGTTCCCCAAGCTCATTCCACCGTAGTCCTAATCGGACAAGATATCTTTCCTGTTTACTACTACTGCTTACAAAGACAAGTAATGCGACATATACAATCCCGATTACAGTAATTAATAGTAACAATCTGTCCATAGCTCATCACCTTAGTGGTAGTCCAGTTTAGGCCTGGCGAGAATAGTACTGATTACAAAAGAAATAAAAAGACCGGAGACGATCACCATCAAAAAAGAAAGCCCTACCGTAGTCTCAAACTGCAATTGGAAATAGACATCAGGCTTCAGCATGTACATAAAGGTTCCGATCGTAGATACCAGCACCAAAAGATTCCCGTATAAGCCAAGGCTGATCGCATCTCTACTTCCCGCTTTTACAGTCAAAATCGTTTCTCTCTGTTGCTCCATAGAACGGTTTAACAGCATCAGCGAGCTTTTTAAATAACGGGTTCCTTCCTTCTCGGCATAGAGCAGATCCGATATAAATTCTAGGGCGAAGGTAGTGCCAATCGCATTGGAAAATCTCCCGGCTTCCTCAACAAGCTCCTTCTCATTACTGTAATTAGAAAATGCAGCCCCTAGCAGCTTCAAAGGACCCTTCAGCACATTCTTATCCGTAAGAAAATCCGCTGTCCGATCGAGAATGGAGTCTACCGACAAGTGAGTGAATTTGGTGGAGATCTTGACCACATCAAGTAGATCATAGCTTCCATGTACCTTCCTCTGCGCGTAGATGTATCTCATACGAAAATAAGGAATCGTTGCGGAAATCACAGCCATAAAATGCGGGAATCTCCAAGCCCCCTGGATCGAATGTCCTTCATTGAAGGTGATCCCCTCCAGAAAAGGATTGTTAAAACTCAATCGCCCAGGAAGCTCGCTTAGCGTCAGTAGTCCTGATAGAAAAACCGCGATAAACACTAGTGCTGTCCGCATGACAAAACGCATGACGCTAATTCCCGGCTCATACTTTCGGTGTACGAAATATAAAAGATTATCTAGATGACGGTAGAGCCACAGCCTTTTTTTAACCGAGCTAACTCTTTTGCCAAAAATACTCATTTTATGTTTAATTCGAAAATCTACTTTTTGACCCACCTGCCGTAAATGCCGTTCGATTAGCGGTTTAATGAGCAGCCACATTCCCCATACAATCAACAAATGAAGGACAAAACGAAGAAGATACAATAATAAATCCACGGTTTCACCTCCTCACTCGTTAAGAACGATCTTAGATTTCAAGCTTTCCTTGATAGGCTGATCCATTGGTTTTGCTGCTGCAAGTCGTTCCAGCTCTTTCTGGAGCAACTGTGTCGCCTGCGCATCCTTCTTAGTCATCTTCAGCATCAGGCTCTTCGTCAGCTTGTCATTATAAGACCAACACATTTTCTGAGGTTCCCAGCGCATCAGATCATTCGCAAATACGGAGTTCTTTTCATCTTCGTAAAAGACTTCTGATATTCGCGCCAGCCGCTTTTTCCCGTTCGGAACACTTTCCAAAATAAAGACCAGCTCGCATGATTTCAGTGCAGAGATCAAATGCCCCTTAAGACTCCCACCAATTCTTGTCGACACGGCAAATGCGCCTTGATAAGGGATATCCTCCGAATCTACGGTATGGAAGGTTCCGGTGATGCCGTCATACCCTTTTTCCCCGCTCCACAAATAAAATTCCCATTCGTTATACCGCATTTCCGTCATATATAAAATGTTTGGGTCATGCCGCAGAGACTCTACCCCTACCTCCATCAATTCTTCGTTCGCAGCCTGGATCGGTATTATTCGGTGCCCTTTAATCTGGTAAGGTAAAATCGATTCCGGATGTTTCTCTATCATTACTACACCCATACAGGATGAAGATCCGAGCAGTTGCTCGCCGACGATCGTATTTGCAAAAGTTGTTTTCCCTGAACCTACAGCGCCCGCAATAATAGTGTTGCGAAAGGTGGATGATAACGCCCGAATCATTTCAACTGCTTCTGCTGGAATACATTCCGTACCCGCCTGATCTTCTAGACTTAGAAACTCTACAACTTGTCGCCGCAACGATATTGTAGTGAAGCCATCCCATACTCTCGGAGATACCCAAATGGCAAGTCGAATAAATCGTCCGGGCCAGAGCGGATCATCCATTTTGAACTCCACCGAAGGGTTGTCCTTGTTCAGCTTTTTGTTGGGATCACTTTTTAATAACGAGCGCTTCAACTGCTCAACCCGATCCAGTGAAGGCATTTCATATGGATAAGATACAAACTCACCTTTATGGTTATAAAAGATTTGCTTTCCAATCATCTGTAGCCCGGTTGACTCACTGTATGCACGATCAGTAAACCAGCGATACGCCGGTCCAAAGCCCTTCCACTCGTGATAGAGCGCTTCTGCCGCCGTTCGGTATGCTTCTGGAACCTTGCCCGTAAAGGGTGTCTTCCGTAAGTACTTCTCTATCTCATTCATAAAAAAACTAACTGCCTGCGGATCGCCAATTAGCGCCTTCGCATTTAACTCGAAGTAAGCATCACCCTCACGTTCCAGCCCTTCGTTCATATCGTTTTTCATTTTTTGCAAAAATGCATAAAAGTCTTCCTTACCTGGTTTGCTCATGCGTAGAATACTTTGTTTTAGAGAGAACAACGGACGGTTCGGTTGATTTCCATTCATAGGAATATACCTTTCTTTTTAGCTTCTGGCGCTAGGCTCATGGACACGAGCAGAGAATGTACCTTATCATCCACATGCTGCAGCTCTTTTTTGCCTAGAGGTAAGCTTTCTTGCAAGGGTTGGTAATACGGTAGCTCCAGCAAGATTTCAGTCCCAAAGCGAAGTGCTAGATTTTTAGGAGAAGATATTTCTTCCACATTACTGCGGTTAATAATCAGTTGAAAATCATGTGGACGTAGATCCATATGCCCAGCAAGCTCTAGTAGAGGTTCGAGTCTGTATTCATGCTTTGGATGAGTGACGATCATACGCAGTGCCGATTTGTGCATTCCGACATACCACGCTGCGCTTTCCGGAATAGAGCCAAAGTCAGCAATAACCACATCTGCATTTGCCCCAGCTCTAGCCAAAAAATATTCAATCTCATCCTCCTGATAATCTTGTGCGCTCAAGTAATCGTAATTGCCTGGGAGATACGAGTAGCCGTCTTGCTTAATCAATTGTTCAAAATCCTCATCATGAATCATCTTCCCTGTGAGCCTTGATCGAAGCCTATCCAGACTAATGGTCGCTTTGCGGTCATATCCGGGATCATATAAATCAAGTCCAAGGACAATAACACGAAGGCCTGCCGCGGCAATTCGCCTTGCGAACAATTTGGCTACACTAGTGCAGCCGATCCCCGGACCGGAGCCAAAAAAACCAACCATATTACTTCGTTCCTCCCCATCCTCGTCTAGAATAAAGCGAATCTTCTCTATCACCACTGACGAGGTAGAACGAGGAGGGATAAAATAGATTCCTAAGCTTTCACACAGCATATGTACAGCTTGGTAACCACTGATTCCCTTTTGCAAATATACATATAGGATCGTTGAGCTCGGATAATCCCGGCGCAGTTCGCTAAGTGACTGAGCTTGAATCTGGTCACTGGTAACCATTAGCATATGGCCCTTCGTATGAGATGGATCAGGAAGTACACTTTGTGTGATTACAATAAATCCTGCATTTTTGATATCATTAATGGTTAACTGATCTATGCCTAGACTAAATATTTTCAAGGCTCTTCCCTCCTACTCGACCCTTACGATCCACAGCTTCTTCCCCTGCTCCAAAAATTGTCCAAGCCGCTCACCATCACTTTTCTTCAACTTCAATTCTGGTGTCGCCACCTTGCCAGTCGAAGTGAAACGATTATTGTTGTTGCCCTTTTCTGAATCCAGCACATCATTATTGTCTTCTGTTCGCACATAATTCACGGTGACTCCAGATATAAACACCTCCTTTGCAGGTTCGCTAATTGGGCTCTGCACGATCAGTTCTTCCTCTTCCTTCTTGTTATTTGGGCTAAGCGATTCACTCCGCCTCTCTCGGTCTCCATCTACAAGATAAATATCTACCTTATCCCGGCTGCGCAGTGAACCATTGATGGCATAGATAGCCTCCTTCGGTATAGGAAAAATCCCTTCATCCTTTAGGGGCTCTAAATCACTAACATCCACTAATGATGCCGTCAAAATACTTCCGTTGGTCAGATTCACATTCGTAATTTTGTGCTCCACTTGTGCGATTTCTGTAATTACACCCGAAGGTATATCCTTGGTCTGAACAGAATCCAGATATAAATCACTTGCTTTCAGCTCATAGTTTTTGGGAAGAAACTCCCCGCCTTCCACCTTAATTTTGACCACAGTTCGGGATAGTACGTAGGGCTTGAAATAGAGATCATAACCCAACAGTCCGCCGACTCCAGTAATCAAAATGAGACTTGCGAAGAAATAATTGCGTTTCAACAGTTGCCTGCGCTGTAAAGACAAACCTTCCACCTCCTGAAAATACGATGTTGAAAACGACAAAAAGCACCTTGGCGTAAATAGCCAAGCTGCTGGTAAAATGCTTTTTTTACCTTTGGAGATTTAGAAAGCTATTAAATTATAGGGTTCCGGCGAAAGCACTTAGGCTTTATACCGTTAAACTTTCACCGGAAATCAACCCTTTATTTAAATACTACAGTCTTATTCTGATGGACGAGGATCCGGTCTTCGATATGCCATTTCACCGCACGAGCCAGAACAACCCGCTCAATGGTGCGTCCAATCCGCTTCAGCTCGATGACATCATCACTGTGACTAACCCGCTGCACATCCTGTTCAATAATCGGACCGCCATCAAGCTCTTCTGTAACATAGTGAGCAGTAGCTCCAATAATCTTAACTCCGCGCTGGTACGCTTGAGCATAAGGATTACCGCCAATAAAGGCTGGCAGGAAGGAGTGATGAATATTAATAATTTGGTGGCGATAGTGCTCAATAAACGACGGTGAGATAATCTGCATATACCGAGCCAGAATTATAACATCAATGTCGTCTCCGATGACCTCAAGCTGACGTTTTTCCGCCTCAGCCTTAGTATCTGCTGTAACTGGAATATGGTGAAAAGGAATGCCGAAGGACTCGACATACGATTTCATATCCAAATGGTTGCTCACGACGAGAGNNNNCAGCTTCTAGATCGCCTGCTTGCCACTGCCAGAGCAGCTCCACAAGACAATGGTCTTCTTTAGAGACAAATATGGCTAATCTTTTTTTATGACGGACATTAAAGATTTTCCAGTTCATCTTGAAACGTTCAGCCACCCCACCAAACAAAGAACGTATCTCTTCCAGACGATCTCCTAATTCGGGAAGATCAAACTCAACTCTCATGAAGAACATTCCGCCGTCTGGATCCATCGTATACTGATCTGATTGCACAATATTCGCGCCATGCTGATACAGAAAATGTGATACAGCCGCCACGATTCCCGGTCCGTCAGGACAGGAAATGAGCATACGCGCCCGGTTGGAATATGACTCAACACCTGACGAATTGTTTCTTTTTACGTGTAATTCCATGATCCTCATCCCATCCTCTCATCTACATGTGCAATCTGAAGTCTAACTTATGCGTGAACGAGCACTTACTTGCCTGCTAACCATGCAATCAAGCGATGATTAATTGCTTCCTCGCTCAATTGCGGGAACAGCTCAGCAGCGATGACTTCATCATATAGACGCTCCAGCGGTTCACGTGGATCAGCTTTTTTAGCCTTGGCATCGTTCTTCAGCATCTCCCAGACATTAAGCACATATTGACGGGAATCGATCTCCTTATTAGCAAAAAACTCACGCAGTTTTTCAACATCCTCTATAAATTCCGGTCCAAATCGTTCAGCTACGTTACCACGGAGCAAAGCGATCTCCACCTCATACATCGGACGCTGTTTCTTTGCATCTTTACCAACCCATGGCGTCTCCAGAATGAAAGGTAGCCCTGCCAATTTCTCATGATGGACGATTTTGTTAATCGTCTCAAAGCCGATCCAACCCGAACCAATTGGAGTATGACGGTCTTTACCTGCTCCACATGGATTTTTGCTGTCATTGATATGAATAACCCCAAGACGATTCAAGCCGATAATCTCATCAAACTTGTTTAGAACACCATCCAAGTCATTAACGATATCATAGCCAGCATCATGAATGTGACAAGTATCAAGACATACGGACAAACGCTCGTTATGTTCAACCTTATCAATAATAGAAGCAATCTCTTCGAAGCTGCGCCCGATCTCTGTTCCCTTACCAGCCATAGTTTCTAGAGCGATATGAACTTCCGTTTCATTGGTTCCCCCAAGAACCTCATTAAGGCCATCTGCAATCCGTTGGATACCGTACTCAGCATCCTTATCAGTGAATGCGCCTGGATGTAATACGATATGCTTGACCTCAAGCGCATGAGTACGGCGGATTTCCTCTTGCAAGAAATCAACGGCCAACTGATACGTATTCTCTTTATAGGAAGCGAGATTAATAATGTAAGGTGCGTGGACGACAATCTCCTCCACACCGTTTTCTTTCATTGCTTGCTTTCCTTCAACGGGATACATGGCATCAATCGGCTTGCGGCGCGTGTTCTGTGGCGCTCCTGTATATATCATAAATGAGCTGGAACCATACTCATTTGCTTCATTTGCTGCGGTCTCGNNTTCAGCATACTTCTTCCCTCTTTCCTTCACGAATTATCCCCTATTCTACCGTGATCAGAAAAATAAATCTAGACAAGGTCAATATGCTGGGTTCTGCTTCGCAAAACTTTGGAAATAAGTTATACTTTAATATGAGATTAAATTATGTGAGAATACTCATTGCCAAAAGGTGGTGTATGCATGTCTATCCAATCAGGACTTGGTTTATTATCCGCAACACCGAGCAATTGGTTCATGAACTCTATCGCTTTCTGGACATTTATGCTGCTGGGTTCCATGTGTATCGGCGGTTTTTTTATGTTCCGAAAATTCCTAAAGGTATTGCCGAAAGCCGATGGAAAATCAAAGCTAGACTGGCAAAATTACTGGGTGGAACGCAGCCGTTCACTCTGGAGTGATGAATCAAAAGCTTTTTTAGACCAGCTTGTCCAACCTGTGCCTAGTCCTTTTCGCGATATCGCCAAACATTCTATTGCTGCCGAGATCGGTAAGATCGCTGTGGAAAGCAATGCGAAAGAGGTTACTCGTGATCACTGCATTAAAGGTTACATAGTCGCCACACCACGGCGTGACAATCGTTTCCTCGTCAATTTTCTCGAAAAGAATAAAATCGATTACTCTGCTTACCAGCATTTGTTTAAGTGATTGTTAATCAAATGTCGCGTTCAGAACGGAGGCCAACCTTATGAAATATGTGATATGTGGCGGCACCGGTTTTATTGGCAGTGAACTAACAAAATACTGGCTACTAGCAGGCAATGAAGTTGCAATCGTCGGTCGCAATCTATCTAAGGCTGCACCTTATCATCCTAAGCTGAGTTACCACACATGGGACAGCCTAAACGCTGATTCAACTCCCGTAGAAAATACGGACGCCTTGATTCATCTTGCTGGAGCTTCACTTAGCCAGCGTTGGAGTCCAAGCGGGAAAAAAGCAATTATGCAATCACGGCTTGCAACCGTTTCCTCTGCCGCTAAGCTACTCGACCGTTTGAAACACAAACCTTCTGTAGTCATTCAAGCATCCGCTGTGGCTATTTACGGAACTTCTTTACAAGATATCTTTAGTGAATCTTCGCCATCCCATGTCATGGATTTCCCTTCTGACGTGGTTAAGACATGGGAAGAAGCTTCAGATGAAGCATACAAGAATATCCGTGTAATCAAGTTGCGTACTGGGGTTGTGCTCGGCAACCAAAGCGGAGCATTCCCCAAGATGAAGCTTCCCTATTTACTCGGCTTTGGTGGTAACATTGGCACGGGAAAGCAGTGGGTCTCCTGGATTCACCTGATGGATATCGTCCGTCTGATCGATTTTTGTATTCAGAATCCCGCAATCTCCGGACCTGTTAATGCGACTGCTCCACATCCGGTTACGAACGAAGAGTTCGGTAGAACGATCGGCAAAGTATACAAACGGCTGCATTGGTTCCCACTACCAGCCATCCTGTTAAAAACAGCAGTAGGTGAATTGTCCGAGATCTTGCTCAAAGGACAACGCGTCCTTCCTTCAGCGGCATTAGAGCAGGGCTTTAGCTTTACCTTTCCCACACTTCAAACCGCTTTAGAAGATTTGAAAAGGAAAAAATAGCAGAATCAATATTCTTTGCTTGTACTCTTCATCCCATGTGGAATGTGTAACTTCCTTTTACAATCTTAAATACGGTTCCCTCTGACAGCGGGTACTCTTTATAAGGGATCATGACTTCTCCCTGAAAAATCGTTCCATTTCTGGAGTCGAGATCCTTTAGTACGTATCCGCCTGAACTCCTAGATATCTCTGCATGTACTCTTGAAGCTCCTTCTGATCTTTCCACATACTGAGCTACTTCTGCCGAGCGGCCGATGATGAAGCTAGTTCGGTTTAACGCAATGGTTTCCGTCTCTGCCTCTTCCTCATCGCTTCTTTTGAGATAAGGAACATTTCGAGCTAACATGTCTTTTCGTTTACCTTGCTCGGGTGTTTCCTCCCGTGATAATAAAGCAGTTGGCGCTATAGGCTCTGGTGGTGTTACAAAGCTATGTTCCTCTGTGATTGATTCAGATCGTAATGATGGAATGCTAGATAAAGGATCGGATGGATGCGGATCTACCTTTGGAATCGTTGCTGCGGGACGCGCAGTGGTCACAGGATTCCTACCGAAATTCCACTCCAATTCTCTTCGACTCGGACTCCAGTTTGTATCTTCGGAATCCTCACTCGTATGTTCCTTTTCTTCGTTACTTCCAAACCTTATCCTTTCACTCCATACCATCCAGCTTAAGGTAGCCAAGGCAATCGTTACGATCCCACAAACGGCTAACCATAACGGCTTGGGACTATTCAGATATAGGAATTTCCATAATAAAGCATCTCCCAATAAGCACCCTAGAATTAAATAGGTTCTTGAGCTTGAGGATTGTGAATTCGTCAACTTATCATCGTCTGTAGACCGAAGCGACCGCTCCTCTTCTTTCATCCTAAGATTTGGAATGGAATAGCTGCTTAACCACGGAGCTGTGTTCTGTTGCGTATGCAGACCCTTCTCCTCGTTCCGCTCACTTATTTTTTTCTGGGGAGCAGCTACCTCATTCACAAACAGTTCCCTTACTCTCTCTTGCATTCGTCTTTCAGGTTCTACCAGACGTACTTCTGTCATCTTAGGTGAGATGGATGCCATTTCTTCGTTACTACTGAATTGTCTTCTACCAGAGTCGCCCTCTGTTAACAGCTCTGAGAGAAGACCCTTTATGCCCGCTGGTGTAAATTCTTCTTCCCCACAGTATTGCAATACTCTTTGAACACCACTGCCAGTAAGCTCTGTGATAGACGCCATTAGCACCATGATCAACGACTTGAGGGAATCTCCCAGCCTAGAAGTAGGCTCATTGCCCTGAACAGGGATATAGGTGAGGTATACCTTACCACTCTGCAACGAGCCTTCAATAAAAATATAATCTTCATGCAAAGCATATTGATCCGCCCGAAGCATATATAACCTGCCATCTTCCATCCCTTGCGCAATTTGCAGAAGTAAGCCAAAAAATGAGGTCATGCTCAGCTTCTCACTTTTGAGCAAATGACTGAGCATTTTTTTGCGCAGAACAGCATATTCCATGGTTACCTTCAAATCGATTTCCCTAAGTAACAACCTTAAATGATGAGGAATTTCGGTGTTCATCAGCATACGAGCTTGAACCATATTAAGCTTACCCACCGGCATCCCTTCTGGTTCGCCAAGCATCATATATATACCGTCCTGCTGCATAAAGTCACGGGTTAATCCGTACAACAAGCATCACCACCTCCTTTTTAAAAATAAAGATAAGCGCATATGGTACCAGGGATTACAGCCAGCATGAAAGGAAATCTCAACAGCTCACTATCCTTATTCTTTAATAGAAATGAACTCTTCAATAATATAAATCCAGAAATCGCGTTAATGATCTTACGCGTACGCCTACCTGTCTCCCGTCTCTTTAAGACAATTAGCCAGCCTATTAAAGCTCCAAACAGAACGGAGTACATCACGACCTGCAATGTAAACAGTATTCCTGTCCACGCCCCGATCCCGGCAAAAAGCTTAACATCCCCCGCGCCAACCGCTCCTATCAAATGCATGATCAGAAGCACTGTAAATCCTGCAGCAGCACCCACACCAGCCTTCAGCAGTCCATCCCAGCCGTTCATCAGCGCTTGAGCAAGCAGACCGGCAAGCAAGCCTGACACAGTGATCCAGTTTGGTATTCTCATCGACTTTATATCTGTAATAAATGCAGCTGCCAGAAACGGCAGACACCCCCAGAATGCCCACTCCGCCATGGAATACACTCCTTTCCCCTTCACTTATTTCACTACTGTGAACATCACCTCAATAGATCTACCGTCATCGAGCTGAATTACAAATGGCCACGAGCCCGGTGTGGTATTTACACCAATTTTCCACTCCCACTCGATATATCCACTCGCGTCCGCTTGTTTCCAGCCTAAATATTTGGCAGTGCTTCCCCCGCTTTTATAAAAAACGGATNNGGAAGCATTCGGCGGAATCTTGGCACGAACTTTACCTTGCTTATTGGCTACAGCTGGATTTGGTTTTTCCAAAACTGTAATGAAATCCTCTGGTTTACCAGTGCCGTTATTGCCCTTATTTGTACCCTCTCCTGTATCCCCGATCCAAAGACGTTCAACAGCACTTGCTTCAAGTACAATGTGTTGGTTTAGAAAAGGAACCTTCATCGGCAGCTCATAGCTAACAACCAATCCAAAATAAGGTCGGGTACCCATCTTTAACTCAGGCACGATAATGTTGGATACATGAATTCGATCATAATCCAGTAAGTCCGATGACATATACGGCTTCAATAAGGGTTTAATCGCTAGATCCAGTACAACCTCAGAGGTCTCAGCCTGTAGCTTCTGCAGAGGTCCTTCGCCCTTCTCTAAAGCCGACATGACCCACTCATTCAGCGGTTTAGGTAATGACATTGCATAACTACTGCCCCAATCTGTAAGTGACAAGCGAGGAATCGTCCAATTCGATTCAGCTTGATTGCCAGCGGATAGATCCGTGGCACCTTTCACTGGATCAGCACCAACTTCACTTGTTGCTCCCCATTTCTGTACCGCCAAAGCTGCCGGTTACATATGCGTTGAAATAGATTTCACAGTATCGGATGCTGTGCTTTGCAAGGCTGTCGAATACAAGGTCATCTGTACGATAGAAATTAGGAACAGAACAAACATTAGGAAGATCGGAAGAACCATTGCCGCTTCTACTACCATGCTGCCTTCTTCCTTCGTCTTCCCCCTAATCCAGTCCCCATCCCCCATATCCTTACCAACCTCCTGCTAGTATGAAAAATCAGCCTGTACTGCTCTCATATATGTACTGCCTTGCACTTCTCCAGAATACCCAGCGCTATAATCCAATAGCTTCACAACACCCGGCAGAAACCATAGCCGCATTCCGAGCTTAATATTCGATGAGACATAGGTACTTCTTTCATCTGGATTTATTCCTGTGTTCAGTCGAATGAGAGCCAGCATCCGAGATAACTGAACATTCCCGCCTCCATGCATCATCATAAACAGACGCAAATGATCGCGATAAGTCAGCTGGGCTGGTAAGTATTTGGACAGTGGTATGGAATCTTTCTCACAGAGTAACAACATGTCCTGAATAGCTTGCTGGATGCCATACAACAATGCCGCGGCCAGAACAGCCAATGGATTTCCTAAGCTTGCCTTCTCAATAAAACCTTCCATCGTTCGAATAGATAGCCGCATGGCAAATATTTCAGCATACGCTGCGGCTACATTTCCTGCGGGATTATGGAATCCATAAAGAATGTATTCCAGCTCCTGCGCTTGAGGATTAAGCTGATCCGTCAGTTCGGTTGTGTTCTCAACAGAACCTGATGCTNNAATAGAGGGCAGAATACTCTGTTTGGAAAAGTCTATCTCTAGCTCCTGCCATAATGCTACTCATCGCCGTATAGATTCCATCCATATTCTCCATCGCCGAACTTCCAGCAGCATACGGGTTAGAGCTGACTTCAGATTTAACAAGTGGATCTGATACTAATTCCTTATTAAAAACAATATTCTCCTCGTAATATTGACGAAGTGTTTGATAGCTTTTCAGAGAATCTGTCACTCCGTTACCCATCATTCGAATCTTATCAAGCAATGTTTTCGCTTCACCCAGCTTCGATTTTGCTTCTCTCTCCAATTGCTTACGCTCTTTATCTGAGCTACGGTGCTGTTCGATTAAAGCCAAATCACTAGCGATAATACTTCCCTTCTCACCGTAGTTCTGTAGATAGTTATTCACCACACGTGCAGCTTCAAGAACAGAAGATATCATTCGGTAGGAGTCACCGTCGTCACTCAAAGCTTCATACAGCACACCTGACATTCCTGCTACGATCGGTTCAATGGCCTCGTAAGCTCTTTGCTGCGTGGATATACTATTCTCCATCTGACTTAGATCAGTTGAGGAGAGAATCAGTGCATCTTCCTGCTCACGCAGCTTTTTAAGCGGGTCTGAGCTTATCTCTCCTGAGCTTCCCGGAATATCCCAGTCATTAGCAGGATCATTTGATAGATCCACCCCCTCCATTCGTGA
This sequence comes from Paenibacillus sp. UBA6285, assembly GCA_002438345.1. Taxonomy (GTDB): domain Bacteria; phylum Bacillota; class Bacilli; order Paenibacillales; family Paenibacillaceae; genus Paenibacillus_AQ. The sequence continues at coordinate 72,763 of DJUJ01000057.1, forward strand.
CTGTTCCAATACATTTCTCATCTCGTCATTCAATTGCTGTGCCTTCTTTAACTCTTCTTTCGCTCCCTCCATTAATCGTTCATGATCTTCACGAAAAGCTGTTAATAAGGCAGGAAGCCTCGATAACATCTCAGTAGTTCGGCTCCGGTAGAGAGACAATTGATAAGTGTACTTTGCAGGCTTTTTACTATCACGATAAAGATCATCGTAGTATTTACTAAGGTAGTCGCTATACTGTGCGGGGATATCCGCGGCGGATTGCATGCTTCCGAGCGAACTGGCTGAAATGGACTCTGCAGGCGGATTCATAATCCATTGAAGTAACCTTCTTCCACTCTCCGCAGCTTGGCTTCTCCGCTCTAACATAAGATCCAAAGCCTCTTCTCGCTCGTCATATAACGGCTGTAGCTTACTGAGTAATTCAGTAGCCCGTGAGGCCTCTGCCATTACTCCTGACATCGGCTTGAATTTACCTGCCAGTTCCAAAGCAAAATCCACCGGAGCCTTATACTTCATTTCCTCCAGTATTTGTCGACTAACAACATCATAGCTACCCAGCGGCCTGCTCCATTCCAAAGATGACGATTCCAGTGCGAAGGGTACAAGATTGAACGCGTCACTCCGACCACTTTTATGCATATTGTCATTGAGTACCCGAGACAGCAGCATATCCCCGTCACTCTCTCCAAAGGCGAATAAACCATACTTTTCTCGTAGCTCAACATCGTAGGATGACATTACAGAGCGAACGCTAGCCCTCGCTAGACGTTCCTCCTGAACATTTAAGGCAGCAATCCGCGCATAATCAATCAGCACAGCGGTAAATAGAAAGACGAAAGCCAGTACCATGATTAAAAAAATTGAGACCGAACCTTCCGTTTTACCCTTACTCTGCCTCTGTCTCTTTCGACTCTTACCGCTAACAAGGCAACTGGTAAAGATGGTCCTCATCAAAACCTCCCTCCTTATCCCTACCTTCAATAGAGACAAGATCCACTAGCAAGGAAATATTCACTTATCCTGAAGCTTAGTCATCATTGCGGATGCATCCTTCTTATCCATGTGGACTCCAGACCCACTACTACCCTCTGAGCCTCCCTTGAACTTAGCCCCGAAGTAACGCATCAAGTCGACCGTACGAATAAACTCAACAGGCTCAGCGATGATAGATTGAGATTTTACATTTGGCTTTGCCTCATCAGACAAAACTTCATCAAGTACTGGTAAGTTCAGTAGGCGATTTAACTCAGCGCTTACTTTCCGTCCGGTAAGTGTGTATGCGTAGTTCATATTTCCCGGCATATTATTCGGAATCATAATGGACGAATGTCTGAGTTTAATCACCGGTAGATCACTTTCATCTGACACTTCACCAGGTAGCTCTATTGTCGCGCCATCACTTCCAGCTTCTCTGCCGAATAATGAGGCTAGCAAAGCATCGTCTCCAATTCTCCAATAAAGGGAGTCATACTCACCAGCAGCATAGGAGCCAGAAACCTCTTTATGGCTGTTGTCCCAATTGTAAGCTGCACGCTCAGTAGCCCCTGAGGCCACTTGCAGGAGCATGGACTTCTGGTAGCTATACAAACAGAAGAATAGAAGAAGCATTGTAATACACATGACCATCGGCAGTAGAAGTGAAGCTTCAATAGTAAAGCTACCTCGATCGTCCTTAAGCTTGTTCACTCGAATACTTCCTGGCTCTTTTCTCCCGCAGTTTTAATCAAAGCCTCCACTACCTCCTGAATCTTGTCCTTAAACAAAAGAACGACCGCAATCAACACAGCAATAATCAGAATCATTTCCAGTGTCCCCAGGCCTTCCTCGTCCTTCCAAAAACTCTTCACACTACCCAACATTGTCGTCATCATTAGTTCCATCCTCCTACATTTTTAACATCATGAATGCTGGTGTTCCCACCAGTACAATTACTATCAAAAAGATAACTACCATCGGAAAGACTAGTTTGGAGGAAGCTTGCTCCCCTCGCGTTCGGCTGATAGCTTTCCGTTTATCCCACAGCATCCGCGATAGGTCGCGCAGCGATAACACAAAATCCGCTCCACCTCTGCGGTAATTCAGAAGAACCGTCGTCGTGAACAACGATACCTCCTGCACTGCGCATCTCTTGCTAAAATTCTCGAATGCCTGCTGAAATGAATATCCTCCTTCCCATTCACTGGTCATGATCCTAAGCTCCTTATACAGTGGGTGATTAGCATTACCTCGGTGGCTCTCCACACAGCGGATAATCGCCCGTTGCACGGTCTCACCTGCTCCTACCAGCAGTACAATACTGTTCAGGAGTTCTGGTAGCTCAAGCATAATATTTTGCTCTCTCACCCTCACCTTTTTATGTAAATCACTGACCATAGCAGCCGGTAGAGCCACCGCCAAGAAAGAACCCAAAATTACACCTGTCTGATCGCCGCTGAACCCTGTGATCAAACTTCCACCCACAAGCAACAACCAACTGTAACTAAGCATCTCACCCATGAACAGCAGTGTCCGTTCTGCGCTGTAACGCATCCCGTAACTTCGCTGCAGGGAACGCTGAATCCTGAACATCAACGATGGAAAACGGCTGGCGATGCCGCTTTTCTCAATGAGCAACAGCAGCGGTTCACCCAGCTTTCGAAGACGTAATCCTTCCATAGGAAGTCCTCTTAATCCGGCATATCTTTTTCCGCATTGAATTCGTAACAGAACCCAGACAACCAGTAAAATAATAGTGACTACAGCACATAACCATCGCATGATTTCATCCCCTTCACAGCGGAATGTCCATTATTTTAGTAGTCCAGAGATAACATAAAAACAAAGCTACTAGTGCAAGTGTCGATATGGCTATACCCGCTCCTGTGTACATGGGCTGCATATAGTCTCCTGCAGTCAAACTCATAAAGATCACCATGATCAGTGGGGATATCAACAGCGCCTTAGCTTCGAATTTCTTCTGTGAAATGCTTACAGCAATATCTTGCTGAATATCCAGCTTCTCTCCAATAATCGTAGACGTATGGCGCACTACTTCTACAAGATCACCACCTGTACGTTTACATACAGAGAACACGTCAGCGAACCGCTCGATATCTTCCATTCCTGCTCTTTCACTGAAATCCCGAAGCGCTTCCTCCACTGGCTGACCGTATTCCATGCGCGTACAGATGATATTTAGCTCCGAGATCATATCACCGCCCCCCTCCGGGTCGAGCATACGTAAATCCTGGACCGCTTCCCGGAAAGCATTCTCAACCGAGCGCCCTGCTGAGAGCGAGGAAGACAATGAAAATAACGTCTGTTTAAACTGTAAATTAAGCATACTCCGGCGTCTTTTCAGCAAATAATTTCGCAGCATACGAGGTGCATACAGACCACCTGGCATAAGCAGTAACGACAGTATCCAATGATGATAAAAAAGATATCCCACTCCAAACAGCAACAAACTACCTACTGCGATAGCCATAATTTTCTGTACCAAGGTCAACTCGTATACCGTATAATCCGGCAATAATGAATGGCCTCTGGAATCAGCTTCCTTAGGTTTTTCAGCAGCAAACTTAATCTTAAGCACTACCTCTTCCCCCTTTTAGAATTCAGAATCCATGCTGTGATAACGGGTAGGAGGTTACACCAGCCATTCTAAGCTTTGCTGTATGCATAAGTGGGTTTCCACAAGAAACTAGCTCCCCTTGTACCCATCCCTCTCGCTCACCGGACTCTTGAAATTCATATAGAGGGTTTAAGACCACTTCTCCATCTTTTAGGCCTGCAACCTCACTAATTTCCATTACTCGCCTAGAACGATCACGGAGCCTGGACAAGTGTACGAAAATATCAATCGCCGATGAGATTTGCTGACGAACAACCGTTACCGGCAGATCCGCAGCACTTAACACCATCGTCTCCAGACGACTGACCATATCTTGCGCGCTGTTGGAGTGACCCGTTGATAACGAACCATCGTGTCCAGTGTTCATCGCCTGTAGCATATCGAGGCATTCCGCTCCCCGTACCTCACCCACAACAATTCGATTGGGTCTCATCCGCAGCGAAGATCGAATCAAATCTCGAATGGAAATCTCCCCTCTACCTTCGGTATTCGCATTCCTCGTCTCCAAGGATACAAGATTAGGTACAGTTACAATCTGTAGCTCAGCAGAATCTTCTATTGTTATGACCCTCTCCTGTGAAGGGATAAACTGAGATAACGCATTTAGAAAGGTGGTCTTCCCCGAGCCAGTCCCCCCGCTTATAAAAATGTTGTATTTAGCAGCAACTAAGATTTGCAGAAGCTCTGCTGCTTCCAGGCTTAAAGCTTCACGACTCACCAATTCATGCATCGTCATCGGCGTCTCCGGGAACTTACGTATGGTCATCGCTGGTCCTTTCAGCGAGACTGGCGGAAGTACGATATTCACACGGGATCCATCCTTCAGTCGAGCATCAACGATAGGAGAGGAGTCATTTACTACCCTGTTAACACCGGATACTACCGTTTGGATAATGTCCTCCAGCCTGCTACTGGACTCAAATTCCAATGGAAGACGACGAATCTGACCCTCCTCTTCTATAAAAATCTCAGTATGACTGTTTATCATAATCTCCGTGATCGCCGGATTATCCACTAATGGCTGAAGCACATCCAATCCTCGGANNATGCTTCTCCTGCGCGGTTAAGTAACGGAGACTTTCACTTTCTAAAATCGTTCGTTCGATATAACCGGTGAGTTCACGGTTTCCCACTGCAGAAGTTACATCAAGCCCTGCACGAATCTCACTACGCAGCGCCCTGAACATCTCCTCATTCATGCAAGTTCTTCCCGGTAAAAACTAATGGGAGTGCCGGCTCTACAATCCGCTTACATAACTGCAAGATTTCCCGCTGAAATTGTGGAGAGTTCAAAAAGAGCTCCTCACGGTGTTGCAGCGTCCATGATGGGATAAAGGGGCATACGCCTTCAATGGTAATTCCTTCAGGAGGCACCCACTCTTCCAAACGATCCACCGCAAAATTGACTACAAATTTACTCTTGTCCATCACATGGGGTGACATGCCAGAGTTAGGAGCGGTGCAATGCGATAGCCATCTCATAGTCTTATACATGTTTACATCATCATTTTTCAGGACCCACAGTAGAATCCCACTTCGCTGTAGCACAGCTTTCGCACGTTCTTCCTCGATGCTGCCGGTGTCCACAATAACAACGTCAAAGTTTCTCTCCGCAACCAGCCGCTCTAACAAATCCTGCGTATCTTGCAAAGTCATCTGTAGCATTTCCTTCACATTGATAACTGGCCTGAAAGCAGCCGTTCGGAGGTTATCATATCTAATGAAGTATTGTCCTAATTCGATCTTATCTGCTTCTTCCTTGTCTCGACTGGCCTTTATTTCATATAGCAGTCGCTCTAGTCCAGGCGTATGACCTGCAGGGATTCGGAGAAATAACCCACTGCTGTCTACACTTTCAAGGTTCAGATAAAATACCGAAAGACCCATTTCTCCAAGCTGCTTAGCCATATTCAGTGCTATCGTGGTTTTGCCGATGTTACCGCTAGAAGAGACAACACCCAGTAACAGCGTTTCATCTAGCACAGAAGATCCTCTGCCTCTTTGGACTTCACATAACTGAAGAAATGCTCCCAGGAGAGAAGGCAACGCCTGATATTTTGCAATCATCACTCCCCCAGCCAGACTCTTAGCACTCTTGCCAAGATAACCTGCATCCTCACTCAAAACTGCCCATGGAACCGTGTTTCTTCCCTCTACTAGCCAAGTCTCGATGAAAGAAGAGTCCCCCACAACAGCATCCGGAATGTCCTCTCCCCTCATAAATTCGATAAAAGCATCCATTCGGCTAAAAGCCGTAATACGCAGCATTTCTCCGTACTCGCTGTGGTGAAGATAGTGCAGTAATGGTTCGATATATTGACTTTCACGCACTGCGAGCACAATCCTTGCCGCCATGAAACCACGCTCCTTTCGATAAGAAGAAATCCATTATTTTCTCAAAAAAGACAGCAAAAAAAGCACCGACAATAACCGTGGATACGGTAATTGAACGGTGCTTCCGTTACTATTCCTTTAATTTACAGCTATAGTAGCATATATATAAGAAGGCAGCAATAAGTTTTTTCGCACACTAGCTGGATACTATACTCTCATCTTATCTTCGCGCCAGTTCTTAATGGCAGACCGAATATCAGCAGGAATGAGCTTCTCCTTCACCGCCCGCTGACATAGTGCTGGAAACTCATCGTCACCCGCATAGCGTAGCGCTATAATTTGGGCTATTTCAAGCTCTGGATTCAAAGCTTCGCCTGTCAGACGGAAATAGCGAAACTGCTCTTCCACTCTCACCACGCGGTCCTGATTTTTTGTCGCATATATACGAATTCTTGTAATCGCAAATAGTAGGCATAAGGACAAGCCGAATAACAGCAATGGCACCGTTAAAGCACCATCATCACGCATCTCTTGAATAGCATAAATCGCCGACCACACAAACAAAATTAGCGCAAGCGGCATCGTCACAAAATGAAAAGGCCAATCAAAACGCATAAATCCCTTGGGCTTTCCTTTATTCATAATTCATCTCCATATTCTATATGACTTATATAGTACTTAAAGCGTGGTCTCACTGGGAATAGCCACATCCACCCAGATTCTGGATTACAAAAATCTTTGTTTGATCTCCGGTGTTGGGAGCAGACACTGTTCATCACGCCCGAACCAACGGTAACGATTCCTTGCTACATAGCGGTAAAGGATATTCCGGATTGGGCGCGGCACTATAATGAAGAAATACGCAGCAGGCCAAGGCCATCTCAATCTACGCGCAATGCGCAGTACTGCGGCTGACTCTGTATAACACACACCGTTCTCCAGCAATACAACTGTGTTCAATTGTCCTGGCTGAAGTCCAGCCTCATTCATTAGCTTAGCGGCAATTTCACTTTGTAAAGGTGCGAATAGAAATTTAGCCTTGGGATCACGCGGGATGATGAAACGAATCAACCCCTGGCAAAGATGACACACCCCATCGATCAACACAATGGATTTATTTTGCATAATGTTCTGCTCCTCGTTCATAGCTCCCCCTCCCTGATAAAGATAAGTGTATCGCATATTTTGGGTAAACAAAAACGCGGGATAGAAATCCCGCGCCAACATGTACCGTTCTTTAATTATTCAGCAATTGCCTTTTCAATCCATTGATCTCCGATCATTTGTCCTTCGAAATCAGCAGTGAATGCCTCCATGCATTTACAGGCGAAATCTTTGCGGCAAATTGGACATGGAGTTTTAAGCAGGCGGCTGATGTTCGTCATTTTCCATTCCGGAAACCGATTATAAAACGCACGGCACTCCGTTCCATCAGCAAGCTTGATAATGAACTCGTACAATCCTTCCTTATCGTTGCTGCTGGCTTTGGTCACATTCGTAATATTCGGTCTGTAAGACATCTTCATCACCCATTATTTAAATTTTTGGTTGTAAATTGCACACGCAACATATTCTCAGATACTTAGACATATTAAAGAATTTTAAGGGTGATGTCAACCAAAGACGCGTAACAAGGAGGCTATTTATTACTCGTTTACGATTAACGTCTTTATTCAGTCATTATTTCCATAAAATATATACAGATACATTTAATCTATGATCATTCATTTCCCCATGATTTAATAAACCGAATGGGCGTTAATGATTCATGGAACTTTCTTATTTGGCTCCCCACCATAAATGGTGTACAATTAAATTGCGATAAATCAAAATTCGAGATTACAAAGGAGGTGGCATCCATGAGTATTTATGATTTTGAGGTCAACACTCTTCGGGGTGCAGAGGAATCATTATCCAAGTACAAAGGCAAAGTGCTCCTTGTTGTGAATACAGCTAGCAAATGTGGATTTACTCCTCAGTATAAAGGGCTTCAGGAAGTGTACGAGAAATTTAAGGATCGTGGATTCGAAGTGCTTGGTTTCCCAAGCAATCAGTTTGCTGGCCAAGAGCCTGGCGAAAGTGATGAAATTGCAGAATACTGCGAGATTAACTATGGGGTAACCTTCCCAATGTTCGAGAAGATTGATGTAAAAGGCGATGAAGCACATCCCTTATTCAAATACTTATCTAAGGAAGCTCCTGGTGTTCTAGGCTCAAAAAGCGTGAAATGGAACTTCACCAAGTTCCTGGTGGATCAAGAAGGCCGTGTCCTTAAGCGTTTTGCTCCTAAAACTACTCCTCAGCAGATCGAATCCTATATCACCAAGCTTCTGAAATAATCCATTCAATAAGAAATTTTGAAAAAGGATACTCACCTCATCACTCAGCCCACTAGCTGATATGCGGTCAGTATCCTTTTTGTCTTTAATCATGATATCGTGATAAATCCCCCTCCTAACCCCTTTGGAATAATTTATAATATTGATGAAGAAAATTACTGGGAGGGTCAAACAATGGTTGAACTGCGTGATTTGCCAGAACTACATGTTATCGGTTGGACAAATGTTAATGCCTCTGGAGAGCCTTATCCAAATCTTTGGGAATTTGTTTTTGGCGAGTTAGATATTGATGCTAAATTCGACTCCATACCCTCAAAAGTTCAAGGCAGCGGTTGTTATTTGGGTCTATTTCAGAATCGTACATCCGTACCACAATTGTGGGAACAAGCTGCTTGGGATCATGAGTTCCTCCTTGCTGTCGAAGTGAAGCAGCTCAACTTCATTCCTGAAGGGCTTGTGCAGAAGACCTTTCCTGCATCAACCTATGCCATATTTACGGCAAATGGGGTGCCTCACTCAGCTTTTCAGAACACTTGGAATCATATACATAATGAATGGCTGCCGCATTCCGAATATAATTTCAATCCTGATGGTGTCTTCTTCATCCAATATACGGAAAAATCGGGGCCGGATGATGAGCGATTCGAAG